>LFSI01000058.1:52938-57456 GCA_001512545.1 Clostridia bacterium DTU065 | reverse complement strand
ATTAAACCTAACAAAAAAGGGAGCGTTGCTCCCTACTTATTTAGTAGTTTTGCAACACTCCCAATCAGTATTCAAGTAAGATTGTATACTCCTAAGGCTTCTAACGTTTTTCGCTCTTTTTCTATTACTTCATTTAAGTCTAGATCTAGGGCATTGCTTAAAGCTGTGAGGTAGAAAATCGTTCTACCGATCTCATTTTCTATAACATCTTGACAGGACTCGCAGAGTTTGCCTTCAACGTGGTTTTCCATGTATGGTCTAAGATCGCTGTAGTTTATGTCGTTGGGGAAGGACTGCTTCTCAGCATTGATTCTGATGCACCCGCAAACTGTAACTGCTTTAGCAACAGCTCTGTTTGTCCTGGCGGCAGATTCTGAAAGCTTTGTCAATATATCTAAAATTGATCGGTGCCGGATAAGGTATTTGTCGACGAGTTCTTGAAAGTCGTGCTTGACCAGACTGTCCATAGAGTACCCTCCTTCGGCTACATCTCCCTTAAATTATAAAAATACAGCTTTGACAATGTCAAGGTGTATTTGGCTTGGTCTGGCTCCGTCTAGGGCGCCAGGCGCGTTGGTTGGAGGGCACAGACCGTGCAGCATTGAAAGTCTTGAAAAATAATGGGCATTATCTGTTGACATGGCCTGTAAGTTTGTGTTAAAATTATTGAATTTCTTGACTAAGTTGTCAAAAAGGCTTATAATAACAGATAATACAGAGCCTTTAAGAGGAGGTGTAACGGTGTTTTCTGTTGGAGATAAAGTTGTATACCCCACACATGGAGCGGGTGTTATTAAGAACATTAAAGAAGAAGACATCTTAGGCGAAACGAAATCATATTACGTACTTTCTATGTTGGATGGAGATCTCAAAGTGATGGTACCAGTCGAAAACTGCCATGAACTCGGTCTTCGCAAAATCATCGACAGAGACGAGGTAGGCCACATTCTTGACGTGTTGAAAGAGTCAGAGAATGAACTCAGTTCCAATTGGAATCGCCGTTATCGCAACAACATGGAAAAGATCAAGACCGGCAACATCGAAGAAGTAGCGGTTGTGGCTCGCGATCTTTATTCAAGAGATAAAGAAAAAGGTCTCTCTACAGGGGAAAAGAAGATGCTGGAGCAGGCTATCCGCATCGTCGTTTCGGAGCTTGCTTTAGCCACCGAAACGGAAGAAGAGGTGATGAGAGAAAAAATACTAGAATGCCTCGATACTAGCAACTAATCTAACTAACCAAAAACGGTAAGGCAAAAAAGGCGGTGAAAGGGTGTTAATACGGGTATTAGCTTTTGCCGCAGGCCTGATTGTTGGCGGAATCTATGGGTGGGGATACGGCAACGTTTACGGGCTTGTGGGCGGTATGATTGTAGGTGCTTGTGTAGCAGTTTTGGTAGGGGTAATTACCAGCCGGCTTAAGAAAGTTCACGGCCGAAAAGTCTTGGCGATGGTCCTAGGATTTATCCTAGGCATTGTCACTGGTCTTTTAATTGGTAACTTCTTCCAATCTAGGCCACTTACGGGGTTTTTGGCATTTATTCTAGGTCTTTTCTTGGCAGATTTGTTTGGCAATAAATGTGAAGAGATGTTTACCTTCACAGAAAAGCTTCCGGGAATTGGGAGAAAAGAACCTACGGTCAAGATTCTCGACACCAGCGTGATCATCGACGGCCGAATCGCCGACATCTGTGCTACTGGGTTTTTAGAGGACAAAATCATCGTACCGCGGTTTGTCCTCGAAGAGCTGCAGCACATAGCCGATTCGTCGGATATTCTTAAACGTAATAGGGGTCGAAGAGGCCTTGACATCTTGAACACGATGCAGAAAGAGTTCGGCATGCAGATGGAGATCGTTAACGACGAAGAAAACGGAGAATTGGAAGTCGATGCAAAGCTGGTGCATCTTGCCAAGCGCATCGGCGGAAAGGTCATCACCAATGACTACAACTTAAATAAAGTAGCTGAACTGCAGGGGGTTCCTGTACTAAACATCAACGAACTGGCAAATGCACTAAAACCTGTAGTGCTTCCCGGCGAAGAGATGAATGTTCAGGTGATTAAAGACGGCAAAGAGTCGGGACAGGGTATTGGCTACCTTGATGACGGTACTATGATCGTCATCGACGGCGGTAAGAAGTTTATCGGCGAAGAGGTTGGCGTTTTGGTCACCAGCGTGTTGCAAACTGCCGCAGGAAGGATGATCTTTGCCAAGCCCAAAGCATTGGTGAATAACATGTGAAAGGCACCCGCCATTTTGGCGGGTGTTTATTGATACCTGCGGTTCTGGACAAATGTCCCTGCTGCAGGTATGCTGAATCTATAGATTATGGATGCGGGAGGAGCGGCTATGAAAAACGCAGCAATTATTCTGGCAGCTGGCAGAGGCAGCCGATTGGGACTAGGTCAAAACAAGATGCTCCTGCCATTCCAAGGTAAACCGCTTCTGTACTACTCGTTAGCAACATTTGCCAAGACCAAGCTGTTCGATCCTATTGTCGTGGTTGTAAGGAGCGGCGAAGAGGAACAGGTTGAGGAGATAGTGGAAAGGTTCAGAGCAGATGCTAACATCGTACTCTGTTTGGGGGGTAGCTCTCGTGTAGAATCGGTGTTTTTCGGACTTGAGGCGCTATCCACCTCGGGTGTGGAGAAGGTCTTGATTCATGATGGCGCCAGGCCGTTTGTCAGCCCAGAGTTGATTTTAAGGGTATTAGATAGCACAAAGCCCGGCACGGCAGCTGTTCCTGGAGTCCTTGCCACAGACTCTTTGCGAGAGATCGACGAAAAAGGTATGATTATTGGTACTGTAGATCGAAGCCGCATCATGCAGGTTCAAACCCCCCAAGGATTTATGTATGAGGAAATCTACCAAAAGCACCGCAAGTTGTGGGAAGAATCTGCCGCAGGTCAGGTTACCGACGATGCGCAGCTGTTTGAAACGCAGGTGTTTGTGGAAGGAGATAGCCGAAACATAAAAATCACAACTAGGGGAGACTACGATATGTACAATTTGGAACAACCCCAAATCCGGGTGGGTCAGGGGTTTGATGTCCACCGCCTAGTACCTGGGAGAGATTTGATCCTAGGGGGCGTTAAAATACCATATGAAGTGGGGCTTTTAGGTCATTCCGATGCAGACGTGCTGACTCATGCAGTTATGGATGCGATTCTTGGGGCCTGCGGATTGGGAGATATCGGCGAGCACTTCCCTGATTCAGATGTTGCCTACAAAGATGCCTGCAGTTTGGACCTGCTCTGTGCAGTGAAAACCCTATTAGACAAGAAAGGCGTCAGAGTTCTTAACGTTGATGCCACAGTTTTAGCTGAAGCACCAAAGATCGGGCCTTACAAAGACCAGATACGGGATAACATCAGCAAATGTCTCGGTATAAATCGAGATCAAGTCAGTATAAAAGCAACTACTACAGAGCGACTGGGCTTTGTCGGCCGCAAAGAAGGTATTGCGGCTTTAGCGATAGTAGCGGTATTATAGCAAAAAGAGCCGATTTTTCGGTTTGAGGAGGTGCAGATGCAGCGGGGCTGCATCACCTAAATGCAGATATACAATTCGTTAACTAGAAAAAAGGAACGCTTTGAACCTCACGATAATATTAAGGTCTACGTCTGCGGGGTCACCCCTTATGACGATGCCCACCTAGGCCATGCAAGGCCGAGCATAGTTTGGGACGCTATTCGTCGGTACTTCAACTATTTGGGCTATTCGGTGACTATGGTGCAGAACTTCACCGACGTCGACGACAAGATCATCGCCCGCTCAATTCAAGAGAACAGACCGGCACTGGAGATTTCCAACTACTACTCTCAGCGCTACATGGAAGCCATGGACGCTCTTGGCGTTTTGCGCTGCGACAAGTATCCCAAGGTCTCTGAATACATCGATAAAATCATTGAGTTCATTGATGGCTTGATCAAAAAAGGCCATGCCTATGTGGCAGACGGCGACGTTTACTTCAGCGTAGCAAGCTTTCCCGAGTATGGTAAGCTGTCTGGAAGAAATGTGGAAGAACTTCTTTGCGGTGTGCGTGTTTCTGTAGATGAAGCCAAAAAAGATCCTGCAGATTTTGCCCTGTGGAAAAAAGCCAAAGAGGGCGAAATCAGCTGGCCGTCGCCGTGGGGCGAGGGCAGACCGGGCTGGCATATTGAGTGCTCAACTATGTCGCTGGATCTCTTAGGTGAGAACTTCGATTTCCACGGCGGTGGTTTAGACCTGATCTTCCCCCACCACGAAAACGAGATCGCCCAGTCCGAAGCTTATACAGACAAACCATTCGCGAGGTTTTGGATTCACAACGGCCTGATTACAATAGACGACGAGAAGATGAGCAAGTCTTTGGGCAACTTCATCTCCATTGAAGATCTCCTGAAAGAGAGCTCCAAAGAGGAGATCCGCTTCTACATTCTGTCCCACCACTATAGAACGCCTATGAACTTCACCTGGAACAGGCTCAAAGAGTGCGCCAAAGGCTTAAAGCGGCTCAACAACTCCTACAACACCTGGCG
>LFSI01000058.1:0-52928 GCA_001512545.1 Clostridia bacterium DTU065 | reverse complement strand
AAAGCTACAGAGCCTAAAGCCTGGCAGGGGATAAAGGAACTTGAGGATATCGAAGCTCGCTTTAGAGCAGCTATGGAAGACGACTTCAACACTGCACAAGCTATGGGTATTCTATTTGAACTGTGCAGCGTTGGGAACGGCTATTTGAAGGCAAACGATCCAAAGCTGGGAGGAGCGCTAATGCTTCTGGAGACCCTCGGCGGCATCTTTGGGGTTTTGCGGGAAGAAGAGCCTGAAGAGGAAGTCCTTGACGATAGCTTGACCAGCTGCCTTTTGGATATACTACTAGAGATCAGACAGGATGCCAAAAAGGAGAAGAACTGGGGTCTGGCAGACAAGATCAGGGATAAGCTGTCGGAGGCCGGGATCGCGTTGGAAGACACGCCTGAAGGTACTAGATGGAGGTTAATTGATTAGTATGGATGTTGAAAGTTACTCACCTTTAGCGTGGGCGTATCTTGGCGACGGACTGTGGGAACTGTTTGTTCGTGAGAACCTCATGCAGGAAAGTCTTAAAAAAGCCGGAGACTACCACAGCATTGCAGTTCCCTTTGCTTCTGCAAAAACCCAAGCTCAGATCATCAAGTCGGTGTGGGATGATCTTCCTGAAAAAGAAAGAGAGATCTTTCGTAGAGGCAGGAACTCGTGCAGCTCATACCGGCGAAATCTGACCCACCAAGAGTACGCCTACAGTACGGGGTTTGAAGCGATTTTGGGTTACCTATATCTAGCAGGTGAGAAAGAGCGGCTCATGGAGCTTTTGCAGGTTTTTTTCGCCAAAGGAAAAGAGGTCTTGAACAATGGCAAGACAAGTTGAAGGAAGAAATGCTGTCCTGGAAGCTTTACGATCGGGGCGGGCAAGGCGGGTCTATCTCAGCCAAACTGCTCAGGGCAAGGTTGTTGACCAGATCGAAAAGCTGGCAAGAGACCTTAAGATTCCGGTGGTCAAGGAACCTAATGATGTGATCGACAAGATGGCGAGCACCAAAAACCACCAAGGCGCGTTGGCCGAAGCTTTTGACCTACCTAAGATGAGCCTGGAAGAGGTCTTCGAGCTGGAGAATCCTTTCGTGGTTGTTCTGGACCATCTCCAGGACCCCCACAATCTTGGGGCTATTTTAAGGACCGCTGAAGCGGCAGGTGTCGATGCGGTAATCGTGCCTGAGGACCGTTCGGTTTCCATCGGGCCTGGTGCCGTCAAGGCTTCTGCAGGTGCAATCGAATACGTACCAATAATCACGGTGACCAACATCGCCAGGACAGTTGACCAGCTGAAGAAGGCTAATATCTGGGTAGTGGGTACTTCAGATAGAGCGGATCAACTCTACACAGATGTCGATCTTAAGGGAAGGCTTGCCGTTGTCATCGGCAGCGAGGGCACTGGCATCAGCCGCCTGGTTCAGGAGAAGTGCGATTTCCTGGTTAAAATCCCCATGAAAGGGAAGATTTCGTCGCTGAATGCCTCTGTTGCTGCGGGGATCATCCTTTATGAAGCCGTCCGCCAAAGAAGGTAAATAAGGTAAGATCTGTGCATAACTTGACCTGCTTGGCATTAATCAGTATAATGTTAAANNGAACATGGGACAGGCAAATAGCTGCAGTCGCATGCATCTATCTAAATGTCCCACAAAACTCCTTGTTGGAGGCGATGTGGGTGACCTCTTCAGCTAAAAAGAAACCCTATGCGATGTACGAGACCGTACCCGATGAGGAGATCGTCGAGTATGCGCGAGGCGGAAGTGAGGTAGCTCTGGAGTACTTGATTAACAAGTACAAGAATTTCGTCAGAGCTAAAGCACGTTCGTACTTCTTAATAGGTGCCGACCGAGAGGATATTATTCAAGAAGGTATGATCGGCCTTTACAAAGCTATTCGCGATTTCAGGGTTGAAAAGCTGACTTCATTTAGAGCCTTTGCTGAGCTGTGTATCACTCGCCAAATCATTACAGCCATAAAAACAGCAACAAGGCAAAAGCACATTCCGCTGAACTCATATGTTTCTCTAAATAAACCGATTTACGATGAGGAATCAGATAGAACGTTACTTGATATACTGTCCGGAACCAAAGTAAGCGATCCAGAAGAGTTGGTTATCAGCCAAGAAGAGTTTAATGNNGATTGAAAAAAAGATGGGTGAGTTTCTTAGCGAACTGGAATGGCAGGTATTAAATTATTATTTGGAAGGTAAGTCATATCAGGAAATAGCAGATGAACTCGACCGTCACGTCAAGTCAATCGATAATGCATTACAGAGAGTTAAGCGCAAACTTGAACGCTATTTAGAAAAACGTGAGTCTCAAGACAGATAAAAGGGAGCTAATCGCTTCCTTTTGTTGTTTAACTTTGGATTTTCCTCTTTATCCCCATATGGTTCTATGCTATAATAAAATCCCGGTAAACCCTTAGGGGCAGAACCTGGCATCTGCAGCAGTAAACGCTGATATTCCTACTATCTTTTCTCAAAAAGATGTTGACATCCACTATGTCGCAGGATATAATCATCTTGTCGACTTACGAAACAACACATCAATCACATGCCGGTGTAGCTCAATTGGCAGAGCAACTGACTTGTAATCAGTAGGTTGCGGGTTCGAGTCCCATCACCGGCTCCATGGAGAGGTTCCCGAGCTGGCCAAAGGGGGCAGACTGTAAATCTGCTGGCTGTGCCTTCACTGGTTCGAATCCAGTCCTCTCCACCATTTTCTTTAAATCGAGCGGGAGTAGCTCAGTTGGCTAGAGCATCAGCCTTCCAAGCTGAGGGTCGCGGGTTCGAGCCCCGTTTCCCGCTCCATATTATCATCGCGGGGTGGAGCAATTGGCAGCTCGTCGGGCTCATAACCCGGAGGTTGTAGGTTCAAGTCCTACCCCCGCAACCAATTGCACTTTCAGGCTAAAAGCCTTTTTGTATAACAGCATAAATCGGTATAAATGACTCGAGGCATAGCCTCAGGTCTTTTTTTGTTTTTGTGCTTTTTCCAGCATGAGCCTTTTCCGGCACTTACTTTCAGACGGACCTTGCACTACTGCGATTCTAGCAGTTTTCCGCCCTTGACTAGACGAAAGACTGTTTTGGGTTATATTATTATAAGGTAGCAGAAGGTCCGGCTCTGTTTTAAAGCACAAAATGGAAATCTTGACATTGACCTTGCTCTGTGCTAATGTTTAACAGTACAGCTGACAAACTGCGCAGCGAAAGGCAGGTGAATGGTGAACCTAATTTAGGGTAAACCGTGTTCTAATGCGAATTGACATCAGTTTAGAATGCACAAAATGTGGGAGACGCAACTATAGGACATCAAAGAACAAAAACCATAATCCGGACAGACTCGAGATTAAGAAGTTCTGCTCTGCTTGTCGCGAGCGTACTCCACATAAAGAGACCAAATAGCCATTAGGTCCGCACAGGGGAGGGATAGCTTTGGCTGCTAATGTTAAAAAGTCTAGTGGTTCTGGTGTTGGCAAGTTCTTTCGCGAGATTAGAAGTGAACTGCGTAAAGTAGTTTGGCCTAACCGTAAAGAACTGGTGAACTACACACTCATTGTTTTGATATTCAGCTTTGTGATCGCCCTGTTTATTGGCGTTTTGGACCTAGGCTTCTCTGCTGGGTTTCAGTATCTTGTGAAGTAATCTCAAGCTCAGGCAGGAAAACAAAAAGGCTGAAGCCGGCCTTACTCTAGTCTGGACAAAATCTACATCGTAGAAACTACTTAACCATAGGTTGAAACTATAGGTTGGAGTTTTAGTTAGCGCTCTTGTCTGGGAGGTGAAACAATGGCCAAAAAAGTACTCGCTAAAGTAAAGCTGCAGATTCCTGCTGGTAAAGCCAATCCAGCACCTCCAGTAGGTCCTGCTCTTGGTCAACATGGTGTGGCAATTATGGAGTTCTGCAAGCAGTTCAATGCTCGCACGCAGAATCAGGCAGGTATGATCATTCCTGTTGAAATCACCATTTTTGCCGACAGATCATTTACGTTTATCACAAAGACCCCTCCTGCTGCGGTACTGCTGAAGAAAGCTGCTGGTTTGGAGAAAGCATCCGGAAGTCCTAAGGCTGTTAAGGTTGGTAAAGTCACCAAAGAACAGCTCAGAGAGATCGCCGAAATGAAGATGCCAGACCTCAACGCAGCCGACGTTGAAGCCGCTATGAAGGTTATCGCTGGCACCGCTCGCAGTATGGGCATTACAATTGAAGAGTAAGAGCTCTTCGGAAGACCAGTGGGAGAAGTTAAACTTCGTTAACACCACAAGGAGGAAAGTTTAATGGCTAAAAAACTTGGTAAAAGATACTCCGCTTCCCTCCAGACGTTCGATCGCCATGAGGTGTACGATGTCAAGGAAGCTATGGAGCTTGTGATCAAAACTGCAACAGCCAAATTCGACGAAACCATTGAAGCTCACATCCGCTTGGGCGTAGACCCTCGCCACGCAGATCAAAACGTTCGTGGTACTGTAGTTCTGCCTCACGGCACCGGCCGCTCTGTCAGAGTTGCTGTTTTCGCTAAAGGCGACAAAGCCAAGGAAGCAGAAGAAAGCGGAGCAGACATCGTTGGTGCTGAGGATCTTGCAGAAAAGATTCAGGGTGGTTGGCTTGACTTTGATATCGCCGTTGCCACTCCAGACATGATGGGCGTTGTAGGCCGTCTCGGTAGAGTTCTCGGTCCTAAAGGCTTGATGCCAAACCCCAAATCCGGCACCGTTACATTCGACATTGCCAAAGCAATTAAGGATATCAAAGCCGGTAAGGTCGAGTTCAGAGTTGACAAGCAGGCGATTGTTCACGTGCCAATCGGCAAAGCTTCATTCGGTCCGGAGAAACTCGAAGAGAACTTCCTGGCACTGATGAGCGCTATTATTAAGGCCAAACCTGCAGCAGCAAAGGGTAACTATCTGAGAAAGATTGCACTTGCCTCAACGATGGGCCCAGGCGTCAGGGTAAGCACAGCCGATGTTTTGAACACTGCAAGATAACTTACTCGATACTAAACCAATAGAATAGAAACCTCTCTGCCAGAGACAGCAGGTCCGATGCAGCTCATCTGCTAGGGTAAGTATCATACGCCTGCCGAGGTAGTTTAGGATAGATCGTTTTAGACGTGTGATCTGTCGCGAACTCTCATCTGGTGGGTTCGCGTTTTTTGTTAGGCAGGAGGTCTAAGGAGGTGAAATCGTGTCGAAACAAACGAACGAAGCAATAGTTCAAGAAATAACTCAAAAGTTCGCAGAAGCTAAAGGTGCAGTTCTGATCGATTATCGCGGCTTGACGGTTAATCAGGATACGGAACTGAGAAAGAAACTCCGCGCAGCTGGAGTTGACTATCGCGTTTACAAGAACACACTCCTTAGTATTGCCGCGAAAAACCAGGGTATCGAAGGTCTTGATCAGTATCTTGCCGGCCCAACAGCCATCGCTTTTGGTATGGTAGATGCCGTTGCAGCCCCTAAGATTCTCCGCGATGCCATCAAAGACTTTAAGAAGATGGAGATTAAAGGCGGTGTCTTGGACAACAAGGTCATCGATGCCAAGCAGGTTGAGGCTCTTGCCGATCTTCCATCCAAAGAGCAGCTCCTGGCCATGCTGGTTCGTGGTATGCAAGCCCCGATTACAGGTCTGGTCAATTGCCTGCAGGGCAATATCAGAAACCTGGTGTACGTTTTGGAGGCTATTCGCAAGCAAAAAGAAGGCGCCTGATTTGGTGCTGGTAATCTAAAAACTTAACAAATCTAGGAGGTAATATTTAAGATGGCTTTTGATAAAGATGCTTTCATTAAGCAAATCGAAGAGATGACAGTTTTGGAGTTGGCTGAAGTTGTAAAGGCATTGGAAGACAGATTTGGCGTAACCGCTGCAGCTCCTGTAGCAATGGTAGCCGGCGCTGCTCCTGCCGCAGCTCCTGAAGCAGCAGAAGAGAAGACCGAGTTCGACGCAATCCTTACAGATACCGGTGCAGAGAAGATCAAGGTTATTAAGGTTGTTCGCGAGCTAACCGGTCTTGGTCTCAAAGAGGCTAAGGATCTCGTTGATGGCGCTCCAAAGCCAGTTAAAGAAGGCGTTTCCAAGGCAGAAGCTGAAGAAGTTAAAGCCAAGCTTGAGGAAGTTGGAGCCAAAGTCGAAATCAAGTAGTTTCTCACCAAAAATAAAAAAGGAGGCCTTTAACGGTCTCCTTTTTACTTAATCGAGTTGCAGATGAACCTTCCAGATCTGGCAAGTATTACAAATGCAAAACGCTATAAGTCCCACCAGCATTGAACATTCTAATTAGGTAGTTTGTACTAAACCATATGGACTTGTATATATCTATTATTGAAGGTTGCTCGGCATCCGATTTTTTTATAGTATAGCGTAACGGATAGGCGTGGGGAGTATTTCTTACATTTATATTTTCCTTGCTTGACAGTTATTGACCGTTATGATAGCATTGTAAATTGCCAATGTATTGCATTATGGAGTCATATATGCATTTGAAGGTTCGTGTTCTTAAGCAAGGGAACAGTAGGAAAAACACCCCCTTGCTTACTTTCCGTGTACAAAAATATTCAGGTAGATCTGCCGAGAAAGGGTGATCAGCGAATGGATAAGGTGGCCACTGTCACCAAGGGTCCAGAAATAGAGCGCCATAGTTTCGGCAGGATACGAGAGGTTATGGACCTACCAAACCTCATCGAGATCCAGACCGCTTCCTATGAAAGGTTCTTAAACGAAGGACTGCTAGAGACTTTCCGCGACATCTCTCCGATTCAGGACTTTACTGGCAACCTTACCTTGGAGTTTGTCAGCTATACTCTTGAGGAACCTAAGATGGATGAGGATGAATGCCGCGAACGCGATGCCACGTATGCGGCACCACTTAAGGTTAGAGTAAGGCTCATCAACAAAGAAACAGGTGAGGTTAAAGAACAGGAAGTCTTTATGGGCGACTTCCCGCTGATGACGGCCAAGGGCACTTTTATTATTAACGGTGCCGAACGCGTCGTAGTTAGTCAGCTCGTTAGGTCAGCCGGTGCTTACTTCAAAAAGGAAATAGATGCCAACGGCAGAGTGGTTTACAGTGCGAGCATCATTCCCAACAGAGGTGCTTGGCTTGAGTTCGAGACTGATGCTAACGATGTCGTTTACGTGAGGGTTGATAGGACCAGAAAGATCCCCGTAACCGTACTGCTTAGAGCGCTGGGATACGGAACAGACGAAGAGATTCTGGACCTCATCGGCGAATCGCAGCAGCTCAAGAACACACTGGACAAAGACACCACAGACTCAGTCGAAGCAGGTCTCATTGAAGTCTACAAGAAGCTCAGACCTGGTGAACCTCCTACCGCAGACAGCGCCAGGGCTCTATTCGAGACTCTCTTTTTTGATCCAAAACGTTACGACTTAGCTGCAGTAGGCAGATACAAACTGAACAAGAAATTAGGTCTTCGAGAACGCGTTTTCGGCATGACGCTAGCAGAGCCGATTGTCGATTTTAAGACCGGCGAAATCATCGTCGACAGCGGAGTTCGCATCGATCGAGAAGTGATGGCGAGACTCGAAGCCTTGAAGATAAAAGAGGTTTGGGTGCAAACCGAAAGCGGACCGGTCAAAGTCGTAGGTAATGGTCTTGTCGACACAGAGGTCAAGAACATTACCCCCGAAGACATGGTTGCAACCATCAACTACTTTTTCGGTTTGTTTAAAGACGTTGGTTCAACCGATGATATCGATCACTTGGGCAACAGGAGACTGAAGACTGTTGGCGAGCTTCTGCAGAACCAGTTCCGTATCGGTCTTTCCCGTATGGAAAGAGTTGTACGGGAACGCATGACTATCCAAGACGCTAACATCATCACACCACAAGCGCTTATCAACATTCGTCCTGTTGTAGCTGCTATTAAAGAGTTCTTCGGTTCCAGTCAGCTTTCGCAGTTTATGGATCAGACCAACCCTCTCAGCGAACTTACGCATAAGAGAAGGCTTTCGGCTTTAGGTCCAGGCGGTCTTTCCCGCGAAAGAGCTGGATTTGAGGTCCGCGACGTACACTACTCCCACTATGGGCGTATGTGTCCGATCGAGACGCCGGAAGGTCCCAACATCGGACTTATCGGGTCTTTGTGTACTTTTGCCAGAATCAACGATTTTGGCTTCATCGAAACCCCATACAGAAAAGTTGAAAACGGCAGGGTTCTCGACGAAGTCGAGTACCTCACAGCCGACGAAGAAGATAAATACGTTATTGCTCAGGCCAACGAACCTCTGACAGAGGATGGCCACTTCAAAAACGTCCGCGTTGCAGCACGTTACAAAGATCAGATCATGAGCATCTCTCCAGAAAAGGTAGACTTCATGGACGTTTCGCCTAAACAGCTGGTTTCTGTGGCGACTGCTTTGATTCCGTTCTTAGAGCACGACGACGCAAACCGCGCCCTCATGGGTGCTAACATGCAGCGTCAGGCAGTTCCTCTGTTGATGACCGATGCACCGCTCGTCGGAACGGGAATGGAGTACCGCGCTGCAATGGACTCCCAAGCAGTTATCACTGCAAAGAACCCAGGTGTGGTAGAAAGAGCCACAGCAAGGGAGATCGTTGTCAAACGCGACGACGGTAAGAAAGACGTTTACAAAGTCACTAAGTTTGTCAGAAGCAATCAATCCACCTGTATCAACCAAAAGGTGATTGTCAAGAAGGGTCAGAGAGTAGAAAAGGGCACCGTTCTTGCAGACGGACCTGCAACCGACAAAGGTGAACTTGCTCTCGGACGCAACACACTTGTTGCCTTTATGCCTTGGGAAGGATACAACTACGAAGACGCTATTCTCATCAGTGAGAAACTCGTGGAAGAGGATGTCTTCACTTCTATTCATATTGAAGAGTACGAGTGTCAGGCAAGAGACACCAAACTCGGCTCTGAAGAGATCACCAGAGACATCCCCAATATCGGTGAGGACGCTCTCAAAGATCTAGATGAGCGCGGCATCATCCGTATTGGTGCTGAGGTTCATCCCGGCGACATTCTCGTAGGTAAGGTTACGCCCAAAGGCGAGACCGAACTCACCGCAGAAGAACGCCTGCTTCGCGCTATCTTTGGCGAGAAGGCCAGAGAAGTTCGGGATTCGTCCCTCCGCGTGCCTCACGGCGAAAGTGGAGTAGTCGTCGATGTTAAGATCTTCTCCAGAGATAACGGCGATGACCTATCGCCTGGAGTCAATACTCTGGTGCGCATCTATATCGCCCAGAAGAGAAAGATCTCCGTAGGCGATAAGATGGCCGGACGCCACGGTAACAAAGGTGTTGTCTCGAGGATTCTTCCTGTGGAAGACATGCCGTTTTTGCCCGATGGAACTCCGGTGGACATCGTTTTGAACCCCCTAGGCGTTCCCAGCCGTATGAACATCGGTCAGATTCTCGAGACTCACTTAGGGTTGGCGGCAAAAGCCCTTGGCATTAAGATCGCCTCGCCGGTATTTGACGGTGCTGAAGAAGGCGATATTCGCGCAATGCTCGAAAAATCCGGTTTTAGTCCCGACGGTAAGACCGTACTCTACGATGGACGTACAGGTTTGCCGTTCCACCAGCCGGTCACAGTGGGCTATATCTATATGATGAAACTCCACCACCTGGTAGATGATAAGATTCACGCTCGATCTACCGGACCATACTCTCTTGTTACTCAGCAGCCTCTCGGCGGCAAAGCCCAATTTGGCGGACAGAGATTTGGTGAAATGGAAGTCTGGGCCTTGGAGGCCTACGGTGCAGCCTACACCCTGCAAGAGCTGCTCACCGTTAAGTCCGACGACGTTGTGGGCAGGGTGAAGACTTACGAAGCTATTGTAAAGGGTGAAACTGTACCCGAACCAGGAGTCCCCGAGTCATTTAAAGTTCTGATTAAAGAACTGCAGTCTCTCTGTCTCGATGCCAGAGTCTACTCTGAAGATCAAGAAGTCGAGATCAAGGACGAAGACGAGGACATCGGAGAGATGGCAAAAGAGTTGGGCATTGATCTACAGGGAAGAGATAAACCTGAAGCGACAAAGACAATTCTGGATCCTGATGAAGATGTGTATGAAGAAGATGTCGAAGATGATGAAGCCGCTGACGACGATCTGGATGTAGACGTAGACGTGGACGTAGATGTTGATGTAGACGTCGACAGTGCCGATATCGATGAAGATCTGGATATTGTCGAGGAGCTGGATGACGAGGACATCGATCTTCCCCTTGACGACCTAGACGTTGGAGACAGTGTCGATGATCTTTTAGATGACGATGATTTTGAGGACGACGATCTCGATGATCTATAATCCAAAAAGACTTCCTGGCCAAAAAAAGGAGGGACTCACTCTTGTTGGACGTTAACAACTTCGATCGCATTAAGATCGGCCTAGCTTCACCGGATCAGATCCGGGCCTGGTCCAGCGGAGAAGTCAAGAAGCCAGAAACGATAAACTATCGTACCTTGAAACCAGAAAAGGATGGCTTGTTCTGCGAACGCATCTTCGGACCTGTCCGCGATTGGGAGTGCCACTGCGGCAAGTACAAGAGGATACGCTACAAAGGCGTGGTTTGTGACAGGTGCGGAGTAGAAGTCACCAAGAGCAAAGTGCGCCGCGAGCGCATGGGACACATTGAACTTGCTGCTCCTGTAAGCCACATCTGGTACTTCAAAGGTATACCCAGCCGTCTTGGCTTGATACTTGATATATCTCCTCGCAACTTAGAGAAGGTTCTCTACTTTGCTTCGTATATAGTCATTGACTCAGGCGATACACCGCTTACCGAAAAACAGCTGCTTACCGAACCAGAAAGACGCGCTATGAGAGAGAAGTACGGCGATCAGTTCGAGTGCGGTATGGGTGCAGAAGCGATCAAAAAGCTGCTGCAGCAGATCGACTTGGATAAAGAAGCTGAAGCGCTGTACAAAGAGATCCAGGAGTCGTCCGGTCAGCGCAAGATTAAAGCAACAAGACGCCTGGAGATTATTGAAGCATTTAGGCAGTCAGGCGCAAGACCGGAGTGGATGATCCTTGATGTCATCCCTGTAATTCCTCCTGAACTCAGACCTATGGTTCAGCTCGACGGCGGCAGGTTTGCCACTTCCGACCTGAACGACCTCTACCGCCGCGTCATTAACCGCAACAACCGCCTGAAGAAGCTTCTCGAACTGGATGCACCAGACATCATCGTGCGCAACGAAAAGCGCATGCTTCAGGAAGCGGTGGATGCCCTAATCGATAACGGAAGACGCGGGCGTCCTGTTACAGGTCCCGGCAACAGACCTTTGAAATCTCTGAGCGATATGCTCAAAGGTAAGCAGGGTCGCTTCCGTCAGAACCTCTTAGGTAAACGCGTCGACTACTCCGGCCGCTCCGTTATTGTTGTCGGTCCCGAGCTGAAGATGCACGAATGCGGTTTGCCTAAGGAAATGGCCCTTGAGCTGTTCAAACCATTTGTCATGAAGCTCCTTGTCGATAAAGGCAAGGCCACAAATATTAAGAATGCCAAGAAGATGGTAGAGAGGGTAAACAACGAGGTTTGGGACGTACTGGAAGAAGCCATTCAGGAGCATCCGG
The DNA here is from genome assembly GCA_001512545.1 of Clostridia bacterium DTU065. Classification (GTDB taxonomy): domain Bacteria; phylum Bacillota; class DTU065; order DTU065; family DTU065; genus DTU065. The sequence goes on along the minus strand of LFSI01000058.1, from coordinate 41,385 downwards.
TGCTTCTCAACCGTGCACCGACCCTTCACCGCTTGGGTATTCAAGCGTTCATGCCAGTTCTGGTTGAAGGAAGAGCCATCAAACTCCATCCTCTCGTCTGTACGGCTTACAACGCCGACTTCGACGGCGACCAGATGGCGGTGCACGTACCGCTCTCCGCAGAGGCGCAGGCGGAAGCCAGAATTCTGATGCTTTCATCCCACAACATTCTGTCGCCTGCAAGCGGAGACCCGATCGCAGTGCCTACCCAGGACATGGTCATTGGTTGCTATTACCTGACTCTGACCAGAGACGAAGGTCCTGGCAAGGGCAAGTCTTTCATCGATATCGATGAAGCTTTGATGGCCTACGAAGAAGGCGATCTTGATCTCCACGTACAGATCAAAGTGCGAAACTTCAGAGGTCAACCCAGAGAAACCACTTTGGGAAGATTAATATTTAACAATGTTCTGCCCGAAAATATGCCATACTATGAACAGGAGATTACTAAGGGCGATCTGCAGAAGATCGTTAGCCTCTGCTTCATAAAGTACGGTGCCAACCGCACTGCAGAGGTTTTGGATAGGATCAAAACCTTAGGATTCCACTTCGCATGCATCTCGGGCACCACGGTTTCCGTGGCCGACATTAAAGTCCCCGCTGAAAAGCCCGAACTCATCAAGAAGGCAGAAGAAGAAGTGCTACAGCTCGAGCAGCAGCACCGCAGGGGACTGATTACCGACAATGAAAAATACCAGCGCACCACGGTGATCTGGACTAACACCAAGGACATGATCACAGAAAAAATGAAAGAAAGCCTCGGTAAGTGGAACCCGGTATATATGATGGCTATCTCGGGCGCCAGAGGCAACATGTCCCAGCTCACTCAGCTTGCCGGTATGCGCGGACTGATGTCCGACCCGACCGGTAAAGTTATCGAGCTGCCCATTAAGGCCAACTTCCGCGAAGGCCTCACCGTTTTGGAGTACTTCATCTCCACCCACGGAGCCAGAAAAGGTCTTGCGGACACAGCGCTGAGAACCGCTGACTCAGGTTATCTGACACGCCGTTTGGTAGACGTCTGTCAGGACGTTATCGTCAGAGAAGAAGAGTGTGGAACGGAAGAAGGCGTCTGGATCAGCGCCATTGAGGATGACGGAGACGTCTTAGAGTCTCTGGAAGACCGCATCATTGGCAAGCTGGCATTCGAAGATGTTACCCATCCTGAAACTGGTGAAGTCATTGTTCGCAAGAACGAAATGGTTGACGAAGAGATCGCCCAGAAGATCGTCGATGCAGGTATCGAGAAGGTCTACATGCGTTCTGTTCTCAGCTGTCGTTCTCGCCACGGCGTCTGCATCAACTGCTATGGCAGGAACCTGGCAACAGGCAAGTTGGTTGAGATCGGAGAGGCTGTAGGTACAATTGCCGCTCAATCCATCGGCGAACCTGGCACTCAGCTGACAATGCGTACCTTCCATACAGGCGGCGTTGCCGGCGACGACATCACAAGAGGTCTGCCGAGGGTTGAAGAGGTCTTTGAAGCAAGGAAACCTAAAGGTCAGGCCATCATTACCGAAGTCGGCGGTGTGGTTAGGGTCGAAGAAAGCAAGAAGAACCGCAAGATCATCATCACCCAACCTGATGGTACCGAAAAGGTCTACCAAGCACCGTTCGGTTCGAGACTTAAGGTTTCAGACGGCATGGAAGTTGAGCCTGGCGACAGGCTGACCGACGGTCCTATCAACCCGCACGAGTTGGTTAACATCCGACCTCTCAGAGAGATCCAGTCTTACCTGGTTCAGGAGGTTCAGGAAGTCTACCGCTCCCAGGGCGTTGAGATCGATGATAAGCACTGCGAAATTGTCGTAAGACAGATGATGCGCAAGGTTAAGGTTACAGAACCGGGAGATACAGCGCTATTGCCTGGAGGTTTGATCGATGTCTTCGATCTAGAGGACATCAACAAAGAGGCACTGGCCAAAGGACTCAGACCTGCAGAGTTCAAACCTGTAATCCTCGGTATTACCAAAGCCTCGCTGGCAACAGAGAGCTTCCTGTCGGCTGCTTCCTTCCAGGAGACCACCAGAGTACTCACCGATGCTGCTATCAAAGGCAAAGTGGATACTCTCATCGGTCTCAAGGAGAACGTCATTATCGGTAAGCTCATTCCGGCTGGTACCGGTATGGAACGCTGCCGTCGCATAGAAATAATGCCCGAAGAAGAAAGCATTTAACTACTTTGACTAACTTTTGACTCTAGAGGGTGTCAATGAAATTAGCAATTGACACCCCTAGGGTCAAGATGCTATACTTCAATAGTACGCCATAAATTGGGGAAGGAGGGCCTTGGCATGCCGTTGGAACAACTAAAGACGGCTAGCAAGAAGGCGGTAGGTACTAAGCAAGTGCTTAGGGCTATCGAGAAAAACGCCGCTAGTCTGGTGTTCGTTGCCCAGGATGCCGATGCCGACATTATAGGCAAGATCAACACGTCGTGTCAGATGCATGGTGTCGAGATCAAGCCTGTAAAGAGCAAAACCCAACTAGGCCAAGTATGTGGAATCGATGTAGCAGCTGCAACAGCAGCTATACTTAAAGACTGAGTTCACTGGAAGGAGGTGGCAAGATGCCAACAATCAGTCAGTTAATTCGCAAAGGTCGCAAGTCTAAGAGCAAGAAAAGCGCTTCACCAGCTCTCCTTTTTGTGCAAAACACCCTAAAGGGAAGAGAGATTGAGATTCCTAAAGGTGCTCCGCAGAAGAGGGGCGTCTGCACAAAGGTTTCCACGATGACTCCTAAAAAGCCAAACTCGGCTTTGAGAAAGGTAGCTCGTGTACGTCTCACCAACGGTATTGAAGTAAGCTCTTATATCCCTGGCGAAGGCCACAACCTGCAGGAACACTCTGTAGTACTTATCAGAGGTGGACGTGTAAGGGACCTTCCCGGAGTCCGTTATCATATAATTAGAGGCGCAATGGACACTGCTGGCGTTCAAGATCGCCGTCAGGCCCGTTCGAAGTACGGAACAAAGAGACCAAAAGAATAATAAAGACGCTATCTTCAATCGCAAGGGGGTGTAGTGAAGTTGCCAAGACGTGGACACGTACCCAAGAGGAGCGTCCTGCCAGATCCAATTTACAAAAGCACTGTTTTAAGTCAGTTCATTAATAAATTGATGCTCGATGGTAAGAAAGGCGTAGCCGAATCGATTATGTATGGTGCCTTAGACATCGTTGCAGCAAAGTCTGGTCAGGATCCTCTCGAGGTATTGAATAAAGCTCTTGAAAACGTAATGCCGGTTGTTGAGGTAAAACCTCGTCGTGTAGGCGGTGCCACCTATCAGGTTCCTGTTGAGGTTCCTGCCAATCGTCGCATGGCTTTGGCTATGAGATGGATGATTGGTATCGCTAGAGCGCGCGGAGAAAAGACTATGGCAGAGAGACTGGCTGCTGAGATTCTCGAAGCGGCAGATAACACCGGTGGTTCTGTTAGAAAAAAAGAAGACACTCATCGCATGGCCGAAGCCAACAGAGCGTTTGCTCACTACCGTTGGTAGCCATCTACTGACTAATTGGTTTTTGCAGACCGAAACCTGCACTTACCACTGGCGGTCTCCCGACCAAATGCGTAGCTAATAACTACGGATTGTACGCATACTAGATTTGCTTTTCTATGAGCTCGGTCGGTCTAGGGACATAAGTCGCACCCTTATTCAGTCAACCGTCAGAAGTACAAGACTTGGCCTAGCTTTGGTGAGACTCAGTAGTAAGGAGGGAAAGTGGGTGCCAAGAGAGTTCCCACTCGAAAAAACACGTAATATTGGGATTATGGCCCATATTGATGCCGGAAAGACAACCACAACAGAAAGAATCCTGTTTTATACAGGCAGAGTCCATAAAATGGGGGAAACCCATGAGGGTGCCGCCACTATGGACTGGATGGTGCAGGAGCAGGAAAGAGGAATTACCATCACTTCTGCCGCTACAACTTGTAATTGGTTGGGTCATCGCATCAACATTATTGATACACCCGGACACGTTGACTTTACAGTTGAGGTAGAAAGATCGCTCCGCGTACTCGACGGAGCAGTTGCCGTGTTCTGTGCGGTAGGAGGCGTTGAACCGCAGTCCGAAACCGTGTGGAGACAGGCAGATCGCTATCACGTTCCTCGTATAGCGTTCATTAACAAAATGGATAGAACCGGTGCAGACTTCTTCGGAGTTGTGAAGATGATGCACGATAGGCTGGCAGCAAATGCAGTGCCAATTCAGATACCCATCGGCAGCGAAGATTCGTTTGTCGGTATGGTGGATCTGATCACCAACCAGGCTATCATCTATGAAGATGACCTGGGAACCAAACTCGACGCCGAGCCCATTCCTGAGGAAATGGCCGACCTTGTTGCAGAAAAACGCCAAGAACTGATCGAAGCAATCGTTGAAACCAATGAAGAACTGATGATGCGCTACCTCGACGGCGAAGAGTTTACCGCAGAGGAACTTAAAGCTGCTCTTCGTGCTGCCTGCTGCAGAAATGAAATCGTACCTGTCTTGTGCGGCTCTGCTTTCAAGAACAAGGGTGTACAGAAGCTACTCGATGCAATTATCGATTATCTCCCGTCGCCAATTGATGTTCCTGACATTGTTGGCAAAAACGAAGCTGGAGAAGAAGTAACCATCAGATCATCCGAAGACGAACCATTTGCAGCATTGGCCTTCAAGATCATGAGCGATCCGTTTATCGGCAAGCTCTGCTACTTCAGAGTGTACTCAGGTTCTCTTGAGGCCGGTTCCTACGTATACAACTCCACGAGAGGACGCAAAGAGCGTGTCAGCCGTTTGGTTTATATGCATGCTAACCACAGGCAAGAAGTTGCCAAAGTTCATGCTGGCGACATTGTGGCCGGTGTGGGTTTGAAAAATACAACCACAGGCGATACCCTCTGTGACGAAAACAGAGTTGTCATTCTCGAGTCGATGACCTTCCCTGATCCGGTTATTGACATTGCCATCGAACCAAAGACCAAAAACGACCAGGATAAACTGTCTCAAGCTCTTCAGCGTCTGGCTGAAGAAGATCCAACCTTCCACGTGTCAACTAACGAAGAAACCGGTCAGACAATTATCGCAGGTATGGGCGAACTGCACCTGGAGATCATTGTTGATAGACTGTTACGCGAGTTTAGAGTTGGGGCCAATGTGGGTACTCCTCAAGTAGCCTACAAAGAAACCATCACCAAGGCTGCGCGCGCCGAAGGCAAGTTCATTAGACAGTCTGGTGGACGCGGTCAGTACGGTCATGTGGTACTGGAACTCAGACCAAACGAACCTGGCAAAGGTTTTGTCTTTGAGAACAAGATCGTTGGTGGCGTAGTTCCTAAGGAGTACATTGGACCTGTAGAGGAAGGCATCAAAGAGGCCATGTTATCAGGCGTTTTAGCAGGATTCCCTGTAGTAGACGTCATAGTATCACTGGTGGATGGCTCGTACCACGAAGTTGACTCAAGTGAGATGGCATTTAAGATAGCCGGCTCTATGGGCTTCAAAGAGGGAGTTGCTAAAGCGAACCCTGTGCTTCTCGAACCTGTAATGAAGGTTGACGTTACCACTCCCGATGACTTCCTCGGCGATGTAATTGGTGATCTGAATAGCCGTAGAGGAAGAATCGAAGGAATGGAATCTAGACCGGGAGGACAGGAAGTTCACAGCTACGTGCCTCTGGCCGAGATGTTCGGTTATGTCAATCAGCTCCGTTCTCTGACTCAGGGACGTGCTACTTACGTAATGCAGTTTTCTCACTTTGAGCCAGTTCCGGCTAGCATAGCTGAGACAATAATAAACAAGGGTTAACACCCACAAAGCAAGGAGGCTAAAAAAATGGGTAAAGCACATTTTGAACGTACAAAACCTCACGTTAACATTGGTACCATTGGTCACGTTGACCATGGTAAGACAACCTTAACTGCTGCTATTACCAAGTATCTTGGTCAAAAGGGTTATGCACAGGTAAGAAAGTACGACGAAATTGACAACGCTCCAGAAGAGAAAGAACGCGGTATTACTATCAATACTTCGCACGTTGAGTACGAAACCGACAATAGACACTACGCTCACGTAGACTGCCCGGGTCACGCTGACTACGTTAAAAACATGATCACTGGTGCAGCTCAGATGGACGGTGCCATTCTGGTTGTTTCTGCAGCCGATGGTCCAATGCCACAGACCAGAGAGCACATCCTGCTCGCTCGTCAGGTTGGCGTTCCAGCTATCGTTGTCTTCCTCAACAAGGCTGACATGGTAGACGATCCTGAACTCATCGAACTCGTTGAGATGGAAGTTCGCGATCTGCTCAACCAGTACGAGTTCCCTGGCGACGACACACCATTCGTTGTTGGTTCAGCTCTCAAAGCACTTGAAAGCGACGACCCGAACGATCAGTGGAACCAGGCTATCGGTAAGCTCATGGACATCGTAGACGAATACATTCCACAGCCAGAGCGCGCTATCGACAAGCCATTCCTTATGCCTGTTGAAGACGTATTCACAATTACAGGTCGTGGTACCGTTGCTACCGGTCGTGTAGAGCGCGGAACAATCAAAGTTGGCGAACAGGTAGAAATCGTTGGTCTGAGAGAGACCAGAGCTACTGTCGTTACGGGTGTTGAAATGTTCCGTAAGATCCTTGATGTTGCTGAAGCTGGTGACAACGTAGGTATCCTTCTCCGCGGTATCGAGCGTAAAGACGTTGAGCGCGGCCAGGTATTGGCAAAGCCCGGCTCCATCACCCCACACACCAAGTTTGAAGCTCAAGTCTACGTTCTGAAGAAGGATGAAGGTGGACGTCACAAGCCATTCTTCTCCGGTTACCGTCCTCAGTTCTATTTCAGAACAACTGACGTTACAGGTACCATCACCCTTCCTGAAGGTGTAGAAATGGTTATGCCTGGTGACAATATTACTATGACTGTAGAGCTACTTGCACCTATCGCTATGGAGGAAAACCTGCGTCTCGCTATTCGCGAAGGCGGACACACCGTTGGCGCCGGTGTTGTAAGTAAGATTCTTAAGTAATAGTTCCTTCACGAGGTAGCGACTAAGTCTTACCTTTGTCGCTACCGTTTTTTTGGGACCTTGACAATAGTCATAAAAGGAGGGAACACAGTGAAACAGAAGATAAGAATTCGCCTCAAGGCGTTTGATCATGTTGTTTTGGATCAATCAGCACGCAAGATCGTGGAGACAGCAGAGACAACTGGTGCCAAGGTTTCTGGGCCTATTCCTCTGCCAACTGAGAAAAACATCTATACAATTCTTCGCTCTGTTCATGTCCATAAAGATTCACGCGAGCAATTTGAGATGAGAACACATAAAAGACTCATCGATATCTTAGAACCAAATGCTAAAACAGTAGACGCTCTCATGCGACTGGATTTGCCAGCAGGTGTGGATATCGAGATCAAGCTATAATAAGGTAAATAGTTCCCTCCATAACACAGGGCACTATTTACAGACTTGACCGAAACCTGTTGGATGTAGTAAGGAGGTGTAGGTAAATGCCCAAAGCATTACTTGGGAAGAAAGTTGGAATGACGCAGATTTTCGCAGAAGACGGCACAGTGATCCCCGTAACAGTTATCGAAGCAGGTCCCTGCACGGTCGCTCAGCTCAAAACGACCGAGATCGACGGTTACAACGCTGTTCAGCTGGCTTTTGGCGAGATCAAAGAACACAAAGTAAACAAACCTCTCAAAGGTCACTATAAGAAGGCATCTCTGGCTCCTCATCGCTACCTAAGAGAAGTCGAACTTGAAGATGGTGAAGAAGTCAAAGTAGGAGATGTTGTCAAAGCTGATCTTTTCAAAGAGGGCGACCTCGTGGACGTCACAGGTACTTCCAAGGGCCACGGCTATACAGGTCTGGTGAAGATGAAGAACTACGCCATCGCCGCTAAAGCTCACGGTTCCAAGTACCACAGAGGTGTAGGTTCCTTGGGATCAATCGACCCGGCAAGAATTTTTAAAGGCAGACCAATGCCAAGCCGCTGGGGTTCCGACAGAGTCACAATCCAGAACCTCGAGGTTGTAAAAGTTGATGCCGAGAAGAATCTGCTTCTGGTCAAGGGTTCCGTCCCTGGCGTTAGAGGTAGTTTAGTAATAGTTCGCAAGGCTGTGAAAGCCTAACTCACTAGTTGCACGAAAGGAGGCAGCAGAAAATGCCCCAAGTCACAGTATATGACACTAACGGCAAGCAGGTTGGAGAACTTCAACTAAATGATAAAGTTTTCGGGGCCAAAGTTAACAAGAGCTTAATGCATGAAGTTGTCGTTATGCATCTTGCTCGTCAAAGAGTGGGCACAGCTGCAACCAAGACGAGAAGCATGGTGCGCGGTGGCGGTAGAAAGCCTTGGAGACAAAAGGGTACAGGTCGCGCCCGCCAGGGTTCCATTAGAGCTCCTCAATGGAGAAAAGGCGGCATCGTTTTCGGACCGCAGCCCAGAGACTTCAGCTATACCATGCCTAAGAAGGCAAGAAGAGCCGCACTTTGCTCTGCTCTATCTGCAAAGGTTCAGAGTAACAATCTGATCGTCTTGGATGATTGGCAGATCGACGCTCCAAAAACTAAAGAAGTGGTTAAGGTTTTGAAAAACCTCAATCTAGATGGCAAAAAAGCACTGATTGTAACCGCTGACAACGATGCGGTAATGTACAAATCAGCTCGCAACATTGAAAAGGTTGCTGCAATGGAGGCTAGAAACCTCAATACCTACGAGGTTTTGAACTACGAGACCCTCATCATGACCAAGGACGCTGTTGCCAAGGTCGAGGAGGTGCTTAGCTAATGTATTTCCCTCATGACATTATCAGGAAGCCTATTGTCACAGAGAAAACCGTTGCTCTGATGGAGCAGAACAAGTACACCTTCGTAGTCGATAAGCGTGCTACCAAGACCCAGATCAAGCATGCAGTCGAAGACATTTTCAACGTTAAGGTTGAGGACGTCAGAACAATGAACATGAAGGGTAAACTCCGCACACAGGGCAGATACCAAGGCTACCGTCCTGATTGGAAAAAAGCCATTGTAACCTTAAGAGATGGAGATAGAATCGAAATCCTCGAAGGTATGTAATGAGTACCGGCAAAGGAGGTTATCGTAATGAGTATGAAATCATTTAAGCCAACCTCCCCTGGTCGCCGTTTTATGACCGTTTCTGATTTCTCGGAGATCACTACCGATAAACCTGAAAAATCGCTTGTGGTCGCACTGCAGAAAAAAGGCGGTCGCAACGCAGAAGGTAGAGTGACGGCTAGACACAGAGGTGGAGGACATAAACGGAAATACCGCATTATTGACTTCAAACGTCAAAAAGACGGTATTCCAGCAAAAGTAGCTGAGATTGAGTACGATCCCAACAGATCGGCTCGTATCGCACTACTACACTACTTTGATGGCGAAAAGCGCTATATTTTGCAGCCTGCTGGCCTGAAGGTGGGCGATATCGTTGAATCCGGTCCAGATGCCGACATCAAGCCCGGAAACGCACTGCCCCTTGCCAACATCCCTGTAGGTACCATTGTTCACAACATTGAACTGGAGCCTGGCAAAGGCGGACAGATGGTTAGATCTGCGGGAACTGGTGCTCAGCTGATGGCAAAAGAAAATGGCTATGCCACTTTGCGTCTGCCTTCAGGTGAGATGAGAATGGTACTGGAGACCTGTCGTGCCACAGTAGGTCAAGTTGGCAACGTGGAACACGAAAACATGAAGATCGGTAAAGCAGGTAGAAGCCGCTGGTTCGGTAAACGTCCACACGTTCGCGGCGTTGCTATGAACCCAGTCGATCACCCACATGGTGGTGGCGAAGGCCGTGCTCCTATCGGTCATTCTAGTCCCCTTACTCCTTGGGGCAAACCGACACTCGGTTACCGCACCAGGAAGAAGAAGCCTTCTGATCGCTTAATCGTCAGAAGAAGACGCTAGGGTGCGTTGTTATGTACTTCAGATATTGAAGGGGGGTCGTGGCAAGCATGTCAAGAGAAAGAAAACAGCCTTATATTTGTAAGAAGCTGTTGAAGCGGGTTGAAGAAATGAATAAGACTGGTGAGAAGAAAGTCATTAAGACTTGGTCTCGCAGTTCCACAATATATCCAGAATTAGTTGGCCACACATTTGCAGTGCACGACGGTCGAAAGCATGTCCCTGTTTATGTTACTGAAGATATGGTAGGGCATAAGTTGGGCGAGTTCGCACCAACACGGACTTTCCGGGGGCATAGCGGCACAGCCGAACGCGCGTCGGCCCTCAAAAAATAGCGAGAGGGGGATAGCTTTATGGAAGCTAAAGCTACTGCTCGCATGATTCGGATGTCGCCAAGAAAGGTACGTCAAGTAATTGATGCAATCCGTGGTAAGAGTCTTCAAGAAGCTCAACAGATTTTGAAGGTTACTCCGAGAAGGGCTACTTACTACATTGGCAAAGTCCTGAATTCTGCGGCGGCAAATGCAGAGAATAATTACAACATGGATCGTGACTTGTTGTATGTAAAGAAGGCCTATGTGGATGAAGGTCCTACAATGAAGAGATACAGATTCCACTCCAGAGGCCAGGTAGATACAATTTTCAAGAGAACATGCCACATTACAGTGGTACTAAGCGAAAAGAAGGAGGGATGAACAGATGGGTCAAAAAACGCATCCCTTAGGTATGAGATTGGGAATCATTAAGGACTGGGATGCCAGGTGGTATGCTGAAAAGGACTACGCTGCTCTCGTTCAGGAAGACTTGATGATTAGAAAGACCATCAAGAAGAGATTCATGAGCGCGGGAATAGCAAGAGTCGAGATTGAAAGAGCAGCCAACATGGTAAAGATCACTATCCACACCGCAAAGCCAGGTATGGTTATCGGCAAAGGCGGTGCGCTGGTAGATGAGTTCAGAAAAGAACTCGAAAAGAAGACTGGCAGACAGATCTCCATAAACATCGTGGAAGTAAAGAAACCTGACTTGAACTCGCAGCTTGTGGCTGAGAACATTGCAAGTCAGCTGGAAAGAAGAATCTCCTTCCGCCGTGCCATGCGTCAGGCTAAGCAGAGAGCGATGAAGGCTGGAGCGTTGGGTATCAAAATTGCAGTTTCTGGTCGTTTAGGCGGAGCCGACATCGCCAGAACAGAATGGACTCCTGAAGGTTCAGTTCCTCTGCAGACCCTTCGTGCCGACATCGATTACGGATTTGCCGAAGCCTACACCACTTACGGAATGATCGGCGTCAAGGTATGGATATACAAAGGAGAAGTCCTTCCCGAAAAAAAATAAGGAGTCGCAAGGAGGCGAGAGGCAATGCTTATACCAAAGCGTGTTAAGTACCGTAAAGTACAGCGCGGCCGTATGAAGGGGAAAGCCATCCGCGGCTCACAGGTACAATCTGGTGAGTACGGTTTGCAAGCATTAGAGCCAGCATGGATCACTTCAAATCAGATTGAAGCTGCCCGTGTTGCCATGACAAGATCGATCAAACGCGGCGGTAAAGTCTGGGTTAAGATATTCCCCGACAAACCTGTTACCAAGAAGCCTGCTGAAGTTCGCATGGGTAGCGGTAAAGGATCCCCAGAGTACTGGGTAGCCGTTGTGCGTCCTGGTCGTGTAATGTTCGAAATTGCGGGTGTTCCCGAAGACGTCGCTAGAGAAGCATTGAGACTGGCAGCTCATAAACTGCCAATTAAGACAAAGTTCGTATCTAGAGAGAAGGCAGGTGACGCAAATGAAAGCTAGTGAAATCAGAGATCTTAATGATGCTGAACTCAGAAAGCAGCTTGGTGATCTCAAAGAAGAGCTATTCAACTTGCGTTTCCAGCTGGCAACAGGTCAACTTGACAATGTCAAGAGAATTTCAGAAGTACGTAAATCTATTGCCAGAGTAAAAACAGTGATTAAAGAGCGAGAGTTACAAGCTAAGAAATAACGCCCCAGATAGAGAGAAGGAGGGGAGTTCTATTGGCTAGTGAAGCTACCAGAGAAAAGAATCCAAAAACCAGAATCGGTGAAGTGGTAAGCGACAAAATGGATAAGACCGTTGTAGTTGAGGTTGTAAGACTTTACTCACATCCTCTCTACAGTAAGCGCGTAAAGACCACAAAGCGCTATAAAGCACACGACGAAAATAACGAGTGCAAAGTTGGCGATAAGGTGCGCATTGAAGAGTGCCGCCCGCTCAGCAGAGATAAGCACTGGAAGGTTATTGAGATCGTAGAGAGAGCGAAGTAATAGCAACTTGTATGTAAGAGAGGAGGGGTAGAGATGATTCAACAAGAGTCGAGGTTGACCGTGGCTGACAACTCAGGAGCACGCGAGATTCTCTGCATCAGAGTTGTAGGCGGTACTGGACGCAGATACGCAAGCGTAGGCGATGAGATCATTGCCACCGTCAAAGAAGCAACTCCAGGCGGAAACGTAAAGAAGGGCGAGATCGTACGCGCTGTTATCGTGAGAACTCGTGAGCGTGTCGGAAGACCTGATGGCAGCTATATCCGTTTTGACGACAATGCAGCAGTAATTGTCGATACCCAGAAGAATCCTCGCGGTACTCGTATCTTTGGCCCAGTTGCCAGAGAACTCCGTGAGAAGGAATACATGCGTATCATCTCCCTAGCCCCGGAGGTACTCTAAGGTCCAGCACCGGGGACAATAAAGCTCACTAAAGGGGGGAACAAGCACAGCCATGAACATGCAAAAGATTCACGTTAAAAAAGGCGATACTGTTGTCGTACTGTCCGGTAATGATAAAGGTAAGAGCGGCAAAGTACTTCGCGTAGATCATAAAAAAGGTAGAGTTGTTGTTGAAAACCTCAACCTGGTAAAGAAGCATCAACGTCCCGATCGTGAAAATCCAAAGGGCGGAATTATTGAGATTCCAGCTCCAATGAACAGTAGTAAAGTTATGGTTGTCTGCCCCAACTGTGGTCAGGCCACCCGTATCAAGAAAGAACTCCAAGGTGATAAAAAAGTACGTATCTGCAAGAAGTGCGATAAAGCAATCGACTGAGTTTGCACTTGGGAAAGGAGGTTGAACTCCCATGCCACGTCTTAAAGATTTCTATCAAACAGAAGTATCCAAGGCCATGATGGAAAAGTTCGGCTACAAGAGCACAATGGAAGTACCAAAACTGGTCAAAGTTGTGGTCAACATGGGCGTAGGTGAAGCCAAGGAAGATCCAAAGGCTTTGGATGCTGCACTGAAAGAACTAGGCGCTATCACAGGTCAGAAACCTGTTATCACTAGAGCGAAGAAGTCCGTTGCCGCTTTCAAAATCCGCCAGGGCATGGCAATAGGCTGCAAAGTTACTCTAAGAGGAGATCGCATGTACGATTTCTTAGACAGACTGCTTTCTATTGGTCTGCCCCGCATTCGTGACTTCCAAGGCATCTCACCCAAAGGATTTGACGGTCGCGGTAACTTCACGTTAGGAATAAAAGAACAGATCATTTTCCCAGAGGTCAGTTTGGACGAAGTAAGCTCCATCAGAGGCATGGATATTTCCGTTGTCACAACAGCTCAGACTGACGAAGAGGCCTTTGAACTGTTAAAACTTCTAGGTATGCCATTTAAGAGCGCGTAACTGTGGCTGCCTAGGCCACTACTACTCATAGAGGAGGGAAGAGCGTGGCCAAAAAATCAATGAGACTTAAAGCTGCAAAACCCAACAAGTTTGCAGTAAGACAGCACAATCGCTGCAACATCTGCGGGCGACCACGTGCATATATGCGTAAATTCGGAATGTGCCGCATCTGCTTCCGCAAGCTAGCTCTAGAGGGCAAATTGCCAGGAGTTCGCAAGGCTAGCTGGTGACATGTGGCATAATCCTTGCTGAATTTTTGTTAATGGAAGGGGGATGCTAGGATGATCACGACTGATCCCGTAGCTGATATGCTGACGAGAATCCGGAATGCTGGCGCTGTTTACCACGAAAAAGTTGATATTCCAACCTCCAAACTGAAGCTGGAAATTGCCCGGATCCTCAAGGAAGAGGGCTATATCAAGGACTATCAACTTATAACAGAAAACAATCATCAAATGATTAGGGTCTTTCTCAAGTACGGAGATAAGAAAAGACCAGTCATCGCAGGACTGAAGAGAATAAGCAAGCCAGGTCTGCGCGTTTACGCCGGTGCCAACGAAATCCCCAAGGTTCTTGGTGGACTCGGAACTGCTATTATCTCGACTTCAAAAGGCGTAATGACCGATAGAGACGCCAGAAAACTGAATGTAGGTGGAGAAGTACTCTGCTTTATTTGGTAGAAACGCAGAAACGGTTGAATTCTGCTGCAAGGAGGTGTGGTTGCTTTGTCACGCATCGGACTAAAGGCAATTAAGATTCCCAGCGGTGTCGAAGTGAAGCTTGACGGTTCGGTTCTGACCGTAAAGGGACCGAAGGGCACGCTCACTTACGAGATAACTGAGGGTATTGATACAGTAATTGAGGACGGAACAATTCATTTTGCTCGTCAAAACGAGAGTCTGAAGGCAGTTCACGGTTTGACAAGATCCCTGGTAAACAACATGATCGTAGGCGTTACCCAAGGATTCTCCAAAACGTTAATCATCCAAGGTGTCGGTTTTAGGGCCACCAAAGATGGTAAGAACCTGGTACTCAACGTAGGTTATTCCCACCCAGTGGTGATGGAGCCCTATGAAGGTATCGAAATTGAAATCCCCGAGCCAACCAAGGTTGTGGTTAAGGGTATCGACAAGCAGAAGGTTGGAGAGTTCGCCGCCAAAATCAGAAAGGTTCGCGAGCCTTCTGTTTACAGAACTGAACGCGGCAATAAAGGTATTATTTACGAAGGCGAAGTCGTGCGGAGCAAAGCCGGCAAAACCGGTGCTTAATAGACCGGCTGCCTAGGCAAAATGAGAAAAAATTATCTCTACCGTACGAAAGGAGTGAGTGTCTCGTGGCTTTAACTCGTAGAGAGGCTAGAATGCGTCGCCATATGCGTTCTAGAAATAGAATATCTGGTACTCCTGAAAGACCAAGACTTGCGGTTTTCCGCAGCAATAGGCATATCTACGCACAAGTAATCGATGATGTTTCTGGCACTACTTTGGTAGCAGCTTCGACTTTGAGCCCAGAACTCAGAGATGTGCTAGACTATACAGGCAACATCGACGCTGCCCAGAAGGTTGGCGAACTGATAGCCAAGAAAGCCCAGGAAAAAGGCATCAGCAAAGTGGTCTTTGACCGCGGCGGCAACCTGTTCCACGGCAGGGTAAAAGCCCTGGCCGAAGGTGCGAGAGAAGCGGGTCTCGAATTTTAAGAACACGGGCAAAGGAGGGAAAGAATTTGGCACAAATAGATCCCAACAAACTGGAGCTAAAAGAACGTGTTGTTAGCATCAACCCAGTTTCTAAGACTGTTAAAGGTGGTAAGAACCGCAGCTTCAGAGCCCTGGTAGTCGTTGGTGACGGACAGAGGTATGTAGGCGTTGGCCTCGGTAAAGCCAGAGAAGTCACCGATGCGATTCGCAAGGGTGTGGACGAAGCCAAGAAGAATCTGATCGAAGTTCCAGCCGTCAACGGTACTATACCTCATCCGATCACCCAGCGTTACGGAGGTGCGCAAGTTCTGCTCAGACCTGCATCTGAAGGTACCGGAGTTATTGCCGGTGGAGCAGTTCGCGCCGTATTAGAGCTCGGTGGTATTCAGAACGTGCTGAGCAAGTCTCTCGGCTCCCCCAACGCAATCAACGTTGCGATGGCAACTTTGGAGGCCTTGAAGAATCTCAGAACGAGAGAAGATATCGCTCGCTTAAGAGGCATAGACGTAGAAAGACTTGCGGAATAAATATAGATGCTAAAGTTTGAAGCAAGGAGGTGGCAATATGCAACTTCATGAGCTAAGCCCAGCACCAGGTTCCAAAAAGACCAGCAAGAGAGTTGGTCGCGGAATCGGATCCGGATTGGGCAAGACTGCTGGTAAGGGACACAAGGGTCAGTTGGCACGTTCCGGAGGAGGAAAAGGTCCTGGTTTCGAGGGCGGTCAAACTCCGCTGCAACGCCGTTTGCCTAAGAGAGGTTTCACCAGTATCTTTAAGAAGGAATATGCCATCGTTAATTTAGCTGATCTAGACCGTGCTTTTGCAGATGGTGAAGTGGTAACCCCTGAGAGCCTTTATGAAAAAGGCGTGATTAAGAAGAAGCTGGATGTTAAGATTCTCGGAAATGGCGAGTTAGGGAAGGCATTAACCGTTAAGGCTCAGAAATTCTCCAAGGCTGCCGTCGAGAAGATAGAAGCAGCTGGTGGAAAAGTCGAGGTGATCTAATTGCTAGAGGCGTTCAAGAATGCAATGCGCATTCCCGATCTGCGCAAGAGGATCCTGTTTACATTTGGGCTACTAATCGTATATCGCCTTGGTGCGTACGTTCCAGTACCTGGAATCGATGCCAGCATCGTAAACCTCGGTGAAGGTGGCGTGCTGGGCCTAATGAACCTGTTTACAGGTGGAGCTTTAAGCAACATGTCGATCTTTGCACTCAACGTTGGTCCGTACATTACGGCAAGTATCGTGCTTCAACTTTTGGCTATGGTTATCCCTGCACTCGAAGAGATGAGCAAGGATCCCGAGGGTCAGAAAAAGGTTGCACAGTACACCCGTTACAGTGCAGTTGCTTTGGCAGTTATCCAGGCGGCGGCGCTCATGGCATGGTTGGTCAGTATTGGAGCGGTAGCCAACCCAGGTTTCCTTACAGGACTGACAATCATCGTCTCCATGACTGCAGGTGTAATGTTCTTGATCTGGCTCGGCGATAAGATCACCGAGGTCGGAATCGGAAACGGCATTTCCCTACTGATCGTTGCCGGTATTTTGTCGAGACTGCCAGCTTCGTTAATCAACATGGTAGGCTCAATCAGCCAAGGCTTGATTTCGCCGCTACAGACTATATTCATCCTAGTCTTCGCTATATTGATCGTAGCAGTAGTTGTGTATATTACCGAAGGTCAGCGTAGAATTCCGGTACAATACCCCAAGAAGATCGTGGGACGCAAAGTGTATGGCGGACAAAGTACTTATATTCCGCTTCGCGTCAACCAAGCTGGTGTTTTGCCAATCATCTTCGCTTCTTCGATGCTTGGCTTCCCAATCACCTTAGCTAGGTTTATTCCAGCACTATCGGGGATTACTGACTTTTTCGATAAATACTGGGGTGTGTATGCCCTGATTTACGGGCTATTGGTTGTGCTTTTCACTTACTTCTATTCTGCTGTTAGCTTTAATACCAAAGATATTACAGAGAACATTAAGAAATACGGTGGATTCATTCCTGGTTACCGTCCAGGGCAACCGACAGCACAATTCCTAGACAGAGTATTGGGACGTGTGACATTTTTCGGTTCGATATTCTTGGCCTTTATTGCCACACTGCCATATATTGTACAGGGCATCACCGGCATTAAAGGTTTGGACTTCGGAGGCACTGGTTTGTTGATCGTTGTGGGTGTTGCTCTCGAGACCGTTAAGCAAATCGAAGCACAGCTACTCATGCATCAGTATGAAGGATTTATTAAGTAAGCGATCAACAAGCTGTTTAGGGAGTGAATCCAGATGAGACTGGTAATCCTAGGTGCTCCAGGGGCAGGCAAGGGGACGCAAGCTACACTGCTTGCAGAGTTCTATCATTGCCCCCATGTCTCAACTGGGGAAATATTTCGCAGAGCGATTGCAGAAGGTACAGAACTAGGCAGGGAGGCCGATCGTCACATTAGCAAGGGACGGTTGGTCCCTGATGATATTACAATTGAGCTGGTCAAGCAGCGAATCGAAGAACCAGATTGCGAACACGGGTTTATCCTAGATGGCTTTCCCAGAACTAGGAGTCAAGCGATTATGCTGGACCAAATGCTCGAGGAAAAGCATTTAGGTCTGGATAGAGCGATCCTTTTGGAGCTCGAAGAAGAAGAGATCTATCACAGGCTCGCAAATCGTAGAGTATGCTCGAACTGCGGAGCAACTTATCACTTAGACAGTTTGCCCCCGAAGGTTCCAGGCATTTGCGATGTGTGTGGCAGTAGTCTGATCCAGCGAGCCGACGATAACGTCGAAACAATTAAGGAACGCATAGTTATTTATCATGAACTTACAGCACCTGTCCTGAGCTACTATGAAGAGCAAGGTTCGCTTCTTGTCATTAACGGGGAAGGCGACATTGACGAGGTTCACAAGAGGATTGTTAGCAACCTGGAGACAAGGAGTCTTAGAGCCAATGATAGTTGTTAAGAGTATGCACGAGTTTTTGCTCATGCAAAAGGCTGGTCGCATAGTCGCAACAGTTCTAAACGAACTTGAGGCAGCGATTAAACCTGGAGTTACAACAAAAGAGCTTGATGAGATCGCTGAAACGACGATTCTCAAACTCGGCGGCGTGCCGGCATTTAAGGGCTACGGAGGGTTTCCAGCCAGCATCTGCACTTCGGTGAACGAAGAGGTTGTGCACGGAATTCCCGGTAAAAGAGTCCTTAAAGAGGGCGACATCATCAGTATCGATGTCGGAGCTTTTTACGAAGGATACTGCGGTGATGCTGCTAGAACTTTTCCGGTGGGGAGGATTTCGCCGCTAGCCGAACAGTTGCTCCAAGTTACTAAAGAGGCTCTAGAAAAGGGCGTTGCCATGGCAAAGGTCGGGAACCGCCTAACCGATATCAGTCACGCAATTCAGACCCACGTGGAAGCTGCAGGTTTCAGCGTTGTACGTCAGTATGTGGGGCACGGTATCGGGCAAAAGATGCACGAAGAACCTCAAGTACCAAACTATGGTTTACCTGGTAGAGGACCGAGACTAAAAGCCGGTATGGCCTTGGCAATAGAGCCGATGGTGAACACCGGAGAATTTCCTGTCAGAACTCTCAGTGATAACTGGACAGTTGTTACGCAAGATGGTTCACTGTCGGCGCATTTTGAGGACACCGTTTTTATTACCGAGGATGGCAATGAGGTTTTAACCGCACAGGAGGAAGTGTAATGTTTCGGTTATTCCAAAAAGAGGAAGAAGACGTGGAAGGTGACAGTAGCACGATAATATTTAAGCCAGGCGATATTGTCCAGTCGACAAAAGGGCGGGATAACGATACAATATATGTTGTTGTCGATTTATTACCTCCCAGGTACTGCTTGGTTTCTGACGGACGTAGACGTCCAGTAACTAACCCCAAAAAGAAGAGTTACCGTCACCTAAAGCTTCTAGGCCATATAGACTCTCGCTATTTGGAAAACTGGGGTACACGTGATAGTTTAAGAAATCACGAGATTAAAAAGGCTCTTGAAGAGTTCTTGCGTACTGAGGAGGGTGGTTTAGAATAATGGCCAATAAGGACGTCCTAGAGGTCCAGGGGACAGTGATAGAGACGCTGCCTAATGCCATGTTCCGCGTTGAGCTAGAAAACGGGCATGTTGTGCTTGCTCATATATCGGGTAAGATTAGAATGAACTTCATTAGAATCCTACCCGGAGATAAAGTGCTTTTAGAGCTGACTCCGTATGATCTCAGCCGCGGCCGCATTGTCTATAGGTATAAGTAATCAGAAGGAGGCTTAGGTATGAAGGTCAGAGCATCTGTTAAGCCTATCTGTGAAAAGTGTAAGGTTGTCAGGCGCAAAGGCGTTGTTCGGGTAATTTGCGAAAACCCAAAACATAAGCAGAAACAAGGCTGATTATGATATGGATAATTCAACTGGAGTGGAGGTGTTTCCACAGTGGCACGTATCGCTGGTGTAGATGTACCACGTGACAAGCGTGTAGAAGTGGCTTTAACCTATATCTACGGTATTGGCAGAAGCTCTTCTAAGAAGATTCTCGAAGCAGCTGAAGTTAATCCAAGCACACGCGTTAAAGACTTGACTGAAGACGAACTCAATAGAATTCGTAATATCATCGCTGCAAGCTATAGAGTAGAAGGCGATCTCCGCAGAGAAGTTAACCAGAACATCAAGCGTTTGATTGATATCGGCTGCTACAGAGGCGTTCGTCATCGCAAAGGTCTACCGGTTCGCGGCCAAAGAACTAAGACCAATGCTAGAACTAGAAAAGGCCGCAAAGCCAGATAAGATAATTTAGGAAGGGAGGATTGAGATTAATGGCAAGAGCCCAAGCTAAAAAGCGCGTAAGAAGACGTGAACGTAAGAACGTTAGCTCAGGTGTGGCTCATATTCGCTCCACCTTTAACAATACAATCGTTACCATCGCAGATCCCCAAGGCGATGTTATAGCCTGGTCAAGTGCGGGTAATATGGGCTTTAAAGGTTCCAGAAAGGGAACACCTTTTGCTGCAGGTCTAGCTGCTGAGACAGCTGCAAAAACAGCAATGGAACAGGGAATGAGAGAGTGCGAAGTCTGGGTTAAAGGTCCTGGTTCCGGAAGAGAAGCAGCAATCAGATCGCTGCAGGCAGCAGGGCTTGATATTACTTCAATCAAAGACGTTACTCCAATTCCTCACAATGGTTGCAGACCACCCAAACGTCGTAGAGTTTAATATAGAAGGATAAAGTTAGGAGGTGGAAATCCAGAATGGCTCGTTATTTAGGACCAGTATGTAAAATCTGTCGTAGAGAAGGGCAGAAACTTTTCCTAAAAGGTGATCGTTGTTACAGCGACAAGTGCGCTTTCGATCGTCGTCCATACGCACCAGGACAGCACGGACAATCCCGTAAGAAGCTGTCTGAGTACGCCCTTCACTTGAGAGAAAAGCAGAAAGCTCGCCGCATCTACGGAGTTTTAGAAGCTCAGTTTGTGCGCTACTTCAAAGCCGCTGAGGCCAAGAAAGGTGTCACAGGTGACATCTTGATGCAGACCCTAGAGCGCCGTTTAGATAATGTTGTATATCGTTTGGGCTTTGCTCGTTCCAGAGCTGAGGCCAGACAGATCGTACGCCACGGTCACATTGCTGTGAATGGTAAGAAAAACGACATACCTTCCTACCTAGTCAATGAAGGAGAGGTTATCGCTATCCGGGCTGAACGTAGAGACGCTGAAGTCTTTGCCGGATTACAGGAATCTCTGACCAATCACAAAACGCCAGCGTGGCTCGAACTCGATGTTGAAAACCTGCAGGGTAAAGTTCTGCACCTGCCAGAACGCTCTGAAATCGATGTTGATGTTCAAGAGCAACTCATCGTTGAGCTGTATTAATACGCTGCATAGACTTAGAAGTGCTGTTTGATTAATACGCTCGTCGTTGTCTTTGCTCGGAGGCTAGCGCTGCTTGAATAAGGAGGGTGTGGCGATTGATTGAAATAGAAAAGCCAAAGATCGAGATTCAGGAGAAAACGAGCACCTATGGCAAGTTTGTCGTAGAACCGCTTGAGCGTGGCTACGGAACCACACTGGGAAACTCGCTCAGACGGATCCTGCTCTCATCCCTTCCAGGGTCAGCGGTGACTTCCATTAAGATAGACGGAGTCCTGCACGAGTTCTCTACAATTCCCGGAGTTGTCGAAGATGTTACCGATATCGTGCTGAACATGAAAAAGCTACTAGTCGTCTCTACTTCCGATGAACCTGTAATTGGTAGAATTCACAAAGAAGGACCCGGAGAGGTCACCGCAGCTGACATTGTGATCGGACCTGAAGTTGAAATCCTCAATCCCGATCTGGTGATCGCAACTTTAGAAGAAGAAGGGAAACTGTCGCTTGAACTGCGCGTTGAGCGCGGACGCGGTTATGTTTCTGCCGAAAGAAATAAAAGGGACGACATGCCAATCGGTGAGATTGCCATCGACTCGATCTTTACTCCCGTGAAGAAGGTAAACTTCACTGTAGAGAATACTCGTGTCGGCCAGGTAACAGACTTTGACAGACTGATTCTAGAGACTTGGACTAATGGTAGCATCGAACCCGACGGAGCTGTAAGTCTTGCAGCAAAGATCATGTCCGAGCACCTGCGTCTTTTCATCGACCTTACAGACGCGACTTCAGACATTGAGGTTATGGTCGAGAAGGAAGAGAAAGAAAAAGATAAAGTGCTGGAGATGAGCATCGAAGAACTAGATCTTTCTGTCCGTTCGTTCAACTGCTTGAAGCGTGCAGGCATCAATACTGTAGAAGAACTGATCAAGAAGACTGAAGAAGATATGATGAAAGTCCGCAACCTCGGTAAGAAATCGCTGGAGGAAGTTAAGTCCAAGCTAGCCGAATACGGCTTGTCTCTGCGTTCCGAGGACGAATAATTTCTGGTTGAAGAGGGAGGTGCTGCCCATGAAACGTGGTACTGGACGACTCGGGCGTGATGCTGCTGAGCGCAGAGCACTGCTCCGTTCGCTATCGACCGCCTTCTTTGTGGCTGAAAAGATAGAAACCACAGAGGCCAAGGCCAAAGTCTTGCGCCCTGTTGTGGAAAAGCTAATCACTCTTGGTAAAAACGATACGCTGAGTGCGCGTCGCAGGGCTGCCAGCTACTTGCTTGATGAAGTAGCAGTGGAAAAGCTGTTCACTGAAATAGCCCCAAGATACAAGGACCGCCCAGGCGGATACACTAGGATTGTAAAGACTGGAGTTCGCCGTGGCGATGCAACTCCACTTGCGATCATAGAATTAGTCTAAATTTCAGGGCGCGGAGACCTAATAGTGGGTTCTCTGCGCTTGTGCTAGGTGGGGGGATAGTTTATGGAACCCATTATCGAAGTAAAAGACGTATACCACCAGTACGGAGAGACCGAGGCTCTGAGCGGTGTATCCCTCGAGATTTTTCCGGGAGACTTTGTCGCTGTTGTAGGTGCAAACGGTTCTGGTAAGTCCACACTAGCAAGGCACCTCAACGGGCTTTTGCTCCCATCCAAGGGCACCGTCAGAGTCAAAAACTTCTATACTCACAATCCCGAGGATATCTGGAGTGTTCGAGCTTTAGTTGGCATGGTGTTTCAAAACCCCGACAACCAACTGGTAGCCACAACTGTTGAAGAAGACGTGGCCTTCGGACCTGAGAACCTCGGCGTTCCCAGCAACGAGATCCGTGCTAGAGTAGATGAAGCGCTGAAATGGGTAAATATGCTGGACCACAAGAAGAGGTCTCCTCACCAACTGTCCGGAGGACAGAAACAGAGAGTTGCAATTGCAGGAGTCCTGGCTATGCATCCTGAGGTTTTAGTTTTGGACGAACCAACGGCAATGCTGGACCCTGTAGGCCGTGAAGAAGTTTTGCAGGTTATTAATCATTTAAACAAAGAACTGCAGATGGCAATCGTTTTGATTACCCATCATATGGAAGAAGTTGCCATGGCAAAGCGAGTGATCGCCATGGCAGAAGGCAAAATCAAGGTTGAATGCAATCCTATTGAACTCTTCCTTCAGACCGAGCTAGTAGACGAGCTAGGGCTAGATGTGCCTCAGGTTTTTGCACTGGGCAATCTTCTGCGAAAATACGGGTTAGAAGTCGATCCGGCATTTGACCCCGAAGAGTTGGTGAACGCTCTATGCAGATCGAACTAAGAGATGTCTCCTACACCTACAACGGTCCCATACCTGTGGCTGCTCTGCATAACATCAATCTCAAGGTTAAAACCGGAGAGATTCTCGGACTGATCGGTCACACTGGCTCGGGGAAGTCCACGCTATTGCAGCATTTAAATGGCCTTTTAAAACCACAAGATGGGGACGTTCTTGTTGATGGAAAGTCGGTAAAGCGGGGCGAGGTATCTCTGCCAAAACTGCGTTTTCGCGTGGGACTGGTATTTCAATATCCCGAATACCAGCTCTTTGAAGAGACCATCTTTAAAGAGGTCGCGTTTGGGCCTAAAAGCATGGGACTAAACGAAGACGAAATTAAGCAGAGAGTCGCCAAGTCTTTAAGCGATGTGGGCATGAGCGAAGAGTTTTACGAGAGATCACCTTTCGAGCTGTCAGGCGGGCAGAAGCGAAGAGTTGCCCTTGCCAGCATTCTGGCGATGGAACCTGAGATTCTGGTTCTCGACGAGCCTACAGCCGGCCTTGACCCAAAGGGCCGAAAGGAGATTCTGGACTTCTTGCTTAAGTGGAGAACCGACGACAAGGGAATTGTCTTGGTCTCCCACAATATGGAAGAGATGGCTCCCTTTGCAGACCGCATCGTTGTACTGCATCAAGGGAAAGTGGTTCTAGATGGCACTCCTAAAGAGGTGTTTTCCCACACCCAGGAGCTGCTCGATGTGGGCATCAAGGTTCCTCAGGTTTCGATGGTTGTAAATAGTCTTAGAAGCAGAGGTTACAATATTGATGCAGGCATCTTCACAGTAGAACAAGCCGCAGAAGCCATCTTTGACGCTCTGAGAGGCGGAGGTGAGCGTCGTGGCCTTTGATATTACGCTAGGTCAGTATATACCTGGAGATTCATTTGTACACAATCTCGACCCTAGGACGAAGCTGATCATTGCTATAGCGCTGATCGTTGTGCTTTTCCTGGTCAATACCTTTGTGGGCTACTTCTGGATTGCGCTGTTCCTTCTGCTTGCTACGATCAACGGCAGCATTTCTGCAAGAAGCGTTGTAAGAAGCATTAAGCCCCTCACATTTATTCTACTGCTTACGGTAATTCTCAATATCTTGTTTACCGAGGGCGACATTCTCTTTCAACTGGGGTTTATCCGCATAACGGAGCAGGGAGTGTTTAGAGGGCTGCTCCTTGGCCTCAGGCTGATCTTACTTATTCTAAGCACTACGATTATGACACTTACTACCTCACCTCTGGCTATAACCGACGCCCTTGAGAACCTTCTCGGACCGTTGAAAAAGATTAAATTTCCCGTTCACGAGCTGAGCATGATGCTTACGATCGCACTCCGTTTTATTCCCACACTCCTCGAAGAAACCGACAAGATCATGAAGGCTCAGATGGCAAGAGGCGCCGACTTTGAGTCCGGCAACCTGCTGAAACGGGCTCAGAACATGGTTCCGCTCCTTGTACCTCTTTTTGTCAGCGCTTTCAGACGGGCAGACGATCTGGCTGTCGCGATGGAGAGTCGCTGCTATAGAGGCGGTGAGGGTAGAACCAGGCTCAACGAACTGAAGTACGGCAAAGCGGACTACCTGACGCTGGCAGTAGTGCTTCCTGTCCTAGCCTTGGTGGTGTACCTATTTTGAGAAACCTTGCTTTAACGGTAGCGTACGACGGGACTGGTTTTAATGGGTTTCAGGTGCAGCCCGGACAAAGAACTGTACAGGGAGTGCTCCAGGAGGCACTAGGGAAGCTCGAGGGACTGCCGGAAGGCAGCTTCCCCAATGTTGTAGGGTCTGGTAGAACCGACTCAGGCGTTCATGCCTTAGGACAAGTAGTGAGCTTTCGCAGCTCGAGAGATCTTCCCGATGGTGCTTATCTGAGAGGATTGAACAGCCTTTTGCCGGAGGATTTGGTAGTCCGAGATGTTGTAGAAGTTCCACCGGATTTTAACGCAAGAAAAAGCGCAAAGGCGAAGGAGTATCACTATTGGTTGCAGATTGCACCGCCCAAGCTTCCTCTTGGTTTCAAGGCGTATGAAGTCTATGGAAAAGTGGATCTTGACGCCATACAGGAGGCCATTGGGCAGTTTGTCGGCACCTACGACTTTGCCGGCTTTATGGCGACAGGCAGCTCCATTGTGAACACTGTGAGAACCATCTACGATACCGCCACAATGGTTATGGGCTCGTATGCGGTATTTGCGTTTATAGCTGATGGTTTTCTCTACAACATGATAAGAATTATAATGGGAACACTACTTGATGTAGGCTTGGGGAAGATTGCCCCGAGTGAGATCAAAGGGATTATCGAAAGCCGCGACAGGCTGCTTGCAGGTCCCACTCTAGGACCGGAAGGTTTATACCTCTACAAAGTCTACTACGCAGAGGGTTTAGGCCTCCACAGCTTTAAACCCGGCGAAAAACCAAGGTGCAACCTTGACATAGTTGAGTATTTCACTTAAAATAACATTTGTGGTATCTAGTCACGATTTTGGGCATTAAGAGCCCCAATGCTTTCAGAGTTGTGACGCGATACAGGTGTCTGAAGGAGGGACAGGACTTGAAAACTTTCCAGGCCAATCCTGATAATGTAGAAAGAAAATGGTATCTAGTCGATGCTGAAGGAAAAACCCTCGGCAGACTAGCGTCACAGGTAGCCAGTATTGTTCGTGGCAAAACCAAACCAACATACACTCCTCATGCCGATACTGGTGATTTCGTGATCATCATTAATGCTGATAAAATCAATGTAACTGGTGATAAATTAAACAAGAAGATGTACTATCGTCACAGTGGGTATCCTGGTGGATTAAAGACGAGAACGTTGAAGCAGATGTTAGATAAGAAACCTGAAGAGGTTTTGCGTCTAGCCATCGCAGGTATGCTTCCTCGTAATGCACTGGGACGGAAGCTCATAAAGAAAGTCAAAATCTACGCTGGCCCTGAGCATCCCCACACTGCTCAGAATCCAGAGCTTCTGTCTTTGAATTAAGGGAGGGGAGGATACAAAATGGCTAAGTTGAGCTACTATGGAACTGGTCGCAGAAAGACTTCGGTTGCTCGAGTTAGAGTAATACCAGGCCAGGGAAACATTACTATAAACGGAAAAACCTTGGAAGACTACTTTGGTCGCAAGGTTTTGCAGACCATCGTAAAGCAGCCTTTGGTGTTACTTGGCGTTGAAGGTAAATACGATGTTATTGCTAATGTCGATGGTGGAGGGAACAGTGGCCAGGCAGGCGCAATCAGACATGGCATAGCAAGAGCCCTGCAGGTAGCAGATCCGTCTTATCGCCCATCCTTGAAAAAGGCAGGCTTCCTGACCCGCGATCCACGCATGAAGGAGCGCCGCAAGTACGGTCTTAAGAAAGCTCGTAAGGCTCCTCAATTCTCAAAACGCTAAACAAAAGATGCTGCAGGAGCGTATGCTTCTGCTGCTTTTTTTGCCCTGAAGAGGAAGATAGCTCTGCAGAAGACATCAAACTACCTATTAACGTTTTCAGTTCGATCTGCAGTAACCTCGATACTAAATGTGGAGTAAGGAGATTCTTATGGACTACAGTGCAAAGTGCTACCTCAAAGACAATATCGAAATCGCGCCTCGTGGGAGCAGGTGGCAGAAGGTCGTTCAACTCCAGCCCAGCCTCTGGCGTAAGGGAGAAAAGAAACTAGACCTTTCCTTTTTGCCTCCAGAGCCCTACACCTTTGTAGTTGCCGATTCCGGGTATGATGTGGCTTTGGTGAAAGAAGCCCTCGCAAAGATTATCCTCTACTTAAATGACAGAGGCATCAGCACCACTGATCTTGCCGTCAGGATAGAGGGTAAGGCCGACGTACAAGCTGACGAGTACCGCAAAGTTCTCGGCAGTTGGGTCTACGGCAGTCTTAAAATCGACTCGGGAAACGAAAAAAGGAAAAGGCTTCTAGTTGCCCAGTGCGGTCTCAACCCCAAGATCCAACATGACTTGGCGGTGTTCGTGGTGCCTAACGGCAACGGCGAGATTCAGCTTTTGACAGACGATCGGAATCTGGCAAACAAGGAATACGACGCCCAGTGCGGCTCTGACATTCCCATCAGTGACTTGGTTGTCGCCTATGACTCGGCCATGAAAGATGCTGCACCTTTTGGAAGCAAAGAGCGTACCGCACACATGGTGAAAAAGCTGAAGCAGCTTCTCACACCTGGAGGACACGCTGTTTTGCTCTGCGAAGAAGGCGCTTTCGGAGTTTACGAGAACGTCATTGTTGCTCCCAAAGACGGCTACAAAGCAGCTATGGAAGAGATTGAACGGGAGGTTCCAGAAGCTTTCCCACAGGTGACTTTGATTTACGATCTCGCGTATACGAAAATTCGCAACGTACTCGTTTGAGTTTAAAGCAAGCATTGCGGTTGATGCTTGCTTTTTTGTTTGTGCTGGAGCGCTGACGTTGGCCGAGGTTTGGGGTCGGACTGTATGCGACATGGAAAACCCTTGACGAGGCCTTATTTTTAACATCATCTTGCTTAGGGAAAAAGAAAAGAGCTGCTGGAAGTTCCAGCAGCTCAGCACAAGACGGATATAGGTTTGATGGCCTGGCTAGTCCGTAATGATTTTGTACTCCTTGATCTGGCCATCTACTATAGAAGCAGCGATTGACGCAAGTCTGCCCGACTTGGTAGCTTCGATCCGCACCGAGTCATCGGTAACCTGCTTTCTTACGATGCTCCAACCAAAGTTCGGAAGTTCTCTCTCGTAGAACGTAGTAAATTCATCAACTTTAGCAATAATACTGTATGAAGCGGTTAAAGTACTACCTGTCAAAGAGCGCGAACCGTCAATCTCAGCAGAACCTACGTAAAGGGGTACCCCTTCTAAGTCTTCGTAACTGCTTCTTGACATCAGGCCTAGGCTCGCTCTAAACTGGTCCATTTCGCTCTGACTCAGCGCTGGCTGTGAAGTAGTGGGTTGCTGAGCTGGGGCAGGTTGACTTGCACCGGCGTTGGCGTCGCTCTTTGGCTCGTCCTTTTTCCCACACCCTGTAAGTATAACGGCGATAAGGGCTAAGACGCTGAGAATGGTGATAAGTTTCCTGTTCTTATTCATATCTGACCCCCCAAATTGTACTTGCAACTTAAGTATACCATGTTTTTCTCCTGCGTTAACCTCAATCTGGAGAGAAAGTAGTAAGCTTCCAGCCGATGTGATAGAATTAAACAGAGCATGGTAGCAGAGGAGGCACAACTTTGACAAAGTCGGTTGATTTAGAAGTATTCCACGGACTAATACTGGACGACTTTCAAAAGCAGGCGATCGCCGCACTACTTGAAGGCAAATCCGTATTGGTGTCTGCACCTACAGGTGTGGGGAAGACCCTCATTGCAGACTACCTGATCGAAGAAGCCCAGAAAAAGAATAAGGAAATCGTTTACACGGCGCCGATCAAGGCTCTGAGCAACCAAAAGTTCAAGCAATTCAAGAACCTCTTTGGTGAGGACCAGGTTGGCATCATCACCGGCGATGTTGTAATCAACAGCAACGCTCCTATCAAGATCATGACCACGGAGATCTTCAGGAACATCCTGCACTCCAGACCCGATGATTTTGCCCATGCCAGTCATGTGATCTTCGACGAAATTCACTTTATAGGTGATGACGATCGGGGAGCTGTGTGGGAAGAAGCGATCATTCTCCTGCCGGAGTCTATGCGGATGTTAGGCCTTTCTGCTACGATACCTAATGCAGGAGAGCTGGCAGAATGGCTGAGCCACATCAGGAAAGAAGAGATCGAGGTGATTGCGCACCACAAACGCGCGGTACCTCTGAGCCACTATGGGTATGTACCCGGTGTTGGTGTGGTGCCCCTAGAAGATCTGGATCGGGTCATCCGAGACAGAAACCTCCTGCAGATGGACCTTTATGCAGATCATTTGGACTTGATAGCAGACATCGAAGACAGATATCTGCCATGCTTGTACTTTGTCTTCTCTCGAAAGAAATGCGAAATCAAGGCGAAAGAGCTGGCAGATGCCAGGAACTACCTGACAAGAGCTGAAAGACTGCAGGTCCTGGAGTTTTTTGACAGCATGATTGAGCCATATGAAATAGAGAACATCCCCAGCGTCAAGCGGATGAGGCATCTGCTTTCCCGGGGGGTTGGGGTACACCATGCAGGACTTCTCCCCATACTCAAGGATATCGTCGAGGAGTTGTTTGCCCGGAAGCTGATATCGGTCCTGTACTGCACAGAAACCTTTGCAGTTGGCATCAACATGCCGGTCAAATCTGTGTGCTTCGATTCTGTGGAGAAGTTTACCGGTGTGGATTTCCGTCCCATGCTTGCTCAAGAGTACTTTCAGATGGCAGGGAGAGCAGGTAGAAGAGGTATCGACAAAGAAGGACACTCGTTTATCCTTGTGGATCTGAAGCACTATCAGAAGGAAAGCTACGAACACCTTAGGGAGGAGAACGTCGAAAAGCTGCAAAGCCGCTTCAAACTCTCCTACAACACCATTTTGCACCTCATTGACGGGCAGGATGAGGTCATCACTCAGATGCTTTTGGAAAAGAGTTTTGCTGCCTTCCTGAGAAATCGCGATCTGTACCTGGTAGAAGATGCCATACAGTCGATGCAGGATCTCCGCAGTGAGAAGAAGAAACTCATGTGCCCGCAGGACGACAACTATCTCTGCCCGCTAGACGCTGCCAAGTACCGCAACCGGTTGAGAAAGGTCAAGCGGAAGCTGAGTAGGAGCAGGCAGACGAGAAAAGCTAGATCCAAGGCTCTTCTAGAGCAGAAAGCCCGCTTGGAAGCTATTCTCAAGAAACCGGTGAAAAACTGCAGTGAAAAGGAAAAACGGACATGCTATGAAGCAAGAAGAGACCGTGAGATTTTGAAAGGAGAACTCAAACGCCTAGAGGTTGCCAGAAGAGAGTTGGTCAACGAGCTCCGAATCGAAGAAGAGTTCGCCGCCAAGAAGCAGGTTCTAGAATATCTTTCTTATGTTAAAGGAGAGAGCCTCCTAGACCGGGGAAAGATTGCCTTAGACCTTCACGTGCAGGAACTGTTCGTTACAGAACTCATCGCAAGCGGGTTTTTCCACGACAGGCCTATAGAAGAGATCTGCGCTGCGGTGGTTGGCATCGACTTCGATCGCAGAAGGGGAGACGGCAGGCTGGTTAGGCATAAGTACTTCGATCTAGAACCTCTGCTTGAGCTGCAGGACAGGCTTGCTTTGGTGGAGATGAGGTTCTTAGGCGCCACCACAGTACGCTTTGACCCCTACCTTTCGCTCCAAGCGTATCTCTGGGCTAAAGGGGCAAGCTTCGAGGAGATTCTCCGCATTGCACCGGTTCCAGAAGGCGACATCGTTGCGTCACTGCGGCGGAGCATAGACATCCTTCGCCAGATCCGCGCTGCAGTGCAGGGAGACCTCAGCCTTACAGAAAAACTCACCGAAGCCATGAAGCTTATCGATAGAGATGTGGTTTCTGTCAATATTTAAGGCTGCAAGTGGTTTATGGAAGAAGGGGTTTCTGACTTTCTCGTGAACTGAAAGTGATGTAGAATTAAAAGGTGATAGTCTTTATCACCTTTTATGTTTGTTTGAGAGGAGGCACGGGATGATTCTCTTTTTGGACCTGGAGATGAACACTTGGAAGGGCAATGTGGGAGAACTAAACAGCGAGATAATCGAAATAGGAGCTGTGCTAATGGATGATGAGCTGAGGATTGTAGACACCTTCAGCGAACTAGTCCGGCCAACTCATCAAACGAAGCTGTCGCCATACTGCCTGCGCCTTACGGGGATAGACAGAAAAAAGCTTTTTCGTTCGTTACCTCTAAAGGATGTTCTGGTGGATCTGGAGCACTGGTTAGACGATTATGAAAACATAGATTCCGTTTACTCCTGGAATGAGAGCGACTACCGTCAGTTGATAAAAGAGTGTTCGGTAAAAAAGATTAGTTCGCCGTTCATACCTTTTCTGGAAAACAGTTACGCGGATTTTCAGAAGGTCTTTGGCATGGAGTTCGACTGGCCTACGTGTGGCCTTTCCGATGCAATGAAGGTTTTCAACATCGCTCATTCGGGCAAAGCCCACAGAGCTCTGAACGATGCCATGGATTTAGCCAGGCTCTACAAAAAAATGAAGAAGACCAAGCGGGACAATCGCAGATTCCAACTCATCAAGGAGCAGGCAGAGCTGAAGAAGATTGAGAGGTTGAACCCAGTACTGAAGCTAATGCAAAGAGTCCGCTCTGGAAAAGAGTCCAGTGCGGAACAGGATGTCAAAGTAAGGGATGCTGTTTTGAACGCTTTCAAAACAGACATCACCAAAACACTGAAAAAGTATAAGGTTAGAGAGATCGTTGCCGTCTGTCCAGAACTGAAAGACTGGCTCTTGGTACTCGAGGGCATGCTGACAGAACTCGAAGATGAGTCTGCAGGTGAGAGCGACGCCGTTGGCGGATTGGACAGTCGAGCAGTAAACCAATAAAAGAAGCGGAAGCATATGCTTCCGCTCTTTTATTTCAGAGTTGTTTGTGCTTTAACGTACAGACTCAGGAGCTATATCGGGATACTCAGCGTCAAGTTTTTGCAGTGCGTCATAGGCCGCATCGTAGTCTGGGTTCAGTTCTACAGCACGCTTGTAGGCGCCTTTGGCTTTGGCAATGTTGCCAGTTGCTTCAAAGGAAACGCCGAGGTAGTAGTAGGACAGAACGTAGTTGTCGTTGTATGACAGAGACTCGAAGAAGGCTTGATTTGCAGCTTCGTAGTTGCCTGCGGCCAGATATGCTCTACCCTGCATGTTGTAAAGACTGGTGTACATACTTGGGCTTGGCCTGAGAGCTATAGCTGAGTTGACATACTCAACTGCCTTGTCTAAGTCTTTCTCCTGACGGACTAGAGCTTCGGCTAGACCAAGGTAAGAGCTAGCAGAAGAACTAGCAGTAGGATTCAAATCGATAGCGGTATTGAAATACGAAACAGCTTCGTCCAAGCTGCCCTGCCTTAATGAAATGATGCCGAGAAGGTTGTAAATATTGGCGGCCAGCGTCTTGTTGTTAATGCTGTCTGGATTGGTGTCGAGAAGGGTTTGCTTAGCTTCAGTATAACGGCCAATAGTAACGAGCGCTTCAGCTTTCTTGAAACTTGCGTCTGGATATTCAGATCTGATTGATAGAGCTTTAGTAAATGATACGATTGCGTCTTCCCATTGAGCTTCGTCCATCAGCTGAAGACCTATTTTATACGCTCTAATGGCATTTAGCTGTTTTATACCAAAATAACTTGCTATAGCCAGTACAATTAGCACAACAATGCTGATTTGCAAGGCTCTTTTTCTCCATCTGCGGCGATAAAACTCCTCATCGTGTAGAGCTCTTTTTGCTTCGTCCAAAAGAAACACCTCCGAATAAAATCGTTCCAACCTGTGTTGGTACTATAAAGCACCCTCTCCTTAGTATTATACAATATGAAACACGCTTTTCCTGCATGAGTATTCGAGGTTGGGAGAAAAGAAATTTAACGAAAAGCACTAAAAAAGATATTAAGCAGGAGAAAGGAAAGGAAAAGAGGAAATACTACTCACCTAGGTGCCCAAACGTTGGGATAATAGGGAAGCAGCGCCAACTTTGCTTGGTAAACTGCACGGTCGCGCCACTGTATGCAGGGAGGTGTGGCAGCCACTGGTTGTATGCTGGGAAGGTCTGCCAGATATGCCGATGATCTGTGAGTCAGGAAACCTGCCTAGGGGAAAAAATCTTCTTCGCGTAAAGGAAGGTGCTACAATTGAAAACTGTGTCTAGGGCTTTTGTTGTTGTGCTCTGTGTTTTTCTGCTGTCTGCTTTGCTAATGGCGGCAAAAGTCGTTGATGTCACTGGTGTTGAGGTAGAAGTGGTGGCAAAACCCAAGAGGATAGTTGCCCTCGTTCCTTCAGACGCCGAGATGCTTTTTGACCTGGGGTTTGGTGAAAACGTCGTCGGAGTCAACGATTGGGCCGAGTATCCCCAGGAGGTTAAGGACATCGAGAAGATTGGTGGAAGTCCGCTGAACATAGAAAAGATTCTCTCTTTGAACCCCGATTTCATTCTGGGAAACTACGGGCTTGCACCAAA
This sequence comes from Clostridia bacterium DTU065, assembly GCA_001512545.1. Taxonomy (GTDB): domain Bacteria; phylum Bacillota; class DTU065; order DTU065; family DTU065; genus DTU065. The sequence continues at coordinate 7,861 of LFSI01000058.1, read as the reverse complement.
TGAAATAGAACAGCTAAGAAAACTGGGACTTGTGGTCCTGGCGATCAATCCAACAGATCTGGACAGCACTCTGGAAGCCTATCTTTTGGTGGGACGAGCGCTGGGTACTGAGGAAAACGCCCAAAGCATCGTGGAAGAACTTAGAGAAAGGCAGAGAAATCTCCAAGTCTTGGCCAGGAAACCAAAAGTGTTCGTGGAGATTTGGAACGATCCTTTAATGACCGCTGGGAAGGGAACCCTGTGGGACGATGTGATCACTAAAGCCGGTGGGATAAACGTTGGAGCTTCTGCACTAGGTGCATTTCCGGTGTTCAACGAGGAAGATCTAATCGCGCAGAATCCCGACCTGATCATTCTTACCAATTTCAATTTAGAGGAAGCCATGCAGAGACCGGTTTACGCATCCTTTAGAGACCGACTGCTAGAGATCAACCCGTCTCTTTACACCTTCCCAACAAAGAGGCTTTGGGACGGCCTTGAGGAACTGAATGAAGCGTTATTTAACCTTCAATAAGCTGATTGTGCTGCTGTTTGTAGGGTTGATCGTGTCGGTTATTGTCGCTTCTAGTTTGGGAGCGGTGAAGCTTCCGGGCAAGTGGATTATTGGTAAGCTCCTGGGCCGGGAAGTGGAAGGCCCTAGTTACTGGGAGACGATCTTCTGGCAGATTAGGCTGCCCCGGGTTGTAGGAGCAGTTTTAGTGGGAGCAGTTTTAGCTCTTTCGGGAACGGCATTCCAGGGAGTTTTGCGCAACTCCCTGGCCGATCCTTATATATTGGGTGTATCGGCTGGAGCCAGTTTAGGTGCGGCCATAGCTTCGCTTTTGCCCATAACAAGCGTCTATGGTTTCTCGTTTGCAGCGTTTCTAGGGGCTCTGGCTGTTACTTTGCTTGTCTACACCATCTCAACAAACGGCCTGGTGCGGAGGGTGCAGGATCTGGTCCTTGCCGGTGTAGCTGTCGGGTCGGTTGCCTCGAGCATGGTGTCGGTGATTATGGTTTTGAATCGGGCTTCAATGGACAAGATTGTGATGTGGATGATGGGGAGCTTTTCCGGTTTCACTTGGAGCAATGTAAAGATGCTTCTCTTCTCACTTGTGATCGGCGGCTGGATACTTCACTCCAAATCGAGAGTGCTAAACGCACTATTGATCGGTGAAGAAGCTGCTTGGAATCTTGGCATTAACGTAACAAGGGAGACTTATATTGTGCTTACAACGGCATCGTTTCTTGCAGCATCAGCGGTGAGTGTCACTGGAGTTATTGGTTTTGTAGGCTTGATGGTTCCTCACATCATCAGACTGATTATCGGACCGGATCACAAATACCTACTACCTGCCAGTGTACTTGGAGGAGGTTTGTTGGTTGTTGTAACCGACTGTATAGCCCGAACTGTGATTGCACCTACAGAGCTTCCGGTGGGTGTGATAACCTCCCTTCTCGGGGGACCGTTCTTCTTGTACCTTTTACGGCTTAACAGAAGGAACCTGTGATTGAAGTCGGGAGATAGAGGGTAAAGGAATAAAGAGGGAGGCGTTGATATGGAAACATACGATCTAGTTATCATAGGCGGGGGACCTGCAGGAATGACAGCAGCCATATACGGCGCTCGTGCAGCCCTAAAGACCCTGATCATTGAAAGAGGCATGCCTGGAGGGCAGGCAGCAACAACGTTTGAGATTGCCAACTACCCGGGTTTTCCTCAAGGAACGACCGGCCCAGATCTGGCCATGGCAATGTTTGAGCAGGCGCAGAACATGGGGGCAGAGTTCCTCAACGGAGAGATTACTGCCATGGATCTCCAGGGCGAACTGAAGAAGATCGAAGTGGGTAGCACCACTGTCCTGGGCAAAACTGTGATTCTTGCCACCGGATCTGAACCGCGGAAGCTGGGAGTTCCCGGGGAAAACAAGTTCCGCGGCAGAGGAGTAAGCTACTGCGCCACCTGCGACGGTGCTTTCTTTAAGGATAAGGATGTTGTGGTTGTTGGTGGAGGAGACGCAGCAGTAGAGGAAGGCCTATACCTCACCAGATTTGCCAGGAAGGTGACTATTGTTCACCGTCGCGACAAGCTGAGAGCAAATGCAGCTGCACAGCGAAGAGCGTTTGCCAATGAGAAGATCAGCTTTGTATGGAACACCGTAGTGGAAGAGATCCTTGGCGATATCTCCGTGACGGGAGTAAGAGTCAAGAATCTTGAGAAAGAGGCAAAAGGGGAGCCCAGTGAAAGCGTCTTGAACACTGATGGGGTTTTCATCTACATTGGGCAAATACCCAACGTCGAGTTCTTCCCAGATTCGCTGAAGCGTACGCCGGAGGGATATATTGAGACTGACGAGCATTTGAGAACAAACATACCAGGAGTGTTTGCGGCAGGAGACGTAAGAGATACCGTGCTCAGGCAGCTGGTTACAGCGACCGCAGATGGAGCTATAGCTGCCATGTCGGCTCTGCACTACTTGGAATCTAAGGAATAGGCCGGTGGTAATAAAATGCATCCAGTTCTGTTTTCCATAGGTGGACTTGACATTTACACCTATGGCGTCTTTGTGACGTTGGGACTTTTTGTAGGTCTGCTTCTTTTAGAAAAACAGGCGAAAAAAAGAGGTCTCGATGTCGATCTTGTAAGCAGATTTGCCTTTTGGGGAATAGTTGCTGCGATTGTAGGCGCCCGTATTGGCTGGGTGGTGCAGTACTGGCCGATGTACAGAGGGAACTGGTGGGCTATCCTGAATGTCAGAGAGGGTGGCTTGGCCTTCCACGGAGGCCTGATACTCACAATCATCGTGGGATTTTACTTTGTGCTTCGCTACAAGATCTCCCTGGCAAAACTCTCGGATGCAGCTGCACTGCCGCTGGCTCTTGGCTATGCCATCGGCCGGTGGGGATGCTTTTTTAACGGCTGCTGTTGGGGAACACCTACTGAGGTGCCTTGGGGAGTGTACAGCAGGTTTGCCGAGGGGCTTAGGCATCCGGTGCAGATCTACGACTCCCTGCTTACCCTTGCCCTGTTCTTCTATCTGATCTGGCGGAGTAAGTCAACCAAGTTTGGCGGTCAGCTTTTCCTAGAGACGCTAATGGGTTTTGCCATTGTCCGCTTTGTGGTGGAGTTTTTCCGTGATTCGGTGAAGTTTAACAACTGGTTGAACCAGACTCAGGTACTGATGCTCGGCCTGTTTATCGTGCCCTTGATTATTCAGATAATCAACCTCAGAAGGGTGAAGTCCCGCAAGTAGAAAGGCCAAACCCACTGGATGAATTTTTTCAAGATATAAGCGTCTATTTTGGAGTTTTACGAAAACTCCAAAATTGTTTATATAAAACGTGTAAAAGATATGTGCTATAGTAGTGATGGGAACGGAGGTGGGCTGCTACAAAGTAGGAGCTTTGCAGCTTTGATATGCCAGAACTACCAGAAGTAGAAGTAATCAGGCGGTTCTTAAACCGTAATATAGTCCAAGAAAAGATAGACTCTTTAGACATACTGTACGACAGATCAGTGGAGTTCGAAGGCGACTTCAATGCCAGTGTTCTGTGCGGTCAGAGAATCTGCTTTGTTGATCGCAAGGGGAAGTACCTGCATTTGGGATTGGACCGAAACGATCTTGTGATCCACCTGCGTATGACGGGACAGCTGTACTTCGAACCGGAGCGGGAACCAAAAGATCACATCAGGTGGGTCATGAACTTTCAAAGCGGCAGGAAGCTTTATTTTCGTGACGTGCGGAAGTTCGGACGCCTAGTGGTCCACCCCAAAGGCGCGCCCAAGTTCTGTAAAAATGCTGAAATAGGTTTTGAGCCATGGGAGATGCCACTTGCTCTCTGGTTTGACGAGCTGAAGACCGAGAGAGCGATTAAAGCTGTGCTCTTGGATCAACACATCCTTGCCGGAGTGGGCAACATCTATGCCGATGAAGCGCTGTATCAAAGCGGCATTCACCCTGAAAGAAAAGCCTCCAGCTTAGACCAACATGAAGCCAATAACCTATTAATGGCAGTTAGGGTGGTCATGGAAAAGGGTATAAGGTTTGGCGGAACCACCTTTCGGGATTACCTCGGAGGAGACGGCAAAAAAGGAAGTATGCAGGACCATCTTTCTGTTTATCAAAAAACCGGCTCCAAATGCAGAAAGTGTTCAGGACCAATTAGCAGAATCAAAGTAGCAGGACGATCCAGTCATTTCTGCCCTAGGTGTCAAAAATAGAGATCGCGATTACATCTGGAGATTGTTTCGTGTAGGAGGCAAGTCTTAGTGAACAAGCAAAAGTCTATACGCATGACAAAGCAGCGGAAGTTAATTCTCAACATACTCCGCAGTACAAAATCTCACCCCACCGCAGATTGGATCTACCAGGAAGCGCGAAAAGAGATACCCAATATCAGCCTGGGCACTGTATATAGAAACTTAAAGATCTTGGTTCAAGCCGGTGAGATTTTGGAAATGGATTTTGGCAGCGGCTACAGCCGCTACGACGGCAATCCCACCAACCACTATCATTTCAAGTGCCGCATCTGCGGACGGATGGAAGATGTGGAACTGGAGACTATCGAAAGTCTGAATAGGATTGTTGAAGAATCTTTGAAGGCCAAAATTGAAAACCACAGACTAGAGTTCTACGGTGTATGCAACGACTGTTTGGACTAGACATACGAAAAGAGGCCTATGGCCTCTTTGTTACATAAGGAAGTGTAGACATGCACAGCGTTTTGAGATCGACGAAGCTCTTGTTCTTTTCCTACTATCTAGCGTTCGGTGCATATGGCCCTTACCTGACACGTTACATGACTAAGATCGGTCTTTCGGGAAAGCAGATTGGCCTTCTCCAGGGTTTAACGTCCCTTTTGGCTTTCATTCTCCCTCCCCTTTGGGGTTTTTTAACTGATGCCAGATACAGCAAAAGGCAGTCTTTTACTCTAGCTCTATTGGGGATGGCAGTTGGTCTTATCTGCTACTACTTCAGCTTAAGTTTCTGGCCGATGCTATTTGCGACTCTGGTGTTTGCTGTGTTCAACGCTCCGGCCATACCCCTTCTCGACAGCATTGCGCTAGATGCAGTAGACAGAGCCAAAAGCTACTACGGCAATGTGCGGATGTTTGGGTCACTGGGATATGCGGTCTCTGCATCGCTGATGCCCTATCTCTACAACCATTTGCAAAACCCAGGAAGCATTTTCCCTGCAGCGGTTGTTTTTTTGCTACTTGCCCTATTTATGTTTTATCAGATGCCCAAAGAAGGCATCGCAGAAAGGCAAGGTGCTTTGAAAAGCTATAGAAGCATGACTCGGGACTTCGGAGTATTGATCAAAACCCCAGCTTTCTTGGCGCTGGTTCTGGTCGCGTTCATCCAGAGAATAGGCCTCGTTCCCTACTACAACTTCCTGACGGTGTATCTAGAAGGACTGAACGCTACGAACTTCATCGTGGGCTACGCTTGGGCAGTGGCTATTGTCGGAGAGATGGTAGTCCTGTTCAACTCAGAGAAGCTGATTAGGCGCTTTGGCGAGAAAAACCTGCTGCTGTTTTCCCTCATTGCGACCATCATTCGCTGGATTGTGTATGCGAAGGTGCAGCTACCCTGGGTGATTTTCGGCTTGCAGTGGATTCACGGCTTTAGCTTTGCCGCGATGCACGCTGTCTGCGTCAAACTGGTCGACAAACTGGCACCTAAGGGCATGCAGGTAAGCGCCCAGAGCCTCTACTCAGCGTTCTACTTCGGTCTTGGAGGCTTTATCGGGTCCCTCCTGATCGGTGCGCTTTTCGACTACTTCGGTGGCTCTGGAAGTATAACAGTTACTATGAGTTCACTCTTCTTGTTTTCCGCTCTTGCCAGTGTAATTGCTTTCGTCATTGGTTTTGCTTTTATCAAAGTAAACCGACAGGAGCAGAGCTAACGGAGTTCAGGCAGGGCTGTCTCCGATAGTGGGTTCTAGCTTCTTGGCTGTTGCCAGGGCTAGCGCGATCTTCACTAGGTCTCCTGGAATAAAGGGGAGCATTCCCAACTTGACCGCCTCGAAGAAGGTCATGTCTCCTGTGATTTTCAGCTGTAGGCAGCCGAGAAAATAAACTATCAGTGTAAAGACAATGGCACCAAGGACCCTTCTTCCTTTTTGCTTCAGCCAGCTCAAGGCCACAGCGCCGATGAGGAAGCTCCAGAGGTAACCCCCTGTGGGGCCGAGCAGCATTCCGATTCCGCTCCGCGCGCCGCTGAAAACAGGAAGGCCAACAGTGCCGAGAAGCAGATATAGCGCTACGGAAATTGCCGCATCTTTGGGACTTAGAACCAGTCCCAAGACCAGCACCGCGAGGGTCTGCCCTGTGATGGGCACGCCCCAGGGTGTGGGAACATAGACGAACGTCATTACGCAGATTACTGCTGTGAACATTGCTATAGTGGTGATTCTCCGCACAGACAAGTTAAAAACCTCCTTTAAGTGCAATTGTAGGAGTCGGCCTGGAAATTGTCAACCAGGAAAATGTGCAGGCTAACAATTCTGCTGCGGTAAAACGCTTGCAGCTTTCCATGTCTCTAGAGCTATGCCTGATCAGTCTTTCAAATGGGGGTGGAAGGTTAGATGAAGAAACAGGCATGTACGCTGGCAGTTGTGCAGTGGAAGTTAAGTATGGAAGATTACTCTTCTGTGGAAGCGTTTGCAGAGAAGCTCGGTGCCACGATGGAGGAGATCAGGACCAAGAGTAGGGAGAATCTCCTTGTAGCGTTTCCAGAAGACCTTGTGACCTTTGGCATCTTTACGGAACTTAAAGCGGCAGGGATTGAAGAGGACAGCATCCAAGAAGCGCTGAAAAAGTACGTGAAGAAGAAGTTCGTCCGCCTGCTGCCTCACCGGGTGAAGATGGGCACGTGGCTGGGAGCAGTGTTTGAGAGTTCTAAGAAGCTGATGGAAGAGTACTTTGAAGTGTTTAGGGAAGCTGCGGAAAAACACAACGCCTATGTGATCTCCGGCAGTGGACTGGTTGCAGATGGCAAAGATGTGTTCAACGAGTCCCGAGGCTTCGGCCCTGGGGATGCGAAGATCATTCAAAGAAAAGTCAATCTCATCGAGCTTGAAGGTGAAAAAGGACTGGGACTCACACCTGCATCTTTGGCACAGGTCGGTTTGTGGAGTACAGAACTCGGACGAATCGGCATCGCCATCTGCTATGATGGGTTTTTTGCGGAGATCAGGGAGAAGCTAGATGGCGCAGACATAATCGTTCAACCGTCTGCCAATCCCGGGCCCTGGACTAAGGAGCAGCAGGAAGATTGGCTGAACGGTGCATACCAAATGGTGCAGACTGCAACGAGAGTAGTGCTGAACCCGATGCTCACAGGGAAAGCACTGGGGTTGGAGTTTTACGGCCAGAGCTCCATTCTGGTGCGGGGGGAGGAAAGAGGTCTTGGATACCTCAACACCGATCCCAAGCCCCACTTTGTTCAGGTTGCCAAGAGTCCAGATGAGGGAGATGTGCTCATCTGGGATCTCGATTAGCGAGGTCTGCCTGCTTTTTGGGGATGAGCAAAGAGAAGATCAGAAAAAACCACCGTGCTTTACACCTGCACGGTGGTTTTTTAGACCGCACTAACTGTGGCGGTTCCGTTTATCTTTCTGCAAACAGCTGTACCTGCAGGTAGCCGCCTTTGCCGTTAGGAATAACGGCGATACCCACGCTGTTGAAGTCCTTGCGGAGAATATTGGTTTTGTGGCTGTGGCTGTTCATAAGGTACATGTGAGCTTCTACTACGCTTCTTGCTCCGTACTGCAGGTTTTCGCTGGCGTTCTTGTAGGAGATCTTGTAGGTCGTAAGGCTTGTCCAAGGTGAGCCCAAATCTGGGATGACGTGAGAAATAGTCCCCGTCTTGAGCAT
>LFSI01000005.1 GCA_001512545.1 Clostridia bacterium DTU065 | reverse complement strand
GCAAGATACGGTCGTGTAGGCTACAACTTCGGCGCCGGGTTGAAGTTACTCAGCGTCGAAGCGAACGTTGAAACCTATACCAAACCCCACCAGTCAGGAGACGAGATCGGGTTAAAGATCGGAGCAAGAGTAGCTTTCTAAAACCCAATTCAAAAGCACGCAAAAATGGCCGCCCATTGGGCGGCCTCTTTATTTCTCATTCACTTCTCTTGAACCTACAGTTTGCTGATGAACCTTTCAAACTCCTTCTGCTTTCTGGCAAGCTCTGAGTTCATCTCGTCTGCAGCTTCTCTGATTGCAACTTCCGGATCAACGCCCTGGAGCACTGCTTTGTTTGTGGCAAAATTGAACAGTCTGTGGATGACAGAGGCAGGTATCAAAGCAAACACAGGAGCGACCGACTGGTGCGCCTGCTCCATGAAAACCTCCACATGTTCTTCGGGAAACGGCACGTGCATCATGGCTTCGTGGTTGGAAGGCAAAAACATACTGCCGCTGATCCTTTGAGGCGTGAGCTGAGCTAGAGCGATCTGGGTTTCTCTTGAAACGAACCACTTCATCCACTCCCAGCCGTCGTCTGCACGGCTGGCGTTTTTAAACAGCATCAGCGAGTTGCCTCCGATGTAAGCGGCATGGTTCGTGGTTCCGTCTGCGCTAACGGTCCCGGGGACCAGAGACAGAGTCCATTTGCCCTCCAAATCCGGCGCGCCCTGTACCAAGGCAGAGTAGTTCCAGACGGAGGTGAGCATGATGGGAATAGCGCCAGTGGTAAAATCCATGTAGGCGTTAATCTCTTTAGGAATTTTGTGTTTGGTGAAGAGTTCCGTAAACTCGGTAAAAGCCGCAATGGCCTCTGGCGTGTCCAGAGCCGATCTTTGACGGTCGGGGGTGTAGAGGTCAACGCCCCGCTGCCAGATGAACATAGAAGCGTCGGCGTACACAGAGGTGCCGATGCCAAAAGTCGTAGCAAAGTTCTTTCCCTGGGACTGCAGCTTGGGTAGGATTTCATAGAGCTCGTTCCAGGTGCTTGGCACTTGAAGCCCCAGTTCGTTCATGATGTCTGTTCTGACGATCATGGGATAGATGTTGGTTTGGGTCGGCAACCCGAAGGCGCTGCCAAGGAAATCAAAAGAACGCATAAGGCCAGGATACATGCTCTGATGGACCTTTTCGTAGTCTTCGCCATAGCGTGCGCGTAGATCTACTACTGCACCTCTGATGCCCATATCGGCAGGACCGAGAGAGCCGCTTACGGCAACTTCAGGCATCTCGTTGGAAATTGCAGCAAGGAGATACTTCTGCTCGTAGCCTGAAGAGGGAATAGCTGTGATCTCTACATGAATGCCAGTGTTTGGCGTGAAAATCGCGTCGGTAAGTTCCTGGATAATCCTAGTCTGCTCAACTGAAAAGATGGACCAGACTTGAACAGGTTTAGCCGCTGCTCCTACAATGCCGGACAAAAGACACAAAACTGCTGCGAGAACTGTCAACCATTGTTTCAGCAACCTATGACCCCCCTTTTAGTTAGTGGTGCTCATACCCACAACTTCCGTATGACGAGCGCTACTCCTTTATTCTTGAAGTGGAAATGTATTGATGCACGCCAAACAGATCACCAAACCAATGGTTTCCCTTGATGATGCTTAATGTTTCCATTAGAATGAAACAAGACGCTTTCAAGGTTTGCACGAAGGCAGAAGTCGAAGCAAGATTTTGTCTCGAGGTGATTTTAGTTGTTGAAGGTCTACCCCAATGGTTTTGGGGACGAGTTTGTTGCAGCGTTTAAGGAAAAACATCAAAAGCACTGCCTTGCAGTTCTCAGGGCTGCAGATCTGTTTCTGGAAGGAAAGGTTGAGATTTTTGGCATCGAGTCCGATCTTGACGATCTCCTGAGAGACATTGACCCTACAACAGGAGAGAAATGGCCACAGCTGCCCTACAAAGACTACAGGTTCCACGCCGGAGCGGCACCTGCAGACGTGAAGTTTTTCTGGGAGTACATGAAGCACTACTTCCTGGTGGATGCAGGTAAAGCTTACCTCTTAACCAAAGATGAGAAGTACGTGGTAAAAAGCAGAGAATTCATGGAGAGGTGGATGGAGAAGACCCATTTCGGCATCGGTGTCAGCTGGATCGGTCACGTGCACATCTGCCAAAGAATGCTAAGTTGGTTCTCCTGGTTGAACCTCACCAAAGGTTCGCAGGTTCTGGACGATGGTTTTTACAGACGAGTAGACCAGTATCTTCGAGAACAGGAAGAACTACTCAGCAGCGAGTACGAAAATCCGCGGAACAATCACAAGCTGGTATCGATCATGACCGTCTGCCTCTGCCACCTCCACTTCGGGCGAGAGGAAGGCCTTGACATTTGGATGGAAAGGCTCCGCGAGACCACAAACCAGCTGATCTTTAGAGACGGCGGGTTTATCGAGCAAAGCACCAGCTATCATAGGCTGTGCGTTGAGGCACTTCTCGTTTTGGGAATTGCATTGCAAAATCACGGGTTGGAAGTTCCCGATTTCATCCTGGACGGCATTGAAAGAAGCTTGAACTACTTTGCAGCGCTTCTTGCGCCTGGTGGAACGCTCCCTATCGTCGGGGACAACAGCAACGAAATCCTCATCCATAGGGCAAATGATTTTTGGGCGATGGAGTATCTGTTTCACCTAGCCGCTTTCTTAGGAATTACCGTGAAGTCCCTCTGCAGTGAGGATTCTGAAGCCCTTTTTTACTTAGGGAGCTCCACTGAGGTAGAAGAACCATTCAAGTGTTCTGGTTCTTTCAGCTTCCCTGATGTAGGGCATTATGTGATCAAGGATGAAAAGAACTACGCCTTCCTCAGAGCCGGCCAGTTCGGTATGTACTACTCAGAGCAGGACCGTTCAGGGCATCCCCACAGCCACTGCGATCAGCTGGGAGTTGTGCTCTATTTAGACGGATTAGAAGTGCTGACCGATCCCGGTACCTACCGCTACAACCAAAGCGACTTTGAGCGTAGAATCATGAAGGATGAGTCCTATCACAGCACATTCTTAGTTGATGATGTTCATCAGGGCATTTACACTTCCAGCTTCAGCTACGCCCACACCGTAGACGGAAACGGCAGGGCAAATGGACGCACCATCATCGGGGAGCTGGAGATCGGCGGCGTGAAGGCAGTACGGAAGGTTACCTTAAATCAAGGTGAGTGCGAAGTGGAAGATGAGTACCGGATCTTAGACGGTAGGGAGCACCAACTCCAGATCTTCTTCTGTTTAAGCCCTCGCTTTACGCCTGTGGAGGTAGACCAAACACAGGTCTTGCTCCAACACATCGGCACCAGAAAGTATCTGGCATTAAAGCACGATCTCGGCCTTATGCCAGAAGTCTATCCGGGGTATGTAAGTAGAGAGTACAACCAGGCAGAGCCCAACCAGCGCTTGGCATTCAAAACCACGCTCAAACAGGATCTTAAGGTTAACTTCAAGTTTCGCTTTGTTTCCAAGGACTAATAATTTATTATTCTTCTAAACACAAAAACAGTGCTGCCCTTTCCTTGCTGGGAAAAGCGCAGCACTTTTTTCTGGACTTAAAGGTCGGAGAAAGACGCGCAAAGAAGGGCTGCAGAGCGCCAAGTTTCAGACAAAGAGAAGGCAGATTCTGTAGACCTGGACGTTAAGGGGGTAAGGGCTGGAAACTTCCTGCAGAGAATATGAAGGAAATCGTAGTCATGTTATGAACTTTTTCAGTGAGACATAGGGGAGGGAGTATAATGGGAAAAACCTTGAAGTTGATTCTGGTCTTTTGTGTGTTTTTGACCTCCATCTGCCTTGCAGAAGCAGAAGAGCCCAGTTGGATTTGGTTTCCAGATGCAGGCAGCGTCAAAGGCGAGCCCAGATACTTTAGAACCGTGTTCGAGTTGGATGAAATTCCCTATTCTCTATTAGCAAGAGTCGTAGTTAATCACGAAACAGTAGTCTACATAAACGGTGAAAGAATGCGGACCATCTACCCAGAAGAGATCTTGGGCAGCGTCGAGCTGGTAGATTATGTGGTAGTAGGTAAGAACGTCTTGGCAGTGGAGATCAAGCCTAAGCCGGATGAAGAGATTAAGCCTCTGCTTATGCGGGTGGTGGACATCGACGATAACGTAGTTTTAGGCACGGGAAGCACCTGGCGTGCTGCAAACAAGGAGTGCGAAGGTTGGCTGAATACCGATTTCGACGACTCCAATTGGGCAAAGGTAGTTGCTTCACCTACCATGCAGAAGCCGGAGCTTTCCAGCGCTGAACTTCTGGCAATGATGGGCCAGTTTGCACCGGAGGTGGACGAAAAAGTGCTGCAGAACGCTTCAGTGTGGTTAACCCACAGCGCGGAGTTCGTCTTCACCACAGATGCTCCTAAAGAGGAGTTTGTTATGCCGATTGTAACCGGCACAAACCAGATTGCCGCGATGCAGCTGGCGATTAGGTCTGGTGAAGCTATCGGTGCGTTGGAGGTGCGCTTTACAGATCTCTACAGCGAAGACGGAAAGAGCGTCATCTCTAAAGACAACTTCAAGTACAGCTTCGTGGAAACTTGGCACATGACCAATAACTCCACTCAAACGCCGGCAAATCTCCTAATCCGGGCGCCTCAAGACATGCCGGATATTCTCAGCGATAAAAAAGTCATCAACGTGCCTAAAGACTACACCCAAAGCATCTACTTGCAGTTTTACGTTCCGAAGGGTACGCCTGCAGGGATCTACAGTGGCAGCGTCATCCTTGACAACTTGGGAGCCGAAAGAGAGGTTCCGGTGGAGATTGAAGTGCTTCCTGTGGAACTTTCAGACGAAACCAATCTGAAAGTCACCATCTGGTACCAGGTAGACTACATCGTAACTTACAATAAAGTGACCAAGTACTCGGAGGAGTTCTGGAGAATTCTCGAGTATTACGCCAAAACCATGGCAGAGCACAGGCAGAACATGTTCTGGCTCCCCATCGGAACGGTGAACCTAAGGTATAATGAAGAAGGACAGCTGACAGGCAACTTCGAGACCTTCGATCGCTGGGCAGAGATCTTCTTCAAGCACGGCTTTAAGTATATCGAGTTGAGCCATTTTGGCGGCAGAGTCGGCGATTGGAACAGCGACTTTGGTCCCTACAGACTGGTTGCCTATGATGCAGGCCTAAAAACCACTAGGGAAGTTCCAGTTTCCGAGTTTGCTTATCTACTTCAAGAGCACCTCAGAGAAAAAGGTTGGTTGGAGATCGCTTACGCTCACGTAGCCGACGAACCGACTGGGCAAAACTACAGGTCGTGGATCGATCTGGCTTTAGAGATCAAAAAAGGTGCTCCGGACTTGAAGCTGATGGAGGCCATCCACTACACCTACCTCAGCGATTATCTGGATATCGCTATTCCGCAGCTTGACTACTTCGATCAGAACAGAACCAGGTTGCTGAAAGACCAGGAAGATGGGAAGATCGAGCTTTGGTTTTACACCTGCTGGCTTCCCCAGGGGAACTACCCCAACAGGCTCCTGGACTATCCTCTGTACAAGACGAGGATTCTTCACTGGGCAAACTTCCTCTACGACGCACCAGGGTACCTTCATTGGGGTTACAACTGGTGGAACGCGTTTGAGGTGGGCTACGCCCCTGGCGACGGTTGGATCGTCTATCCCACGGAAACCGCCATGGTTCCATCGGTGCGTTATGAAGCCATGAGAGAAGGCATTGAGGACTACGAGTACCTCCTGCTCCATGCCAAAAAGACTGGAGAGATTGCAAAGAAGCTCGGCGTGGAAATCGACGAGAAGTACCGTGCCAAAGAGATCGCCCGCACGGTGATGACATCGCTCACCAGATATACCGACGATCCTCTAGAGCTGCTGCAAGCGCGGGAAAGGCTACTTAGAGAGATCGCCGAGATGGATCAGGGTCCACTTTGTCTCGTTGTGACTTCAGTGGAAGAGAGTACGCGGCTTACAGAACCCACAGAAGTGGAACTGACAGTCTATGCTGAAGACGGCTGCAGTGTTTTTGTGGGTGGCAGAATTGCAAATGAGGTCTCGCCAGGCAAATTTACTGCAACTGTTGTGGTAACTCCAGAGAAACCCACAGTGGTAGTGGAGGTCGTTTTGGGCAACCAAATTAAGACCATCGAAAGGAATTACAGCAACTGGAGAATAATTAACTAAAAAAGCCGGCTTGCCCATGCGGCAAGCCGCTCTTAAAAGGTGGTAACATGAGAGCTTTAATTACTGGTATAACAGGGCAGGACGGCAGCTATCTTGCAGAACTCCTGCTGGATAAGGGGTATGAAGTCTTTGGCCTTGTTCGGAGGCTCAGCACTAAGAACTACTGGCGTATTGAGCATATTTTAGACAAGATTGAGCTTATAGAAGGAGATATAACCGACTCTGGATCGCTGCTTCTAGCTCTGAAAAAAGCCGATCCTGATGAGGTTTACAACCTGGCAGCCCAGTCGTTTGTAGGGACATCTTGGAACCAGCCGGTCCTCACGGCCGAAGTCACCGGCATTGGTGCGTTGAGACTGCTGGAGGTTATCCTCCAGTACAAACCTAGAATCAAGTTTTACCAGGCATCAACATCGGAGCTTTTCGGTCTTGCAAAAGAGGTTCCTCAGAAAGAGACCACACCTTTCCACCCGAGAAGTCCGTACGGCGTGGCAAAAGCCTTTGCCCACTACATGACCCAGAATTACAGGGAATCGTACGGTATGTTCGCCTGCTCGGGAATCCTGTTTAACCATGAATCCCCGAGAAGGGGAGACGAGTTTGTCACCCGCAAGGTTACTAAAGCGGTGGCAAAGATCGCCCTGGGCAAACAGGACAAGCTGGTTTTGGGCAACCTAGATGCAAGGCGCGACTGGGGCTACGCTCCGGAGTATGTGGAAGCTATGTGGCGGATGCTCCAAGCAGATTGCCCGAGAGATTACGTGATCGCAACAGGTAAAACCTATTCGGTAAGGGATTTAGCAGAGAAGGCTTTTCAGGTAGTAGGACTGGATTACAGAGATTATGTAGTAACCGACGAGAGATTAATCAGACCTGCAGAGGTACCGCTCCTTGTAGGAGACAGCTCTCTGGCCAAAGCTGAACTGGGTTGGGAGCCGAAGGTCGGTTTTGAAGAGATGATTGCCGAAATGGTCCAAGTGGATTTGGAACGAGAAAAAGCAAAATAAAGGCAGGAGTCTTCCTGTCTTTTTTATTGACATGACTAAAAGAGGTGCAGATTGGTGGAAAACTCAATAGCAAGGCTCGGTCCTGGCCTGGATCAAGTGGACGCATCAGTGCTCATTCCAACTTACAACCGCAAAGAAATCCTGCGTAAAGTCCTGTCGGGTTTGTTCAAACAAGAGACTCAGTATAGCTTTGAGATCGTCATCGTTGATGACGGATCGACTGATGGGACCTTTGAAAGTCTGCTGGATTTGGATCCGCCTGTGGCTATGCAGGTGATTAGGATCGAGCACAAAGGTCCAAGCGGTGCCCGAAATGCCGGGCTTAAGATCTCCAGAGGAGAGCTCGTAATCTTCGTAGACAGCGACCTCTATCCCTGTCCGGAGTTTGTGGAAGCGCACATAAAAGCTCACACTGCAGACAACTTGATCGGCCACGGTCCCGTAATCCATACAGACGATCTGGAAAACCCTACAGACGCCGAGAAAAAGATCACCGATATCGCCAGGGCTTTTTTCGCTACAGGAAACGCTTCGATCTACAGAAGGCACCTATTCGAAGCCGGTTTGTTTGATGAAGACTTCAACGAATACGGCTGGGAAGACCTAGAGTTTGGCCTTAGACTGAGAAAAAGGGGCTTGAAGAAAATAGAAGTTCCCGAGGCCAAGGGCTACCACTACAAACCCAAACTAGTTGTAGCGGACCTCCACAAATGGAAGCAGAGAGAGCGAGAAAGAGGCCACACAGCAGTACTCTACTACCGGAAGCATCCGGTCTATAGAGTGCGCCTTCAGACGATGATCTCGCCTTTTTGGTTGGGAGTGGACCGCTTAATATCCCTTGGAGGCTGGACCGAAAAACCTGCTACTGAAGAGTACCTTAAAAAGGTGGAAAAACAGGGTAGACATCTCTGGTTGCGCTTCCTTGTGAGGTTGATCACTCTTCACAGCTACTTTGAAGGAATCAGGGAAGCTCAGAGGGAGAACTGACGCTAGGGTCTGGATCAAGTATGAACACAGGATGTATCGGAAAAAGTCAACCGTTAAACCGATAAGAATGTAACAGGACAGGTTACTTTGAGGAAGTTTAATTGTAGTATCGGTCTCCTGTCAAAAGCAAACGACCTACAACCATGAAGGGTGTAGGTCGCTTTTTTGAACTCATAATACCCTTTTAAAACGATGGACCTTTGAGTGTTGGAAGTCTACCGTTTGGCGTCAAGAAGCTTCTTGATAAATCTGTCGTACTCTTGCTGCTTTTTGACGATTTCGGCATTATGCTCTTTTGCCGCTTCAACTATGGCTTTCTCCGGATCTTCACCGTTGAAAATGCATTTTTGCACTGCCATCTGTAGATAACGCCTGCGGTTTCTCGGTGCAACTAAACCGTAGATAGAGCGAGAACCTTCTTCTAAAGCGTCGCAAAACAGCGTTAGGATGTCTTTGTCCATATGCATCTGCATAATAGCCGAGCGGTTTGTTGGCATGTAAAATGCACCTGGTATTTCGTCGATGATGCGGTTAGCAAGAGCAATCTGAACTGAGTCTGAAGTGAACCACTTGATAAACTCCCAAGCTTCCGCTTTTTTCTTGGAATTGTCAAAGATACCTATGGCCGATCCGCCGGCGTTGGCGGTCCGGTCCAGCTTTCCGTCAACTACTGTTCCTGGAACCTGGGCTATAGTCCATTTTCCCAGGAGCTGAGGAGCTGAGGCCATCAGGTTTTGGTAAAGGTACGGGTATTGGAAGGTTATGGCCAGACTGCCGTCGATAAACCCCTGCTGTATGGGGACTTCCGACGGAATTCTAAACACCGTATAGAACTCCACATACTCCTTGAACGCCTCAATGCACTCCGGCGAGTCGTAACCGGATCTTGTTAGGTCCGGTGTGTAGTCGTCTGCGCCCCTTTGCCACATAAACATATTGACATCGGCATAGAGAATATCTGTGAGGCGGAACTGAAACTGCATGTCGGAGCCTCGAGCTTGAAGTTTCGGAAGGATCTGCCTCACTTCGTCCCAAGTCTCGGGGATGTTCAAACCGAGCTCAGATAGGATATCCGTTCTGTAGTAAGCAGTAGTGATGGTGGAGTCGTAGGGTATGCCGAAGGTCAGCCCCTGATACTGAAGAGAGCGGTAAAGGCGGGGATTTGCTCTGGAGTAAACCTCATCAAAATCGGGAAAAGTGCTCAGATCGACCAGGGCTCCCCTTAAACCCATTTCCGGTAGAAACAGCGGCCCGCTGCCGGCAATGTCCGGACCTTCTCCTGCTGCCGCAGCCAGAAGATACCTTGTTTCGCTGTCGGCAACGGTAAAGACCACGTAGTTTACGTGGATTCCCGTTTGTGCAGTGAACTGGCTTTCAGTGATGTCGCTGATGATGCGCATCTGCTCGTTGGTAAAGCCAGTAAGCCACACATCAAGTTCTAGAGCTACTGCAAACGCTGTTAGGATGACACACAAAACTAGTCCTACGAAAATTTTCTTCAAACAAAACACCCCTTTTACCCTAAATCTAGCTTTCAACTGCTATTTCTGGAAAAAGAAGGTTTTCCCTTTTTGGAGTAGGTGGGATGAGGGGTGAAAGGTGTTTTTTCTTTGGAGTAATAGAAAACAGTCTGCACAAAGCATCGCTGACGCCAAGGTGCAGACTGTTTTTTCGTTCAAGTCTTAGGAGCGAAAGTGCTGTCCTATCGAAGCGGCGTTATCTTTCCGCTTTGCTGCGAAATGGTCCTTTAAGCAGCATGTCGATGCTTTCTTCTGTGAGGTGCTGCCAGGCAAAGAACGCCACTCCATCGAGGTTGTATTTGTGAGTGAGCAGAGTCTGCTCCAGGAGGAGGTCGCCTTCAGGAATGCTGATGGCAGCAAGAGCAGGGTAGTAGGGGATTTTGCTGCCTATAGACAGCAGCGACTCCTGAATCCAGCTGTCAACTGTTGCTGTTGAGCGGCTGTAGAGCATGAGGCTGATAAAATCCAGGTAGCCACTATCAACCCATAATGGCCAGTTCTGGTTTTTGTTCACAAGGGCATCGTTTCCCGGGAACACAGCTGCAGAGATCTCCACCGGCTTTACTCCAAGCACTGCTTCGCGTAGCTCCGCAACAAAGCTGGTCACCTGTTCTTCTTTGAACCGGTTGAAAGCCTGCCAGTTTCTATGCTTTTGGTCTGTAGGAAACTCCAGACCTGTGGTTGTTTCGAACAGTTCCTTTACATACGGGGAAAATCCGTATGCTACAGGATTCTGCTGCGGGTAGCGAATGTAGTCCAGGTGGATTCCGTCCAGATCATACCTTTCCACCATGTCCACAAACATGTCGATCAGAAACTTGCGGGCTTCTCTGTGGGCAGGTTCGATAAAATACTTGTCTTCTTCGGATTTAACAGCAATGCTCCCGTCTATGCCAACACACGCCCAATCAGGATGCATCTCCAGGATTTCTCCAGGCCTTTTGTAACCGGAGAAAAACACTTCCAACCAAGCATGAACTTCGATGTTTCTCTTGCGGGCTTCTTCGATGATGTACTCCAGGGGATCGAAACCTCTAAACTCCGATCTTTGGGAAACAGTGCCGTCTGGGTACAGCAGTCCTCCTTCCCACCAGGTCTCGACGAAGATGAGATTGATGCCGAGTTTTTCCATAGTATCTAGACTTTGCGAAATACTATATTTAGTGGTAGGTGGCCTGAACCACACCGCCCTGGTTTCTTTGGTTCTGGAAGGGATGCTGTAGAGGTAGGCATCGTTGTAGAGGGCAAGGGCTTGGTCGAGGTAGTCGTAGGCATCTCCAAGTGTCCCTTCGTGGATCTTCTGCTCCAGGCGTTCTGCTTCTAGATACAGCTCCTTTGCCTGTTGGGTGAGGTTGTTCGGATCCACTTTGCCTTTGGCCAGCTCCAAGACGGTAAAATCGATCGTAAATTCCTTCAGGGCATCTAGGAAGAGCCTTTTCAGCGCGGTGTTTTCTGCAAGAGCTTCAGGGACCGCTGGCACGCCGAAAACCAGGGAGTTATTGTTTCTGCTTGCTGCCAACTCACCTGAAGCGTAAGACGCAAGGGCAGTTGACCTTCTTTGGGTAAACGTGTAGGCCGTACCAAGGGGTAGCGGTAAGCCTTCATACTCCAGCGCCACTCCGCTCAAAGGCACAAGCTCCGTTACTCCTAGGGTGAAAGCGATGCTGTCGTAGTCAAGCTCCAGAGAATCTGGGAGCAGGTCTTCAGCGAGCACACCTGAAAACATCACCACTTTCCCGCCGGAGCGGAGGAACTTTTTCAGGCTGTCCACGGTGATGTCATCGAGCTTGCCAGCATCGTTGATGATAACCACATCGAGGTGGTCCAGAAGGAACGGCAGATCGGAGACGGATAGGGGAAGGTAGAAGGCACCTTCGCTTGCAAGCCAGTCTCCAATGACAAAATCGTAGTCGGCAACTAGACCGATGCTGGGCTTGGCTGCTGCGGCGACTGAAAGAACTAGTAGTAAAACAAGATAAAGTCGTCTTTTCAAGCATAACACCCCATCATAGTTTTTGTGGACCATTTGTAATTTCTTAGTTGGCGTTGGGATACCTGCTCCGAGTACAGGAAAAGTTCTCCTAAAGGTAGCCTGGGGAAGGATACTGAATCTTACTTAAGTGTAGCTCTGCTTAGCTGGAGAGAAGGTGAGAGAGTTCATGGCAAAAAAACCGAAGAAGAAATGGAAAAAAAGGCTTCGTAGAGCATTTGCAGCGCTTGTGCTGCTTTGCATCGTCTTAGGTGCAGTAGCCCTCTTCTACCTCAGTAGAGAGGTTCTTGAGTACGATCTAGAGTTTAGGTTCAAAAACCGCAGCGCAATCTACGACCGGCACGGCGAGCTGGCAAGCTACATCTACCAGGAAAACCGGGAGTACATCTCCCTGGATGCTATACCTGAAGACTTAATCAATGCCGTGATCGCCGTGGAGGATAAGGCTTTCTGGACCCACTACGGAATCAATGTTAAAAGTATCATCAGGGCCCTTATCGTAGACATCAAAGAGGGGGCGAAAGTCCAGGGAGCAAGCACCATCACGCAGCAGCTGGTGAAAAATATGTTCCTGACCCACGACAAGACCTGGACCAGAAAGATTAAAGAAGCAGCCCTTGCGATGTTGGTGGAGACTCGGTACACCAAGGAAGAACTACTGGAATATTACTTAAACTTAATATACCTTGGACCGAACGTCTATGGCGTGGAAGCTGCCAGTCAGTACTACTTCCAAAAGCCCGTAAGCGAGCTGAATCTTTCCGAATGCGCGCTTCTTGCGGGTATCATCAAGAGTCCCGGAAACTACTCGCCGTTTTTGAGGTTGGAAAACGCCTACAAGAGGCGGGATCTAGTACTGGGTGTCATGGCTGATGCAGGCTACATTACAGAAGAAGAAAAAGAACTGGCACTAGCACAAGAGATCAGCACTACACCGGGAAAGAGAAACGACCCACCGAACTACTATATCGCTGAAGTCATGAAAGAACTAACAAACCTGGGCTACAGTTATGAACAACTGCGGACCAGGGGTTACAAAATCTACACCGCTCTGGATCTAGAGGCCCAAAGGCTTGCAGAAAAGACCATAAAGGAGCTAGTTCCGGTGGGATATGTTGACCAAAACGAACTGATGCAGCCCCAAGCTGCTATGGTGGTTTTGGACGTGGAAACTGGCGGAATTATGGTACTCGTAGGGGGAAGAGGACAGGACCACTTCAACAGAGCTACTATGGCTAAGAGACAGCCGGGATCGACACTTAAGCCATTCATCTACCTTGCTGCGCTGCAGAAAGGCTACAATGCAGCTACTTTGGTTTCCGATAGCCCTATCGAGTTTGACGGTTGGTCTCCCCAAAACTACGACTACAACTTCTTAGGAGATATTGCCTTGGGATATGCCCTGGAGCGCTCGCGGAACCTTGCAGCTGTCAGGGTCCTGGCCGATGTGGGGGTAGACCGGGTAATCGAGCTCACAAACAAGCTGGGGATTCGCTCCATTACCAGGCAAAACGACCGCAACCTAGCGCTTGCCCTCGGCGGCCTTACCGAAGGGGTAACCCCTTTGGAGATGGCGGCAGGCTATGCGGCTTTTCCCAGAGGTGGAACCTATATCGAGCCGTTTTTCGTCACTGAGATTGTCGATGAAAAGGGGAACACCGTTTACAAAAGAAACACAGTCCCCCAGAGGGTCATGACAGAAGAGGAAGCGTTCATGATCTTGGACATGCTGCGGAACGTGGTTGAGTACGGCACCGGGCGCTCTGCAAAGCTTTCCCGCCCTGCAGCAGGCAAGACCGGTATCTCCGACAACTACACCAACGCCTGGTTTGTAGGTTTTACTCCTGAGATCGCTTCAGCGGTGTGGATCGGTAACGACAGACAAGCAGAGCCCATGCAGTATGGTAGCAGTGTCATCGGCAGTTCAATGGCCGCAAGAGTCTTTAAGGAGTTTGCTACAGAGTACCTGCGGCATTATCCGGTAAAAGACTGGGAGATGCCTGAAAGCGTGGCCCGCGTCAGCATTGATGTTTACACCGGGAAGCAAACTGAAAGCGATGAGGTTTTGAGGCGCTACTACGCATTCCGGAAGGACGATCTCCCAGAAAGAGACAAAGTCAGATTTATCGATGAGATCACCGAAAAACTCCAGAGATTCTGGCAGAGGTTATTTGGGTTTTAAAACAAAAACGGGGCTGTTGCACAATTAGCCGATTAAGCTGATTGTGCGGCAGCCTTTTTTTGTTGAAATA
>LFSI01000076.1:1884-26897 GCA_001512545.1 Clostridia bacterium DTU065 | reverse complement strand
AAAAAGGCTGCCGCACAATCAGCTTAATCGGCTAATTGTGCAACAGCCCCTTTTTTGCGTCTTCTAGTTTCAAGTCCAGGTTTGCGGCTTTGCAAGTAAAACAGTTCCCACTGCAAGCGTAACAGCTTGTGGGTATCTCGCTTCCACAACGGACACACCTTGTGGTTAACAGATCTTCTACTTTCATAACCAGGCCGCAGTTCAAACACTTGATCTGTCTCATTGTGATCTACCTCTAAATCACTATTTGTGCCAATGCTCCGCCAATGAGGAAAGCTGCAGCGATACAGCTTAAAAAGACAATCAGTCCCTGTTTTAGTCCTCTCTCTTTGAGAATAACTACAACACTGGCTATGCACGGAACAAATAGAGTAAGTGTTGTCATGGCAACAAGGGTCTGCTCTCTTGTCAAAACCATGTCGTAGAAGCCGGCAGCACCAAAGTCCCTCCTAATAATGCCCATGATAAAAGCGGTAGCGGACTCTTTAGGCAGCTTCATCCATGATACTACCAGAGGTGCCATGACGTTCTGAAGGAACTCCAGCGCACCTGTAATATTAAGCACTCCAATGAGCAGAGCTCCAAGTGCAAATATCGGTCCTGCCTCTTTAACAAAGTGTGCTGACTTGCTCCAGGTCTTCTGGAAAACATTTTTTACTACCGGCAGTCTCATTGGAGGAACATCGATCAAGAGGTCGGTTGATTTACCTGGAACTACTTTGTTAAGAAGCGTACCTGTAATCAGGAAAACTGCAACAATGATTGAGATATACAGCAGGAAGTACCAAAAACCAATCTGGGCCAGAAGCCCTGCAATAACCCCAAGCTGAGCTGAGCATGGGATGGTTAAGCTCAGAAGCACGATAGCAATAAGCCTCTCTCTGTCAGAACCCAAAATACGCGTACTGATAGACGCCATGGTCACACAACCAAAACCCAAAACCATGGGTATAACTGCCCGGCCGTTGAGGCCGATCTTGTGGAAACCGCGATCGAGCATAGTTGCAAGTCTTGGGAGATAACCCGAGTCTTCGAGAACTGCCAGGAGAAGGTGGAAAGTAATAACCAAGGGCAAAAGTAGCGCAACAACATAAGTCACAGTCATCGTCAGAATACCAAATTCTCCAACGAGAAGTTCTGCGAGCACTGAGCCTTCCGGAATAAAGGAAGTTATGATGCCGTTTATCCATGGCTCGTAGTTGTCTACCATCCAACCTTCAAGGAAGTCGACTACCTCTCCAGCAACTAACACTCCAAGAAGCTGGTAAGCAAGAAACAGCACCAATACCAGGACGGGAACAGCCACAACCGGCCTCAGCAGAAGATAGCCGATCTTATCGCCAATTCCGGCTTTAGTCGATTTATACTTGATGATTTGCTTACATAACTCGTCTACTTGCTTTCTGCGCTCGAAATAGATCTCCTCGCGTTTGTCCGCGATGCCCTCTATCTCAATATCAGCTTCTAATGCAAGTAGAATCTTGGCATCTGGGAGGTTGTCTTTCTTAAACTGACTAATGAGCTGTCCGATCTTTTTGTCCTTTTTGCCAGGTTTTGCAGACTCCAACTTCTCTGCCAGCTCTTCCATGCCCACTTTCTGCGCTGCAATAATCGGGATCACAGGCACGCCTAAGCGGTGCTCTAGAGCCTTGATATCGATCTCAATTTTTTGGCGTTCAACTTCATCCATCATGTTGACTGCAACTACCATGGGTATTCCCATGTCAGCCAGCTGTAACGTCAGAAACAGATCTCGCTCCAGATGCACGCCATCCACAACGTTGACGATAACATCTGCTTCTAAAATAACATCCCTGGCAACTTTCTCTTCATCGTTAAACGAAGAAACGCCATAGATGCCAGGTGTGTCCATAACAAGATAGTCTTTATAAGTACCTGAAGAGATCTCAACAGTTGTCCCAGGGAAGTTGGAAACGTCTACGTATATGCCGGTGAAATAGTTGAAAACAACCGACTTACCTACATTGGGGTTGCCAACAAGTACTAACTTTTTCTGCTCACGCCCATCTTTCGGGTTTTTTTCCATCTGAGTGCACCTTCCCGACTGTTGTTTCTACTTCAATCTGTTTTGCTAGCTCTTGGCCGATTGCAATCTGCTGGAAATTCTTACTGATAACAACTGGTCCTTTGTTGATCTGACAGACGCAGGTCACTTCCGTACCAGGTGTAAGGCCGAGTCTAATGGCCTGAACTTTAACTAAACCGCTTGGTAGGTTCTGTAATTTGGCTTTCTGTCCTGGCTGTAGTTGATTCAGTGTCATTTATATTCTAGCCTCCCAAATGAGATGCGTTCTCAATAACGTCACTATGATTTTACATTAGTTGAGAATCTCTGTCAATAAGCGAAAAACAGGGATAACCAGACCTTTAGTGAGTTTTCCTGCACCAACCACGCCGCCTGAGCCTTTGACAAGTATTTGACAAAAACCCTACTGCACTTGCAGGTCTTGCAAAGAAAGCCTAACATATAATTAAGTAAATTAATTGTTTTAAGGAGATGGAACAATGGTATCTATAGTTCATAACATAGACATACTCACCAATCTCGTTGATCGCTTTGTACTTCCTGAAGCTTTGAAACAAGATCCCAACCAACTGTCTCCTTCCCAGTTCAAAATCCTCTCCTATTTATACACCCATCTCAATGTACGTCCTAGAGACCTTGCATATGCACTTAATATCACTTCCCCTGCAGCAACTTATGCTCTACAAAAGCTAACTAGCGACGGCTTCGTCGAGATGGAATCGTCTACTACAGATAAACGCGAAAAAACGGCGTCGCTAACAGAAAAGGGCGTTGAAGCTGTGGAGACGATAACCACTGCAAAAGAACGACTCATTCTGGGCATGTTCGAGGCAATGAACCCGGACGACCAAGAAAGCCTTCTCCGCGGCCTTAAGGAGTTTTTGTCCAGTGCAGGAGTTAAGTTTGGACCAAAGCAGCTGTGTTTGAAGTGTGGCTTCAAGCACTCTCCAAAGTGTGTACTCAGCCAGGGACGTGGTCAAACTATGGAAGACTAAGTCAACGTCAAGTGGGTATATGGGTTGTGGTAGCTCATTTATCTTAGTGAGGGGTGTGAACATGAGCGAGTTAATCGATAACAACCGAAAAAAACAGGAACAGATGCTTAAAGAGATCATTCTCGAACTTCATGCCGGTAAAAGCGTGGATGAAGTAAAAGAAAAGTTTAAGCGGTTGATTAAAGCTGTGGGGCCCAATGAAATTGCTTCACTGGAGAATGCCTTGATGCAAGAAGGAATCAGTGAAGAGGAGATCAAGAGTCTGTGCGACGTTCACCTGAGTATCTTCGAGGACAGCCTGATTCTTCCAGAAGAATCGCCAAAAACAGAAGGCCATCCGTTAGAGGTCCTGAAACAAGAGAACCGCAAACTTGAAGAGATTGCCTCGGAGCTACGGACAATTCTGGCTGGGGATCTGAACCAGGAATCTGCTGCAAAATGGCAGGCTCTCCACAGAGAACTGATGAAAGTCGATGACCATTATCAGAAGAAGGAACACCTCCTGTTCCCCTACCTCGAGAAGAAAGGTGTCTACGGACCTCCAAGTGTAATGTGGATGATTCACGACGAGATCAGGGATGAGCTCAAGGGCATTGCCAAAGTACACGAAGAAAGTCCTGGCGATTTGGCTGCCCTAAACAGCGTTAAGGAAGCTGCTCTTGCGGTAATCAAAAAGATCGAAGACATGATCGGCAAAGAAGAAAAAGTACTCTTCCCTCTGGTGACAGAGAAGTTTGACGCAAACGATTGGGAAGAGATCAAACAGAGCATGCCCGAGTTCACAGAAGGTCTTGTGGAAGTTCCACAAGACTACAAGGAGAAAGAACAAGAAGCTGCCTCCATCACCGCAGAAGGCATTGTGGACCTCGGAAGTGGGAAGTTTACAATCAAAGAACTGGCCGCATTCTTGAACTCTCTGCCACTGGACATTACTTTCGTCGACAAAAACAGAGAAGTCCGCTACTTTACCGAAGGCAAAGAGCGCATTTTTGCCCGTCCTAGGACTGTTTTAGGTAGGAAGGTCGAGAAATGCCATCCACCGGAAAGCGTCCATATCGTTGATCGAATCGTTAACGAACTTGAAAGTGGGAAACGCGAGTCAGCGGATTTTTGGATCAACCTGAAGGGCAAAATGATCTACATCAGATACCTGCCTGTACGTACCGCCTACGGGGAGTTCCTCGGAGTACTCGAGATCACCCAAGACATCACTGAGATTCAAAAACTCACCGGCGAAAAACGCTTGCTGGATGAAGAATAAACCTATGCCTAAAAAGACATCCCACTCAGGTCTTCTTTCCCTGAGTGGGATGTCTTCTGTTTAGTAAGGGCTTATACTCCAAAAATGTAGTTAACAGCGATCATAAACACTACACCAAGTATGAACGAAGCTGTTGAAGCTTCTGCGTATCCGTGTCCGTGAGATTCAGGAATCATTTCCCTAAAGACTACGTAAAGCATAGCACCTGCAGCAAACGCAAGTGCAAACGGGATTATCGCCTGGACGTAGGATACCAGGGCCAGTCCCAGCATGGCTGCGATTGGTTCTACAAGCCCCGTGAGCGTGGCTATTCCCAGCATCTTCCAGACAGAAAGCTTGGAATCTAAGAGCGATGCTGCCACTACCAATCCTTCCGGTGCATTTTGAACGCCAATCGCTATGGCCAGGGCGAAACCCATTCCAGGTGCCTCTGATGCAAAACCCACACCCACTGCAAGACCTTCAGGCAGGTTGTGCAGTGCCAGGGCAACAATCATTAGCATCGCCCTTTTTGCAGCCACTTTGTCGCCTGTACCGAAAAGTTTCTCATAGTCGATATTCGGAGTATACCTCTCAAAAAGTCCCAAGATCAGTGCTCCGAATAGTATTCCTGAAACTACGCTGAAAATCGAACCTTCGTTAAGTGCCGGAACGATTAAGTTAAAAGCACTAGCTGCCACCATAACCCCCGCAGCAAAAGCCAGGAGAACGTCTCTCAATCTATGAGAGAACTTTTTGATAAAGACAATTGGTAAAGCTCCTAATCCTGTTGCAAGACCTGCAAGAACACTTGCCCAAAACGCTGCTGCCATACTCCCACCTCCACCTATAGGGGCGCATCTACATTAGAAGCTGTTTAGCGCTTCCATAAGTTCTGCCGTTGTAGGCGCTCCTTGTTGTGCATAAACGATGTTTTTGTCTTCATCTACTATATATACTGTACGAATGATATCTCCTTCTTCTGTTGCTGCTTCGTAGAGTTTTGCTACCTTCTTATCGGTGTCGACGCACAGCGGGAAGTCCAAGTCGTACTTGGCAGAAAACTTCTGGTGGCTTTCCAGAGATCCGTAGTTTACTCCAATAACGTTAACATTCAAGCTAAGGAACTCAGTAAGGTTGTCTCGAGCCGCACAGAGCTGCTTTGTGCAAAGTGGAGTGTCATCCTTAGGATAAAAGACCAGTAAAACCTTTCCATTAATGTTAGCAAGATGAACAATACCCTTAGTGCTATCCAGCACAAAATCGGGGGCCTTGACTCCTACTTTTAACATCATTACACCTTCTTTCTTACATACTGGTAAAGAGGCCAAAGTGCGTCAATCTCAGCTAGAGCCCAATGGTACCAATCATCGAAACTGTCTCCTGGAACGCTTTCAAGCACCTTGCCCGTTTCCAAACCGTAGCTTTTTTTCTCGATGGCTTCTACCACATCTTCACGTTTTACTTCTACGACGTCAGGACCCTTCTGCAGCCAAATCTTTCTTGGCGAACCCATGTCCAAAATGGCGTCTGCCAGAGCTGTTTTCTCCTGAGCATCGGCTTTGGCCATGAGTTTGACAAACGCACCGAAGTAGCCAACACCTACTGCAAAATGGGCATAGTTCTTGTACCCCCTTGCAGATGGGCTGAATGCCACCCAAGTTTCATCAGGAGGATTCACCGATCTTCTGGCGTGCTTGGCAACGTGGAAGTGCAACAGAGTACCCTTCCCTTTAGCAATACCATCTGCAAGACTGCTGCCGAGAAGTTCAAGTTTCGGCGATATCTCAGACCTGATTCTCTCCATCCTCTCTGCAAATGTCGGTATGACGAATATTTCTAACTCCTTTGTTGTGATAAAATCGTTGGAGCTCAATTTCCTGCAGCCTCCTTTTGCTAGTAAAAGACGTCTGTCTTATGATGGTAATACCCCATATTCCCGTCTTTTAACTAGTCTTCCCCATCGCTCGCTAGATTCAAAAAGGAGTCGCTTAAACTGCGTGCAGCGCTTAAGCGGCTCCTCTATTTTGCTATTTTTTAATCAGATCGAGAGTCTCTTTTGCCAGGTCCGAGATCTTGACCTTATTGTAACCTTGAACGCCGGTGTAAAGAGTGTCGTTAATCGGATCGATCCATTTTTCTGGAATCTTTTTGGCTCCAAGAAGTGCGCCTAAGATGGAGCCTGCAGTTGCACCGTTGCAGTCCGTGTCCCATCCACCCATAACTGCTATGGAGATGGTTTTGGAGAAGTCCAAGTTGCCGTAGACAAGGCCTGCAACCACTATCAATGCGTTATTGATGGTGTGTACTGGGTGATAGAAGCCGTATTTTTCGTAGATATACTCGAGGCCCTTTTCAAAATCCGGCTCAGTCTTGGCAAACTCCATAAATTCCCTAATGGCCGCGGCCAAACGGCAGTTTTCTGGAATCTGGTTGAGCCCTGCTTCAATGACGGCCTCAATTGAGTCCTCTACAAATGCTGCTGCTATTGCAGCTGCAACAAACATCTCTCCATAAATACCGTTTTTGGTGTGGGAAATGCAGGCGTCTCTGTAAGCGTACTCAGCAGCTCTCTCTGGATTTCCCGGGTTAACGTAGCCCCAGAAGTCCGCACGAATCTGGGCACCGATCCATTCTCTATATGGATTGCGGTAGAAACCCGACTCTGGAGGAGAGATCAGATTGAGGAAGTTCTTGTAGGCAATTCTCTCTGCTGTATAGGTATGGAATACAGGCAGATGCATCATCCAAGTGTTGGCAACATCTACTGCAGTAAAGTCATGCCCGTGTCTTTTGATGATATCCAAACCGATGACGGTGTAGTTGAGGTCGTCATCTTCCGGCATACCATCGAAATCTCTATACTTATAACCCTTAAGTGAAGGATCCAACTGGTGTTTTTGCATAAACTCGTCGGAGTAATCGAAATCCAAGTAGTCGTTCATCGGATAGCGATTGGCTTCTACAAGGACATTCTTTATTCCGTCTTTGCCCTTAGCCATGCCAAAACCTTCCCAAGGTTTTCCAAGCCAGCAGCCGCTAGATCTTCCCAACCAAGCGCCAAGAATCTTATCCAGCAAAACTTCATCGTTCAGGGCTAGGGCAGGTTTCGCTACATGGTGAGGTCTCTTTGCGCGGATGTCATCGAGAGTGTCCGGTTCGTCAAAGGGAAAGTCCTTCGAGACCGGGCGGTTCTGCAGCTCGTCCACTGCCTTCAGTGCTTCTTCGCCATCTAGATCAGCTGAAATTCCAGAGATGTCTTTCCCTTCTTCTTTGGCCTGAACCAATTCTCTTTCCAGGAGTTCCTTAGGCATAAAATAGTAGATGTGCACTGTTTATCCTCCGTTCATTTGGGTTCTTTTAACGTCTTTCTGCATTTCCCATCTGGTAGCCTTGTAGCCGAGGCTTTGGTAAAGGCTAACCGCAGCGGAGTTGGAGATGGTAACCAACAGTTTTATGCTTTGCGCTCCGCGTTCCGCAAAGTATTCTTCTCCCTTTTCCATAAGCTTCTTGCCAAATCCTTTTCCGCGAAGCTCTGGAATAAGGTAAATCTGTTCAACAGAACCAAAGATACCGTACTCGTTGGTATCGTATATTTTGCACCAAATAAAGCCACCTATTTTTCCAGGGATGTGCTCTAGGACAAAAATGCCATGTTCAAAAGGACGGAGTGCCGCTTCGCTAAGTCTTCTTCTCTGTTCTTTCAGGAAGTACGGATTCATCTGAAACCCTGCGAAGTTGGTGGTAAAAAGGTCTTCTTGCCAACTTAAGATCGGCTCCAAATCCGTCTTAACGTTGAACTCACGTATCCTTGGTTCGAAGACTTCTTCGCTCCTCCCGAAAACGTTTTTAAAGATTTTGTGGAACAGGCTGTCTCTTGTCATTTTCGTCGCTCGTAGAGTGCTTCTAGAGCTTACTCCTTTCCCAGCTAAAGCCAAGGATAATTATGGTCTTTCTGCATGTAATTGGGAAATGGCATTGTAAATAGGAGTGTAGTCCTTTGGCAGAAGCTTTCTTGCTTTATAGAGGCAGAAACAGGCTCTATCCCAATTGCCCTTAGCCAGATAGGCAAGTCCAAGATTGTGATAAGCCTTACCAGAGTCGAGATTAACCTCCAGGGCTTTATTAGCATACTCGATGGCCAGATCGTACTCGTACTTATAAAAACCATAAAAGGCTGATAGATTAATCAAGGTGTCTTCCCTGGCCTCATCGAGACCGTAGGATTCATGCAGCATCTTTTCAGCAAGATCCGGGTCTCCGGCTTCTGCCAGAGCAAGACTGTAGTTGTTCAGAAGCTTGATCAATACATCAGACGGCTCGTTGTGCGAAATCAAAAACACCGCTTGTTTGTAGTGCTCTAGCACTTTGTCAAGGTCGTCGGTACCCTTAAAATAGAGATCTCCAGCGAGCTTATGGAGGAGTGCACTACTTGGATTTACCTCCAGTGCCACTTCCACTTCCTCTAAAGCGATCTCGACTTCGCCAATGCGATCCAAAATCAAACAGGCGTTGTAGCACAGAAGAACGTGCCCAGGGTTTAAATCCAAACCGCTGAGGAAGTAGTTCAGTGCAGACTCCAAGTCATTTAAGAGCATATATATCGAACCTATACCTAGGTACAGTTCGGGATTGCTAGAGTCTTCCTGGAAAAGGCGCATATACCAGTCCAGAGCTTTGCGAAACTCGCATTTGTCAAAAAGAGCTTCAGCAAGCTCCAAAGCCAGCTTCCTGTTCTCCTCGTTTTTCAAGAACCAGGGATTTTGGTTGCAGAGTTTGAGCAAAAGGTCGTCGGCTTCGGTGAGCTCTCCGCCTTCCAGCGCAGCAGCTAACTCATCTACTAAGGTTTCTTCGTCGTAGGACTTAACCGTGGTGATTTTGCCCCTATATAGTTGAAAAACCCTGTTCTTGATAGGAGCCGCCTGGTTATCTAGATTAAGCACAATCCAGCTGCCGACCTTACCTTCCAGGGAGTTTATCAGTTTAATCGAATGCACGCCTTTATTCTTAAGAAAACTGCTTAAGTCTCTATTTGGTAGAACTTCTTTGTACATCGACGGATCATACCAGGTGGAGCGAACTTTAATGGTGTTTACTGCTTTCTTTGCAAGAGGCTCTTTTTCGCCGCCTAGAAGCTGACAAAGAAATTCTTCGCATTCTTTATCTGTATTGAACTGGATATAAAGACTTTCCAAGCTTTCTCACCTCTATCCATTATCTAAGTATATGCGGTTTCCCGAAATTAGCAAGTAAATTTTCCCAGCCAAAACAATTTCCTATTTCTGGTTCCCTGTTAAAGTGTTTCCATATTATAATAATCTATGCCTGCAACAAAATAGGACTAAAGTCTCACGAACTTAAGTTTAAATTGAAGGAGTTTCTTCCTTTGTAACTAACTTGTGAATAAAGCGATGAAGTTCGTAAGCGGGCTGGAGCAAAATTCGCAAGAAAGGTGGTGAATACCGAAGCTATCCGCGCCCCACTCTTATAGTTTTACCTAAAGACCTTGCAACGGGCTTTAGGTTGAGTTTGAGGTTAGCTGATTCGCGGTGTAACTATGGAATGTTTGCTACTAGATAGTTCCGTTTTCAAATACGCGATGGACAACCTTCCTGCGTCGGTTCTCCTTACCGACAAACAAGGCCACATTGTCTATGTCAACGAAAGAGCTTTGAATATGTACGAATGCAAACATATAAATGAAATGATGCTCGATCTCTTCAGCTTGTTCGCCCTCGAAGAAGAACAAAAATGTTTCGCTGAAGTCTTCCAACATAGTACTGCGTCCCGCAAGGAGCCCGGTCATTTTGTATGTAAGCACAAGACAGTTAAGGGTCGCATAATTGACGTAGACCTGAAGTGGCAACCGTGCGATTTTTCTTCCACAAACCTGATTTTTGTCGTTGAAGACATTACCGAAAAAAGAAAGATGGAAGAAGACCTCAAGAGACTTAATAAACTAGAAAGCACCGTTAAAAAGCTAAAAAAAGCCTCCACTAAACTGAAGAAGTACCAGCAGAAGCTCCTCGCAGAAAACTCTTTCCTTAAAGCCAAGGAAGAAGCTAATGAAGCGCTTTTGAGCGAGCTTGCATCAACCAACGATCACCTCGAGAGGCTAGCATTGGAAGACTCACTAACCGGAGTCTACAACCGGCGGTACTTCACTTATTCTTTGGAGATTGAGCTAATTAGAGCCATGCATCTTAAAGAGCCACTTACTCTCCTCCTGATCGACTTGGACTACTTCAAGAAGATCAACGATACCCACGGTCATACAATTGGGGA
The DNA here is from genome assembly GCA_001512545.1 of Clostridia bacterium DTU065. Lineage (GTDB taxonomy): Bacteria > Bacillota > DTU065 > DTU065 > DTU065 > DTU065. The sequence continues at coordinate 16,330 of LFSI01000076.1, read as the reverse complement.
CGAAGTTTTGAAGATAGTTGCCACATCTATCCAAGATGTTGTTGGTCCCAAGAACATCCTCTGCCGCTACGGTGGCGAGGAGTTCGGAGTAATCTCCCTGGGCACCGATCTTGAGGCGGGCAGGCGGCTGGCTCTGAAAATTGCCGATTACCTGGCAAACAACCCGATTGAGGTGGAACAGCATAAAGTGACTGTTACTGTAAGTATCGGCGTGAGCTCGGTCTCTCCTGCAAAATGGAAGGCCCCAATGGATGCGATTTTAGATTACCTTTTAAAAACAGCAGACAGTGCCCTTTACAAAGCCAAGTCTGCAGGCAGAAACACTGTAGAAGTTTATTACAAGCGCCCAATGGTGTAGAGCTTGGAAGTAGCTAAAAACCACTGGGCGCCTTAACTGTAACAAAAAACACCCTAACGGGTGTTTTTTTAGCTTAAGACGTTGTAACCTGAATCTCTGATCGCTTGCTTAATCGTCGTTAAGTTCACCAGCTGTTCGTTAAATGTGACCTTTGCAACACTAGACGCCAGATCGATGTCGGCGTCCTCAACGCCATCTAAGGTCCGCAGTTTCGCTAAGAGAGCTGCGACGCATCCCATGCAGTTCATTCCGTCTATTCTGATGTCCGTCTGCACAGTGCTCACTCCTAAGTGCTAGTCCTCTGATTAGCATTACACGAAATGCAGACCTTTATGAAGGTTATTTGTCCAGCTCAAAAGCGCTGTGCAGAGCTTGAACCGCCTTCTCAACGAGCTCACCGGGGATGACTGTGGAAATGCTGATATCCGATGTACTGATCATCTCGATATTGATGTTGTTCTGCGCCAAGGTTTCAAACATCGCTGCTGCAACGCCTGGATTTGTAAGCATTCCAGTTCCAACGATAGATACCTTAGCTTGGTTGTCATCTCTTTCCACTGATTCAGCAGAGAGCACCTCAACCATCGAGCGGGCAACTTCCTCAGCTCTGTCCGCATCGTCCTTGCTCACGGTGAAAGAAATATCTGCCAATCCATCTTTTCCAGCGCTCTGTACGATCATATCGACGTTGATATCTGCAGCTGCCAGCTTCGAGAAAATCATCGCAGCTACGCCCGGTTTGTCAGCGATTCGAGCAATTGTCAACTTGGAAATCTTGCTGTTATGCGCTACACCTACTACTATGCGGCCTTGCTCCATGTTTTCCCCTCCTTTAACAACGGTGCCTGGGTTCTCATTAAAACTGGAACGCACATGAAGCGGTACGTTATATTTCTTTGCCAGCTCTACGGCTCTAAGGTGCAGTACTTTTGCTCCTAGGCTGGCCATCTCGAGCATTTCATCGTAGGAGATCTCATCGTGCTTTTTCGCATTCGGTACCAGTCTCGGATCTGCAGTGTACACACCATCTACGTCTGTGTAAATCTCACACATATCTGCGTTTAAGGCAGCGGCTAGCGCTACTGCAGAAGTATCGGAACCTCCGCGGCCAAGAGTCGTGTAGTCGTGTTTTTCGTCGATACCTTGGAATCCGGCAACGATAACGACCTGACCTTTTTCCAGTTCTTCCTTGATCCGTTTTAAAGAAATCTCAGTGATCTTAGCTTTTTGATGAGTTCCGTCAGTCTTGATGCCTACCTGAGCTGCGGTCAGAGAGATCGCTTTCCCACCCAAGTCGGCAATGGCCATTGCCAGAAGCGCGATGGAGATCTGTTCCCCAGTAGCAAGAAGCATGTCTACTTCACGGGGATTAGGGTGTTTCGCAACTCCCCTGGCCAGCGCCAACAGCTCATCGGTCTTTCCAGCCGGGGCAGAGACGACGATGACCATCTGATTTCCCTTCTGCTGAGTGTACAAAACTCTTTCTGCGACATCGCGAACCCTCGTTGCGTCTGCTACAGAGGTTCCTCCATATTTCTGTACAATTAAGGCCATAACAGGTCACCTCCCCCAAGTTTCAAACCTTCAAATGTTAAGCCTTATAACTTCCTTATGCGAGAATGAGAATCCTTGCAAAGTGCTTTTTATAATTGTATCAAAAACATGGCTCCCTTCAAGCAAAATTATTATTTTTTCAAGCTCGCAGTGTTAGCTGTGGCTTGCTTCTTGTATCCTCGTTCGAAGCCCTCACCTCTTGTTAAATCTTTGACGACCAACTACCACTCGGTGTCTATCTGGTAATTTATACTGCAGATCATTCCGTTTGTAAGCTCCGTTTACTTCAAAGGAAATCAGGAGTTTTTTGTGGAAAGAGTTTGAGGAAACGCCTACTTAAACTATAGGGGGTATATCATGCTAAACAATAGGGGTTTGAAACTACTACTAGTTGTCCTAATCTTAAGTACCAGCTTATGCGCCTCGACCATCTCGGTTGACCAGTACAAAGACAAAGTTCTAGGCGGCTGGCTTGGACAGATGATTGGCAACATCTTCGGTCTGCCTACTGAAGGTCACTTTATTACCGCCATGGGACCTACAAATCTTACCTACTACCAGTCCATTCCGAATTCTGCGTTTGCAGATGACGATACTTTTAACGACTTGGTATGGTTGTTTGCTTTAGAAAAGTATGGTCTTGATCTTACCAGCTTAGACCTTGCAGAAGAGTGGAAGATCCAGCTTCCTGCAGGTTCAATGGCCTGCGCCAACTGGAAAGCTAGGCTTAACATAGAAGAGGGCATCATGCCTCCTCTGTCAGGCCATCCGTCCTACAACGAGTACAACCTCTACATCGACGCCCAAATCGAAGCCGATATCTGGGGTTTGATTTCCCCGGGCATGCCCGATGTGGGAACCGACTATGCCTCGCTGATGGGTGAACTGATGGCATACTCTGACGGAGAGTACGGCGGACGCTTCATCGCTGCTTTGTATAGCTTGGCCTTTATCGAAGATGACATTCCAACCATGATTAATAAAGCTCTGGAGTTCATTCCTAAAGAGAGCCGCTACTACGAGGTAATTCAAGCTGCCATCAAAGCTTGGGAGACTTACCCGGACAGCTACAGACGCGCAAGAAGCGAAGTCTACCGCAACTACTACAAAGCCGGGCAGACCCCTTCAAGCGGCTGGGTCATTGCTGATGTCAATGGGGCTATGGTAGTTCTCGCTCTCCTCTACGGCCAGGGCGATTTCGACCAGACGTTGGCACTTGCGGTGCAGTTCGGTTTGGACAACGACTGCAACGCTGCCACAGCAGGTGGAATCCTCGGTGCGTTCATCGGGGCAGAAAACATCCCAGATCGCTGGAAGAATCCGCTTAACAACCTCTACTACAACAACGTCCTAAGACAGGCTCCATCTTACCTCCTCATCTCTGACATTGCCGACAGGACCGCTAAAATCGGATTGGCAAACGTCGAAAAACGCGGAGGTACTGTTGATCTCGAGAACAACACCATTACTCTGCCGGCCTACAAGGTCGTATCTCCTGAGTACAATGAGCCTTGGTCGGACGACAAAGTAGCCGGAAATATGCTGCGAGGCTGGGAAGATGGCTGGGAAATGGCTAACCTCGGATGGGATATGAGTCCCGGCATCAGACCGGTTTACGAAGGCAGAACCAATGTCTTTTCCAGCCATCCGCTGGATCAAAAATCGCCTTTCTACTTCTACAGAACCGAAACTCTCCCAGCAGATAAAATCACTGTACTCAAAACAGGCGTTACCAGCTTTAACGGCGATGCCCATCCCACTCACTTCGAAGCTGATTGGGAGCTTAGAGTGTACGTGAACGATGAACTGATCTTCTCCAAGATTATCGAAAGAATCGACAAAAAAATAGTTTGGTACGATTTAGAGGTTTCGCTCGCCGAGTATGCAGGACAGACCGTGACAATCAGGGTAGAGAACTATCCTAACAACTGGTCTTTTGAAGCAGGATACTGGGACTACTTGAGGCTTGAGCAAATAGACTAGTACCGAAAAAAATAAGGGAGTGCTGCCAGCTTTTCCAAGCTGTGCTGAAGCACTCCCTTTTTTGCGTGGAATTTCGCTACCAGTCTGGCTTACGACAACCAGGATTGGGTTAGTCTAGGAATCCAAAGGTTTCAACAAACTCCTTGATGGCCATAAAGATCGCTTCAGCATTCTTAGTAGAGAAGTCCCCGGACTTCTGCCACACCTCAATGCTGTAGTTGCTGACAAAGTCTCCTTCTGTAAGGATGGCCGGCATTGTCCACTGGCGGATTACCGCAAAAGACCTGTGTGCAAAGAAGCGGTATTCCGATCCTTGGTGTTCGTTCATGTACTTGATGGACAGCCTGGCTAGCTCGTGGCTGTAGGGGGTGTAGTAGTAGGATTCTGTGCCGCTTGCAGATCTGTTGGATGCAGCGTTGTTGTGAATGCTGACAAACAGATCCGTCTGGTATCTCTCTGCAAAAGCCACCCTGTCGGATAATTCCGGTGCATAGTTATAGTCTTTGTCTCTAGTCAGGTAGACTCTGCACCCTGCATCTTCTAGAAGTTCCTTCAGCTTCAGGGCAATCTCCAGGTTGAGGTCTCTTTCCAAAAGCCCGGTAGGTCCCACAGCGCCGGAATCGGGACCGTGTCCCGGGTCAATAGTGATCCTCTTGCCTTCGAGAAATGGCGTGAACTTGCTTTTGATCCGCAGATTCAGGTTGTTTCCTGCAACGCTCACATCATAACCGTAGATAGTGTTCCCCTTAAGGTCGATTCTGTACTGGAGAATGTCATCTGTAATCTGCATCGGGGTGATCAGCTTCACAAAATCTGCGTCTTTTCTCCATGCCATGTGGTAAAGGCCGCTTGTGGTATTGTAGAAGGTTACAAGCAAAGCCGGCTCGTGAACCAAAGGTGTAATGGTGTAGAATGCAGGCTCCGACATAGTGAAGGTGACGTTGGTCCAGTCGCCTTCTTTTGAAGCCGTAATGTTGCTGATCACAGGTTTTGAAGGTGCTGTGCCTTCCTCAAGGAAGCGGAGGTTGCTCTGGTGGATCCACGCTGCATAGGTCTTTGCTGGAGAAACTCTGTAGTAATCTCCAACTCTGGCCGTAACCTCAACCTTGGCAATGGTCTTGATCATCCCCACTCTGTCGTACTCCGTTGACGGGCCGCTGTAAAGGCTCACAGGATTGTTAGGCGCTAAGATCTGAGCTACCACTGGTCTTGCAGGATCGTATACTGTAACACGGGTGAGCCGGCGTGTCGTTGTGTTTTTCGCTTTGTCGGTAAGCGTTACTTCGATATACATATCCTCGCCGATATCATCGCTCTGGAAGCGGTAGACTCCGCTGTAGTTCCCAGAGGTAACCTCTGTCATGGGAAACGGACCCTTGTCCCCTATAGAGAAGGTCACCTCGCATCTTGCTTCACTTGCAGTTAGAGTAAGGTTCAGGATGTCTCCAGGTGAATACGCCAAGATCCCCGTAGGTTTATACTCCCTGACTTGGGGTTTGGTTGTGTCTTTCTCGATGCGAACACGCTCGGAGATCTCGTTCCCTGCTAAGTCCTGGACATCGAAGTAGAAGTAATTTCTCCCTTCATCAAGGGGCAGCCTTAGAGAGAATTTCCCGTCCTTATCTGCTTGAACTTTGCGTTCGTGTTGGGTAACCGCTACTGTGGCAAAAGGTTCTGTACTACCGCGGACGGTGATGTAATCTTCAGTGGCAATATAGTCAATATCTGGGAACTCAATGTCCAAGAAAGGCGCCACTGTATCCAGATTTACCTGAATTACTTGCATCTCCATATTGGGCAGCTTTTCATCAAAGACAGCAACATAGATGAAGTTCTCGCCTTCTGTCAGGCTGACTTCGGTGCGAAACGAGCCATCTTCAAGAAGCGGATGCACAGCTCCGTTTATAAACAGACGACTTTTCGGTTCGGTTTTCCCCGAAACCGTTACTCTACCCGTGTTCACAAACGCTCCGTCTTTAGGTTCGAAGATTTCCAGTAACGGTGGCACTGTGTCTCTAATAATGCGCCGTTGCAGAATCACCGCTTCGCCTGTTTTGCTGCTTTGAGCTTTGATGCAGATGATGTTCTCCCCTTCCTCCAAGCTTACGACAGCTCGAAAGGTTCCATCTGGGAAGACGTCTGCAGGTTTTTCTCCAACCCAAACCAAGCAGTCCGAATCGGTTTGCCCTTCAACCGTGATTGTGTCTTTGTCTGTTCGAGGAATGTAGTCAGGTTTGAACTCCAGTGCCGGATAGGGCGGGTAGTAGACAACGAGTTTTGGCACTGCGGCTGCAGTCAAAACCGATAGTGACAAAAAGAGCGTTAAGCACAACCAAAATCTCAATCTGACCCGCATATTCCCAACTCCTTCCATCGTTGTAGTTCAAGAAACAGCGATTTTTACCTTTTCTTCACTAAAAAAACGACGGCACGAAAATCTTAGGATTTCCTGCCGCCGTGCTTTGGCTGTGATATTCAACGTATATGAACTTAACATAACTAACTAAAGACCGAAGAAGGCCTTCACTTCATCTATCGTAGGTAGAGATGGCTGAGCTCCTTCTCTTGTCACCGAAACGGCCGAAGCTCTGCTGGCAAGATCAATAGCCTCGTCAAGGGAGAGTCCCCGTGCCAGTGCCGCAGCCAGACTGCCGTTGAAACAGTCTCCGGCAGCAGTAGTGTCTACAGCATCCACCTTGTAGGCAGGAAAGAATCTCTCGCCCTGACCGTCGATGACAAGCCCGCCATTGCTTCCTCTTGTCATGATCACGGTAGCACTTGTAGCTTCCTTCAGCTTTCTACACGCAACAATAGCTTCTTCATCGGTGTCCACAGGAAGACCGGTCAAAGTCTGGAGCTCGGTACTGTTAGGCGTGATGATATCCACCATCTGAAGAACCTCATTGCTGAGTTTTGCAGCAGGCGCTGGGTCCAAAATCACCTTGCAACCTTTTTCCTTAACAAACCTAATTGCCTGCTCCACCGTCTCCAAAGGTATCTCCAGCTGAAACAGAACGTAATCACCGCTGGAAAAAAGGTTTTCTGCTTGAACAACTTCCTCGAAAGACAATGCTCCAGAAGCACCTTTAGCTACGATGATGGAGTTTTCTCCGCTTTTGCTTACAGCGATGAGGGCAATTCCACTTGGCCTACCTGGGTCTACAGAAACGTAATCGGTGTTTACTCCGTTGTTCTTTAAGTTATCCTTCAGCGATTGGGCAAACTGGTCGTTGCCCACTTTCCCTATCATGTAACTACATGCACCTTGCTGTGCAGCGGCCACTGCTTGGTTGGCGCCTTTCCCACCGTAAAAATAATTCAGGTCTCCGCCCATGACAGTTTCGCCCCGTTGAGGAATCTCTTCTACTCTGCTCACAAGGTCCAGATGAATGCTTCCAATAACGATTACTTTATTCACTGCAGCCACATCCCTTTAGCGGTAAGATGTCGTGATTTTAGCTTGGATCTTTGATGCGCTCGATTTTTGCTCCGAGAGAGGCGAGTTTTTCTTCCAAGTGCTCATATCCTCTGTCGATGTGGTAGACACCGTCGAGGATGGTCTTCCCTTCTGCTGCAAGGCCAGCGATAATCAGAGCAGCACCTCCGCGAATGTCTTTAACCTCAACAGGTGCACCGGTTAACCTCTCAACGCCTCTGATGATTGCAGTATCTCCTTCGACTTTGATTTCCGCACCCATTCTGGCCAGCTCATCGACGTAGGCAAACCTATCAAAGATGGTTTCCTTTACAATGCTCACTCCTACAGCTTTGGTCATGTATGCGGCAAACATCGACTGATAGTCTGTGGCAAATCCAGGATATGGAGTTGTTTCGATATCCGTTGCGATCGGTCTTCTGCCAACAGGGGCTTTTACCGTGAGAATTCCGCCATCATCCTTAATCTCTACTCCACTTTCTCTAAGCTTTGAGATCAAAGAACCTAAATGCTCGGGTACAACGTCGTTCAAGACGACTTCGCCACCTACCATTGAAGTTGCGATCAAGAACGTGCCTGCCTCCAATCTGTCGGCAATGATCTCGTGTCTTGCAGTCTTCATGTAATCTACGCCTTCAATGGTGATGATGTTGGTGCCTGCGCCTCTGATCTTTGCACCCATGGAGTTCAGCTGGAGGGCTAGGTTAACGACCTCTGGTTCCCTAGCTGCGTTTTCCAAAGTTGTAATGCCTTCTGCCCTACTTGCTGCAAGCATCAGATTAACTGTGGCGCCAACGCTAGAACGACCGACATATATGGTAGTGCCTACCAGCTTGTCAGCCTTGGCTTTTACATAACCGTGCTCTACCGTAACCTCTGCCCCTAAAGCCTCAAAACCTTTTAAATGAAAGTTGACAGGCCGGCTAGAAAAGGGATCCCCACCAGGCAGCGGGACCTCGCAGTACCCAATTTTGGCGAGTAACAGACCTGCAACATAGAAAGATCCCCTCAACTTACGAACTAGTTCGTAAGGAGCTACCGGGTTGTTCAGCTTGCTTCCGTCGATAACCACAGAACTACGTCCGGTCCATTCCACGGTAGCGCCGAGGTCTTTTAAAATCTCGATTATGTCGTATATATCTGTGTAATGCGGTACATTATCAACGTGGCAGGGTTCATCTCCAAGAGCTGCACCTACCAGTACCGCAAGTGCGGCGTTTTTTGAACCGTTAATGCTCACTTCCCCGTAGAGGGGATAACCGCCTTGAACGACGATTTTATCCATACGTTTTCCCCCTAAAAATCATGGTTGTATTAGTTTCTCCAGATGTGTCCTTATAACTTTAATGACTCCACAAGTTCCAAAGCTTCGACAACTTTAGCTTCAGTGCCCTTGAGGTTGATCACAACGCTACCCTCAAACCCAGGGAAGCCTCCAGCAGCAATCAATGCGGCCTCAAGGCCAAACAGGATTTCAAAAGCTCTTATCTCATCGATAATCAAACCATTTGTGACCACAAACATACCGACATTCATATTCTTGGTTTCCACGTGAGGTTCGGAAAGCAGTTGTGCTGCTTCTTTGACTGAGGGAACTCGTTTTTCCAGTCCTACGGGAATCATTAACGGTACTTTGTTGACCACTAGTGTTCCTAAAGCCTGTCCGATAGTGCCTCCTGCTTCTCCGCCTACCAATACCCCTGCCAAGCCGGTAGTATCGTAAGCATTAGCACCTTTGATAAACAGACTGTTTTGATCCATCTCCGGCAGCGCTTCTCTCCAGGGAATGTCGAGAACTTCGCCTCTTTTAAGAACTAATGCGGGAATGCGTCCTGCAGATTCGGATACTGTGAGAACATCGGTGATTATGCCTACAGAGTATTTTTCTTTGGCGATTTTATTCCCTGTAAACTCTTCATATATAAAAGCATTGGTTGTGCCTAACGACAAAACAACAATGCCTTTTTCTATGGCTCTTTTAAAATAATCGCTTTCCAGGACCGCTTTTGCAATAAGCCGTTTGCTACATTTAGGAGACAGTACAACCTGAGCGTTAATCATCTGAAAAAAATGCCTCCTTCGACCTAAATTTGCTATTTGCTCCATTTATTATACGGTTTCTATAAAAACTGTGTTCATCCTTCTTCATTCTACTGGTTAGTTGTTGGTACTTGCTTTTGTGGTATAATCTAGTATACACAATTAACCTAGAAGAAATAATGGTTAAGAACTCTTCTTTTCAGTCCAGGTAATACTCAAAGAAAGGTGATTTTAGTGCGTCTCAGTGTTAAGTTAATTGCGCGAACAGCATTACTCCTAGCTCTAACTTTAGTGATCCAACTCGGGGGCTTCCCTCAACCCATAACAGGCCCTGGAGTCAACCTGATGCTGATTCTCTCAGCTGTGTTTGCCGGTCCGGTAGCCGCTGTGATCATCGGCTGCCTTACTCCAGTAATCGCTTTCATTAGGGGAATCATGGGTTTTGCACCCCTTGTGCCATATATCGCTGTGGCAAATGCTGTCTATGTACTAGCTTTTTACTTCACTTCCTATTTCCTACAGAAAGCTTTTGCCAAAAAAGAAAGAGCCCTTTTGAGCATTGGCTTTGATGCCGTAGGGATCCTGCTCGGTGCCATACTGAAATTTGCCGTACTTTCTTCCGCAGTAAGGTTTTTCGTCCAAGCACCGCCAAAAATGGTGCAAGCCATGCAAGTTCCCCAACTCATCACGGCTCTCACCGGTGGAGCTATCGCCCTAGTTGTGGCAAGTGCCCTGAAAAAAACTGGTGCCCTCAAAAAAGCCCAGTAATTTAACTGGCGGGTGGATTTCCACCCGCCTTTTTTTACTTAATGAAGACTTCTTTTTGTGTTCTTGCGGACTCGTATATAGCATCCAGGATTTTCATAATGGTAACGCCGTCTTCTCCTGGGTTCATGGTCTCTTTGCCTTCGAGATAGCAGTCGATGAAGTGCTTGATCTCTGCAGTGTGGAGTGTAACGTTTCTAGTCGGAACCTGGATGTTTACCTGGTTGTAATCCATATCGGTGTAAATCTCTAGTGGATAGAGCTTGGCTCCACCTTTATCGCCGTAAACTTCCTGATACCCATAGCTTTCTTTTACGTTCTGGGCCCAGCTTGCTTCGAGGAATAGAGTCTTGTCGCCTTCAAATCTGATCAAAGCAACGCTGTGGTCTTCCACGTCGAAGTTGGATTCCTCGGCAATAAGGTCTTCGGAGTATACATCGCCTTCGGTTTTGTAATCGCCGAACTTATTCCAGGCAAAACCCATGACACTGATTGGCTTGGGTTTGCCCATGAGCCACCATGATCTGTCAAGGGCATGAACGCCGATGTCGATCAGTGCACCGCCTCCAGAACGAGCTTTATCGGCAAACCAACCCTTAGGATTGCCGCGACGACGGAGGTATCCAGTTTTGACATAGTAGATCTCGCCAAGGCGGCCGTCTTCGATGAACTTCTTGAGCTTCATAGCATCATCGGAAAAGCGGCTGCAGAATCCCACCATCAGGAGGGAGCCGGTTTCTTTGGCAACTGTGACCATTTCTTCTGCTTCCTGAGCGTCCATGGCCATAGGCTTCTCAACAAGTACGGCCTTGCCTGCTCTTAGACCGGCAATAGTTGCATCTTTGTGAGAATCGTTCCATGTGGTTACAGAAATAACGTCACAGTCCGATTTCTCCATCATTTCGTTGAAGTCTAAGTAAGCTTCGGACACGCCTAGCTCTTCTTTTGTAGCCATTAATCTTTGCTCGTTAATATCGCAGATAGCAGTGATTTCCACGCGTGGATCTGCCTGGTATGCGGGAATGTGGCCCCAATGAGCTACGGAACCAACTCCTACTAGACCAACTTTAACCTTACTCAACAAAAATCACCTCGATGAATTTCACAAGATATGCATTACTTCTATAATAGAAATAAAAACCCTTGCGGGCAATAGTCTTTTTCAAGCCCTATAGCTGGTAACAAAATCTAACTCCCGAAGAACCACTAAGGCCTCTTGATTCCTTCAGCTATTCGCATGCTTCTTATAAGCGTTACGATGTTGTACAACCACTTTTGAAGGAAGCAAAAATTGCTTTTAGAGGTAAGGACCGCTTGTGGACCCTTTTGAATGCTAACTACAGCTTGACCAATCCTACCTTTATGGCTATAATCTTATTTGAAAATACTGGAAGACGCAGACAACCATAGGTCTGCTTCGCACAAGAAACATAAGTACGATTTCTTTGGCTACGGTTAAATGTAGCTGATTCTTTTTTAGCGGAGCAAGCTACTATGTGCATCTCCAGTAATGATAACAGCAAATACCGGCTATTTCCAAAAGAAGTTGCAGAAGAAACCAAACTGATTCCTGATCAGTAATCTAGGATCGACGCATCTTCTTTTTTATGGTCTACACTGAATCAACTAAGACGTCTCTTGAAAAACCTGCATAAGTCAGGTGTTTCCTACTTATGGTTTGCACAAGTTCTTAAGAGGTGAAATCAAACCTTTGTCAAATAACTACAAAGAACCACCTTATGGTGCTTAGAGGCACCGACTAAATAGACAACATCAACTCCTTTTCCCCCAAAGTCGTCCGATTCCCGGACGACTTTTCTTGGTTTTTGAGAGGATTTTTCAGGTCGATCGCCAAAGCATCAGTGTATATTTTGATTCATTGGAGGTAGCAGATTTGAGAATAATGAGTTATAACATCCAAGTCGGCTGGGGCAAAGGTCTTGAAGCTGTCTGCGATCTTATAAAAAAATACGATCCTGACGTAGTAGCAATACAAGAGGTCGATAGAGACCGTAAGCGCACCGGTTTCGTTGACCAATTTCAAACCCTTAAGGATCTTCTGGGCATGCACGGCGGCTACGCATGTTCTTACAGCGGTCCAGCATCTGAAGGAGAAAATGCCCAGTACGGTCACGCAATCTTTGCCAAGTATCCTGTTGCCGTTGAAAAAGTACACGTTCTGGCAAACAGAGACTATAACCTTCCAGGCGAAGAAGCTTGGGTCACCGAACCTCGCGCTTGCTTGCAGTCGGTCATAAACGGCATCAGGTTCTTTTCGCTGCATTTTTCAACGGTCGACGATATCCAAGCAATGCAAGCAGCTCAGCTGGCAGAAATCATCAAAGCAAACAGCGACCTGCCGGTTATTTCTCTTGGCGACTTCAATAACGACTACTATTCAGAGGCACTAAAGCCCCTCACTTTCCTCAAGAACGGTCTGGAGGAAATCGAGCCTGCTCTCAGCTATCCAAATGGTAGTAGAGCTGTAAGCGCTATCGATCACATCCTCCTCAGTGATCATTTCGAGGTTTTAGGCGCTCAAGTAGTTGTAGAGAACGAAGGCATCTCCGACCACAACCCGGTTATTTGCGATATTAGACTCAAAGGATAGGGGATGTGAACGTGATAGATCTGAGAAGCGACACCGTAACCAAACCAACTGCGAAGATGCGTGAAGTGATCTTCAATGCAGAAGTTGGTGACGACATCTATGGCGAAGATCCGTCTATCAATGAACTCGAAGCCTACAGCGCAGAACTCTTTGGTAAAGAAGCTGCCCTGTTTGTCACCAGTGGAACTCAAGGCAATACTCTGGCAATTCTCTCTCAAACGCAGCCGGGGAACGAAGTAATCGTGGAAAGCAATGCCCACATTTTTTGGTACGAAGGCGGCGCTGCCTGCGCAATTGGCGGGGTGCAGTTGCATCCTGTACCAGGCACGCGCGGCGTTATGACTGGAGCGGACGTTGAAGCTAGAATCCGGCCTAAGGGCAACGTTCATTTCCCACAGACGGCCCTCGTCTGCCTTGAAAACACCCACAATAGAGCTGGCGGTACCTACTGGTCTTTGGACCAGGTAAAAGAGGTTAAGGATGTTGCAGACAAGCATGGTCTGAAAGTGCATATGGATGGTGCCAGGATCTTCAACGCCTCGGTAGCAACTGGGACACCCGTCAAAGAGTACGCAAAATATGTGGACACGGTGCAGTTTTGCCTCTCCAAAGGCCTCGGTGCCCCTGTTGGTTCGGTTCTCGTTGGCCCAAAAGAAACCATACAAAAAGCTCGCTTTTGGAGAAAGAGGCTTGGCGGAGCCATGCGTCAGGCAGGTATCATAGCTTCTGCAGGTTTGTATGCGCTTCAGCACCACATTGATAGGTTGGAAGATGACCACAAACTAGCGAAGAAGCTGGCCTTGGGGCTGAAAAACTTAGGGCTCGACGTGGATCCAGACAGCGTTAAGACCAACATGGTGATGCTTCGTTTCGCAGACTGCGATCGTCTCTTGGCAAAGCTTAAGGAAAAAGGCATTCTTGCAGGGCTTTCGGTTCCCGGAGTCATCCGCTTTGTCACCCATTTGGACATAACTGAGGAAGATATCGATACTACCATCAAGACCATCGCCGAACTGATATAGAGAAGGTGCCTTCACGGGCACCTTTTTTTGCTTCACAGCTACCTGACAGCCTCTACCGGAAGGCCTTGCATGATCTGAGGTGCCTTGACCAAAGGTGGCCAAAAACCTTCTCTAACGTTAAAGACAGGTCTTTCAACCATCCTCTCTAAGTCCTGCCAGGTAGATATCACTGCGACTTTAGCCTCCGGAACAGTTCTCGGGCTGTAAGGGACAATTACCGTCTTTTCCAAACCATTTTGCCCTATGTCCAGAAAGATTGGGGCATCTCTTTTTTCCTTCCGGAGATGCCCGGTAAAGAGCTCTGGGTAAGTAGTTACAACCAATTCTCTTAACGCCTTTAAGAATGGGGCAATCTCCCCATAGGTATACTCAGGCTCGATGGGAATCATCACGTGAATACCCTTTTTCCCTGTAAACTTCGGATAATTTCTCAGTCCCAGTTGCTCTAGAAGTTCTTTAACAAGAAGAGCTCCTTGCTTAACCAGCAAGAACTCAGTTCCTTCCCTGGGATCCAAGTCGATAGCTATCTCTACCGGCCTCTCGACCTTTTGTACGGTGCTCAACATCGAGTGGATCTCTATGGTTGCCTGGTTCCCAAGATAGACAAAGTCTTCTACAGACTTTAACACCAGATAGCGGGTGGATCTTTTCCCTCGTACATACTCCCAAGACCTGAG
>LFSI01000076.1:0-1816 GCA_001512545.1 Clostridia bacterium DTU065 | reverse complement strand
GTGCTCTCACCAGCGAAAGGGGCCGGTCTTTCACGTACTCCAGCATCGCTGGTGCGACGTAAAGGAAGTAGGTGACTAGATCCTTCTTGGTGATCCCCGGCCAGAGTTCCTTATCGAGGTTTGTGAGGTTGTACAAGCTGCTCATAAGTACACTCCCAAGGCGATTTATCTTCTCGCGTGCGAACAAACCGGGCGTGGCGAAAAGCCTTCCCGGTGTACTCTCGGTACCTCACTGTTACCACTTGAGGTCCTTTTTGTTCCAAGTCGGCATATCGGCTCAAAGGGACATGCCCAACCGGTTCGAGGTGCCCACCTCTGAAGAGCCCTAAAAGGGCAGTTCCTCGCTCTTTTATTACCTCCAGCACAACAGCATCTATCTCTTTATAGGCAACGATCTTCAACCAGTCGCTAGAGCGTTCTCCAGGCCGATATACAGAGCCTTTGCGTTTTGCAACGATCCCCTCCCAGCCGGCGTCCTTTAGCGCTGCAAAGAGCTTTATCCCATCAGAGTAGTCCGGTGAAAAACCGATTAGGTGCTGTCCTTGAATCAGCTCTTTCAAGATCTCTTTGCGTGACTCAAGGGGCAGTTTTGTTACATCCCTGCCGCCTACCGAGAGGAGGTCAAAGGCCATGAGCACTGCTGTCTGTGGGTTTTTCCTTAGAGAGGCAAAATCAGGCCTACCGCTTGCAAAACTCACCAGTTCTCCGTCTATAACCGCTTCATCGATACTGGTTTTCGTTAGATGGCGGAAAGTCTCAGTGAGACTCTTTCCCCTCCGACTTCTGATCTCACCAAGTTTTGTATAGTAAAGGGCTCTGTACCCATCCCATTTCGGTTCAAAGATGTACTCAGGCGAATCAAAGGCCGCTTCTGCTTCAGTGGCGAGCATTGGTAGGTACATTTTGCTCCACCTTTTCCAGGCTCTTTTGCAGAGCTTCTAGAATGCTTGCAACCTGCGGCTCCGGCGCTTTCTGGGCAACATGAACCTCCTGCCCTGAGAGCTTCCTTTGCACTAGTTCACCTATGGCCTCGCGATATGTGTCTGGATATTCCTCGGGATTGAAGGGCTTGGTGAGTTTGTTGATTAGAAGTTCTGCAAGTTCCAGTTCGGCTGCAGTTACTTGGTATATAGGAAGAGTCCCCAACATTTCAGGTGAACGCACTTCCGACGCATAGTGAATGGTGTTTAGCATCATAACACCGCTGGAAAAACCCACAAGACACAGTTTAGGTTTGGTTCGCAGCACGATTCTGCAAAAGGCGTCTTTGTTCTGAGCCTTTAGAGCTTGTCCCAAAAGGGAAAAAGCTTTTTCACCACCTGGTGCAGGGTGGAGGTAGTAAGTGTCGTCGAAGTAGGGAAGAGGCACTTCTCCTTTCTGAATAAAGGCCAGGATTTCGATGGTTTTCGACCTAGGAGAAGCTGCCTTTTCCAGTTCTTCCTCGGTTAGCAGAACGTAGCGGCCTTTTTCGTATTCATATCCCTTGACGATGTTTTCGTTCTTTACATCCTGGCCACAGACCGGGCAGTGCTTCTGATACTTAATGGGACTGTGGCAAGCATCGTGAAGAAGCGTCAGATGGAAATCGTTGCTTTCTGTAGCTTTAAACATCTTCACCGGTATGTTAATCAGGCCAAAAGACAAGAGACCCTGCCATAGCGCTCGCATAAAAACACCCCTTCTCTTTTGAGGATGCATCTTCAGGGGGAGCTTTATGCCGCACGTTTTTTCACCAAGCATCCAGAAAATCAACTTAACTGGGAAACCTTCTTTTACTCTCTTGTACCTAAGTAGCAATAAGGCCGCTTGCGATAAG
>LFSI01000083.1:73700-104857 GCA_001512545.1 Clostridia bacterium DTU065 | reverse complement strand
GTCACCAGCACGGTTAATTCTCATACCGCTGGAGAGTCTTTCCATGCTCTTGGAAGCATTAGCTTGATTTACACCCAACTGCCTCTGGTTTTGGTCTCTGTAGAGCTGAGGCTGTGAAGATATGAAAAGGGCACAGCAAAATCCCACTGTGCCCTGGAGTCTCTTATGCCTGCTTCCTACAAAAGCTCTATGTCCGTAATGTTTACCTCAATGGAAATGGCGCTGTTATCCATAATAACTGTGACTTTGCCCTTCTGGAAATCCAGCTCGGAGATCTTTCCGGTATAGCCGTCGAAGATGCCGCCCTTAATCACGGCCTTTGCGCCAACTTTGTCCTTCAGCTTCTTCTTGTACTCTTCTAGTTCTTTGGAAATCTCTGCTTTCTTGGCCTTCTCTTCTTTTTCGAGGAGACCGCAGTACTCTTTGATCCGCTGGATCTCCTGTTCGCTCATGGTTGTAAGGTATCCGCCTACAGAGAGAATCGTGGACACACCTGTGACTCCCCGCAGGTACCGCCAGACTTCTTCGGTCATACGGGCTTTCACAAAGATGTACGAGGGGAAGGGTTTTTCGGCTTTAACGACTTTTTCAGTTTTTCCGCTCTTATCCTTAACGGTCTCCTCCACTTCGCGAATGGGTACCACAACTTCAATAATGTCGTCTTTGAATGACGCGTTTTTTACGCCAAGCTGCAGGTCTTTGGCAACTTTCTTCTCGTAGTTGGTTTTCGTTACAATCGTATACCATGCAGGATTAGGGTCAGCTTCCTGCAGATTAATTGTGAATTGCACCCCTGAGCTCTTATACATGCATAAACCCCTCCAAATAAATTCTGTACCAAAAAGGATTTTTTATCCCGAAGCTATCTTCCGAAAACAAAAGTATCCAAAAATAGACCGGTATCCCCGGTCTTCTATGAAATAGTATACACTACCCCATGCAAAAAAGCAAAAAAATCTGCGTCCTCTTCGCCACAGGCTCGCATTTTGTGGTATCTTAGTTAAGGTATGGACTGCCTTTCAATGGAGGCGACGTCCGCAGCTGTTATCTAAACTACATAGGAGCTTTAACCTCCTTAACAAATACCACATACTATCCAGGAAAAGGAATGAAGATCTATGAATCTGCCCGAGTTTACTACACCAGAACTAGTCGGCATTCCCATTAAACAGGTGTCGACGTTTTATTCGGTAGCCGCACAGTACAACGGCCGAAAGCTTCTCTGCCACGTAGTCAACGGCCACCCTGCAACGCTCTGCGTCATCGACTTAGAAACCAATGAAATCATCTTTCAAACAAGCCTTATTGGCGCCGAAAGCGCCTGGAGGCTCATTTTGCATCAGGACAAGGTCTTTATCGCAGGAACCGGCGACTCTGGTCAGCCGGGCCACCTGTTTGCATACAGCCTCGCAGACGGTAAGTTCGAAGAGTTCGGCCCGGTCTGCTCCGGAGAAAAATTCCTCTGGTCTATGGCCACAGACGGCGACCGCTACATCTACATCGGTACCTGGCCAAACGGCAAAATCGTCCAGTTCGACACTGCGACGGGGATCTTCACTGACTTTGGCACCATTGTGCCCGGTCAGAACTACCTCCGCTCTCTTACCTACCTGAACGGCTACCTCTACGCCGGTGTAGGGCCTGTAGGGAGCTTGGTCCGCATCAACCCCGAGACCTTTAGAACCGAAGGCAGACTAGAAGCCGAACACCTAGAAGAGCCGGTTAAGGAGATTCTCGCCACAGACAGCCTGCCCTTCTGCTACGAGCTTGGCGCATCCCACCCCTACGTCTTAGCCTACTTCGACAGTCCCAATAAGGATCTTCTTGCTTTCAACACCGAAACGGGCTCGTGGGAACATCTCGGCAGCGGTTACAGGGGCAACATGATCCAAAGTGACTCTGGCGATCTCTTCTACACTACCAAAAACGGGCTCTTCCGCTTTAACAGCAGCGAAGGGAAACCGGTATCCATAACTCCGAAGATTGCCTCTACCCTAAGAGGAGGAGGCGTCATCGGTGGGGTCCTCCATTCGGTCTTCATGAACGGTTCACTCTTCCGTCTCGACCTTGAAGACCTGTCTTCAGAGATCACCAAATCCTCTGCAGAAGGCGCCAGCACCCAGGTACAGACCATCTTCAGAGGTCCCGATGACAAGCTGTATTTTTCTGCCTATCCAGGAGGCACAGGTGCAGTCTACGATCCCGAAACAGGCTCTCTTACCAGATTTCCTCTGGAACAGGCCGAAGGCATGGGGTCTTTGGGCGCCGACATCTACTTGGGTATCTATCCCCACGCACGCCTCTTCAAAATCGATACCACCCGTCCCATCGATACAGAAAGACATCCCAAGCTGATCTGGCAGATTAACAGCAAACAGGACCGACCGTTTGTGCTTACCAGTGGCGACGGGCTGCTCTTTGTGGGCACCATCCCCGACTATGGCGTTCTCGGCGGCGGTATCTGCGTCTACGATCCGAAGACCGAGTCGGGACAGACCTATGCTCCGATCATTCCGAACCACTCCATCACCAGCCTCCTCTACAAAGACGGCTACCTCTACGGTGGAACCAGCATTTATGGAGGTCTTGGCATCGAGCCTGAGGCCGAGCACGCGGTGATGTTTAAGTGGAACGTCAAAACCCGAGAACTCGAAGAGGTATTCCTCCCACTGAAGCAGGCGGAAAAAGCACCGATGATCAGCGGACTGTGCGAAGTCAACGGCCTCATATACGGGAACTTCAACGGCTACATCTTTGCCTACGATCCGGTTTCTAGAAGGACCATTAAATACCGGAACCTCTACCCAGAGGTCAACAGTTTCGGCAGGTGGAGACCTTCCTTCAACTTCCTAGGTAACGACGGGTTGATCTACTCCAGCGTAGGGGCAAAGGTCACCGCCATCGACCCCGAGACCCTCAACTACAAGTTCATTGCCGGAAGCGACCTCTTTGCCCTGGGGAAAAACAACGAGATCTACTACGTAAGAGGCTGGCAGCTTTTGAAGACAATGCCCATCTACGAAGACTCTCCCGAAGTTCAAGTAGAAGGTTAAGCGGACCTCCGCTTCTATGCGATGCCTCTATAGATCAAAAAAACTATAAACGCCTCCAGCTTGGTAGCTGGAGGCTGTTTTCATTGGTGTTTCCCGAAACAAACGAAAAGTGTGGGCCTTTTAGAGGCTATCTTTTTTCCCCTTCACTACAGGGAACTGGGCTATCCGCAGTCTGGCACAACCGTAGGGAATCAGCTCCGCCTCAACAGAAGGACCGGCTTCGGGATTTTCGGGAACAGGTCCTGGAGACGACAGTTCTTCCTGCCAGTTGAGAATCTCTGTCGCTTGGGTGCGAAGCACAACCGGCCGGCTCTCACCGCTGTAGGGCTGGAGCGGAACCTCGCCGAGTTCGACCTCGAACTTCACATCAGGCTCCAAACCGAACCTCCAGCTTTTCTCTGGGCGGACTTCGTAGTCTGCAGCAGGCCTTACCCCTCGGAGCCATGTCCACTTCTCACCGAGGCTATAGGCATAGATCAAGGGACCCCGCTCCACGCTCAGTGTATTGTTCTGCCAGAACCTAACCTTTGGTGAAAGCTGCCACTTGACCTCTAGCTTGTCTCCAGGGTGCCACGTGCGGTCTACCACCAGATACCCACGCTCATCTCCAGCAAAGTCCTGGGGCATGCCGTTCATGAGGATCTCCACGCCGTCTTTTTCCGGTATGTCCCTGAGATACAGGGCAAATTCAGTGGGATTATCCATTTTGAATAGAAGCGTTACTTCATCTCTGAACGGGTAGCTTGTGTCTGCGGTGATGGTTACGTCTTCGCCGTTCGGTGCAGTGTAGGCAAGCTCGCTTGGCGCATACGTTCCGAAGACAACTCCGTCTTCTGCTTCAAGCCACAAATGGGCGGCAAACTTCGGCCAGCCCTGATGGAAGTTTACGGTACAGCAGCCGTAGTTAGGTGCAAGACCGAAAATGTTTGCATCCTGCGAGTTGTTGATCCACGGGTGCGGAGTGTCGGTGCAGGAGATCTGATTGACCTGCTGGTCATACTGATGAGACCAGAAGTCGGGCGCGATAGCTGCAGGAAGGGCGTTGTACGCTACCTTCTCCAAAATGGAGGCAAACCTTGCAAGCCCAATGTTTTTCACCTGGTTTTCCAGGGAGAACATCAGCTCTACAACTGCACAAAGCTCCGTGCCCTGGCTGGGGTTTAGCCCTGCCAGATGCTCATCGCCGGTAAAGAGGTAATTTGCCGTGCCGTGATATGCCATCACGCTGTCGTAGCCATGCAGAGCGGCATCTAGGTGCCTTTTGTCTCCGTCGATGAGGTAGAAGTACCACGGAGCTTTCACCGCCATAGCTACGTTCACCACATGGGAGAAGCTGTACCGGTGAAAAGCATCTCTAGCTGCTTCGTTTTCCCGCTCAAGATCGAAGAAGTTCCAATCCACTTTCTTGAAATCGAAGTAGCGGGTCATCTTTTCCTTGAAAGGCATCTCCAAGAAAAACCCTGTCCAATCAAGGGTCTGTTCTTTGATGATTTTTGCAAGATCCAAAAGCCAGGATAGTTTGGTCTTTTCGTAGAGCCAAAACACCGGAATCAAGTTTTCAAAGCCCCGGGCTTTGGCCCAGCGCTTAAGAGGCTCTTTCGGCAACCTATCCAACTGGTAGCGGAGGAAACGCAAAACAAACTCCTCCACCCTTCCGGTTTTGTCCAGGTCGCTATAAGTCATCAGTGCTTTTAGCATCACCATCCGTGGCCACCAGTCCCGGTTCTTCTCAGGTCCAAAAAAGCCTTCAGCATTTTGGCTGTTCAGGCTCCAATCGATGAAGCTTTTTGCGATCTCGAAGACTCTGGTGTTCTTGCTAAGGATCGCAAGTGGCAGGATGCCATCTGTGTAGTACGGCCCCCTTTCCCAACTTTCACCTGGGCCCCCAAGCCAGCTCGATGACCTGCCTACATCGGGGAAGACCTCACCTAAGTAACCGCTTAGGCCTCCGGCTTGGAGGTCGAGCTGGTTTTTCAACCACCCGAGCGGCTTGATTCTGTCCAGGTCAAAAGCGGCGAACTGACGCTTTCCATAATTCATTCAGCTACCCTCCTCAACCGAGCAATTTTTAAACCATCAGATTGCAAAGAGAGGTGCGAAACCGCACCTCTCAAATTAGATTATCTCCAACATGTCTTTGTCGGGAAGTTTGGGAAATGGAGCTGTCGGCAGCTCTTGATACCAGTAAGCCACTGAAGCTAGGTCGTCCTGGAGCGGCAGATACCTTCCCCCAGATCTCCAGCCCAGAGCTTGGATGGTCACCCGCAGATCCTTTTCAAAGCGTACAGGATCTGTGATGTGCCAGCGGTACATGTTGAACCTGGTCTGCGACTGGTAAAGCCCATCGGGCTTCAGAACGAAGAAACCTGCGTACGGAGTGGAATACTCCTGATACTGTTTGGTCTCCTGGTTCTCGAAGTTGTACGAACCGCAGAAGTAGTCTTCAGTACCGGTACCGCATATGGTGGGGAAGTCCTTGTCGCCATCAAGGTAGAACTTGATTTCGCCTTCACCCCACCAACCGGAGTTGTTCGACCCCCAGCTCATAGAGGTGCCAACGTATTGACCTCTGCCCTTAATGCCATCAACGATGGTATAGACGCTCTTATACGGCAGCGGGTTCGTCCTGCGGAACTGAGCGTGGAAATACAGGCTGTCTTCCGGAATCTCGCCCAAAGCGTAGTTGATCTGATAGTAGAAGTTGTGGGGATGTTCATTGAGACTGGTAATGGTGACTCTGCAGCGTTTTTTAAACGGCATGGGCCAGTAGCTGTTGAAAGCACTACCAGGGTTGACGCAGACTGGAAGAGAGGAGATCTGCCTGAACTTGCCCCAACCCAGTCCAAAGAAGTCGCCAAAAGGACACTCTACCGAAGGATGCTCTTGATCGTCCCAGTAGATTCTAAGGATCAGGTTGCGCCAGGGTCCCATGGGCGTGGCCCAGATCTGCTCGATGATGCCGGGGCCTTTAATGTCTGCAAGGACCGTTTCTTCGTTAGGCTGAAGGATCAGATAGGGATTGACCTTCCACCCCACACCTAGGTCTCTTGCTGCATGGGCGCCGGTTCCTTCCACTGCTCTACCACCCATACCCTTACCCCCGGTGGGGTTTTCCGCACAGATGGAACGAGATACCATATGCGATGGCCGGAAAAGGTTCTGCATTCCAAAAGCAAGGGTCAATCTGAAAACCTCCCTGTCGTTATGAAAGTTTTGGCAGGGCGTCGCCGTGGGCTTCGATGAGCTCGTCGCACATCGCCCAGATCTTATCCAGTGTGAGGACCGACGAGGAATGCGGCGACATCATCACTGCTTGATAGACGTATTCCTTCTTGCCTGTGAGAGCAGCTTCTACTGCCAGCTCAACGCTGGATGCTAGAGGTCTGTTCAACGCTGCGCATTGGATTGGCAGGTCGCCAATGTAGGTTGGCTGTACGCCGTTTTTGTCAACTAAGCAGGGAACCTCAACGCAAGCGTTTTGCGGCAGGTTGGTGATAAGACCGGTGTTCAAAACGTTGCCGTTGAAAGCAAAGGTCTGGCCGGTATGGAGTGCATGGATGATGTTTCCAGCATACTCGTGGCTCAGGTGGACTTCCAGTTCTTTCCCTTCGTTGACCAGCTTACGGATTCTGGCGTACTCATCCAAAATCCAGATGCAGCGGCGGATATACTCATCGATAGGAATGTTGAACTTCTCGATCAGCTCTTCGTGCTGGATGAAGTACGGAGTGTATTCGGCGTTGTGCTCGCTGGACTCTGTGATGTAGTAGCCCAGGCGTCTGAAGAGTTCAACCCTTACAGCATCCCACTTGGTCATGAAGTCGTACTTCTCAGGAATATCTTTAACCTTTTCCGGATCGGAAACCAGTTCTTTCAGTCTCGGATAGAGATCCTGGCCTTTGTGCTTAAGGCTCAGGAAGAAAGCCTGGTGGTTGAGTCCTGCAACTCTGTACTCGATTTCTTCATAAGGTACGTCTAGAAGTCTTGCCAGCTGTCCGGCTGTGCCCTGAACGCTATGGCAGAGTCCTACAGCTTTCACCTGAGGAGCGGTCTTGAAGATGCCCAGCATGTTCATGGCCATGGGGTTGGTGTAGTTGAGGATGTAGGCATCTGGACAGACCTCTGCCATGTCGTCTAGAAGTCCCTTATAGAACGGATAAGACCTGAGGAAGCGGAAGATGCCGCCGACATCGTAGCTATCGGCGATCGTCTGCTTAAGGCCGTACTTCCGTGGAATCTCGAAGTCGATCTTGGTTGCAGGGAACATACCCACCTGCACCATAACAATGACGTAATCTGCGCCCACAAGGGATTTCTTGCGGTCGAGAGATGCTTCAACTGTAGCGTGACCGCCGAGTTTTTCCACCAGCTGTCTGGTGACCTTTTCAGCAGTGTCAAGGCGATCTGGATCAATGTCATGCAGAGAGATCACAGCGTCCCTCATTTCAGGGCGGGCAATGATATCGTAGGTGAGCTGTTTTGCAAACACAACGCTGCCTGCACCCATCAATGCAATCTTAGCCATATAAACTTCTCCTCCTTAGTAAATCATAAATATTGACCTTAGTTATCTTGAACTGCGTCTATACTGCCCGGGGGTAGTACCGACACGTTCTCTAAAACAGCGAATAAAGCTCGAGACATCACTGAAGCCGCATTCTTCAGCAATATCGTCTAAGAGCATATCTGTCTCCATCAAAAGCTTTCTCGCTAAAATCAACCGTTTGGACAGGATGAAACTGTAGACCGTAAGCCCTGTCTTCTGTTTGAACAGTGAGCTGAGATGAGACGGGCTTAGGTGCACAGCGCTGGCAATGTCTTGAATGGTAATCTTACTGCTAAGGTTCTTGTCGATGTACTCGAGAATTTCCTGAACCCTTTCGCCTACCCCCTCGTCGATCTCCGGTTCGCTCTTTTGATTGATAAATAGGCGGTGAAGTTGGACAAGGAGTTTGATAAGGAGCGCCGTGATCATTTCTTTGTAGAACTTGTCTTCCTTCTCAAATTCTGTCAGCATGCTCTCCAGGATGCCTCTGATCAGCTCGTTGTCGCTTTTCTCCAACCTCAGCCTGCGCTTTAAAGCTTTGTTGTAGAAAATCTCGCAGAGCCGTTCGGCATCAATGTCCCCTAGCATCTTGGTGTTGAACATGATGACAATCAAGGAACCTGGCTGCTTCGGATCCGGCAGAACTCTGTGAATTTCTTCATTGTTGGTAATGGCAATGTCGCCCGGACGCAGGAGCAGCATTTCATCTTCGGCAAAAAGATACCCCTTACCGCTTACACTATAAATGATTTCTAATTCTGCATGTCTGTGAGGCTCCATCTGATAATACGAAGTATAGTAGAAGTGTGCGATTCCGAACGGAAGGTCTTCCGGAAGCAGGAAAGGTTCCTTGCCAAGGGGCCTAATGGCTCTGGCACCTTCCACTTCGTGCTGCGTTGCTTCATCTTTAAACACGCTAACTCTAGCACAAGGATCGTACACGGTTTCAGCCTCCACGATTAGTTCTATTTACCTTCAATATAACAAAAGCCTTCTCCTAAGTCTTGACACTAATCACGGAAAAGTGTGCAAAACCTCCGATAACCTGCAGCAAATTTGCGCAGCTAGTACCATGCTTTTTGTAACTTTCTTTGGGATTACCCCTTGGGTATATACAATAACAACGGTGACCGATCCTTTTCGATTTGTCAATTCTTCGTCATAATGTGCGAAAACACCAGTCACTGCACCATCGGTTCGGCAGGCAAACCCTCAATGCGGACTTGGTAAATAACCAGCCTTACATGCTTAATACCCAGTTTCAGACGCAAACCTGCGAAAAAAAAAGAGGTTTAAAACAAAAAAAACCGGGCTTACGCCCGGTTAATTACTCAGTGAACTTCCACGTCTTTTGCGCCGGTTTTTCTCAGGATTCCGGCTGCATCCTCGATGCGGTCTTCTCCAGATTGCACCATAACCAAGAAGCGACCGCTTCTTACCTCGTTTTCGTAGTATTGGCCTCTATCTTCAGGGATGCCTGCATCGATCAGGCCTCCTGCAATACCGCCGGTTGCAGCACCACCTAGAGTCGCCGCCAAAGGCCCCATAGCAACCAAAGGACCGATGCCCGGAATGGCTAGGAGCCCTGCGCCTGCCAAAAGCCCAGCCACGCCTCCGATGGCTCCGCCGGTGATAGCTCCCGACGACATGCCCATCGACTCTTCTCCAGCGTTCTCTCCGTCTCCTTCGGAATACTCGCCTTTAGCCACAAGGGATATCTCCCGATCGTTAAAACCGCCGTTTTTTAGTGCATCTAATGCTCGTTCAGCTTCGCTGCGGTCACCATAGGTACCGATAACGCTTTTCATAAGTTACCTCCTTGACTGTATAAACCTAGTCAAGAGTAGGTTAACCTCGATTACCAATAGTTATGCAAACCTCTACTGGGCTTGTTTTTTCAAAGCTTTAGCCCTTAGGTTGCGGTCTAGAATAGTCTTTCGCAACCTAATGGACTTAGGCGTGACTTCTACCAGCTCGTCCTCGGCGATGTACTCCATCGCTTGCTCCAAGGTGAAGACCCTCGGAGGCGAAAGCTTGATGGCATCGTCGGAGCCGGCTGCCCGCATGTTGGTGAGATGCTTCTTCTTGCAGACGTTGATGTCCAGATCGCCTTCTTTATTGTGCTGCCCGACGATCATTCCGGCGTAGACTTTCGTACCCGGGGTGATAAACAGTTCGCCTCTATCGCTTACGGCATCTAGCGCATATGCAGTTGCTTCCCCTGCTTCAAAGGCAACCAGAGAGCCAGAGGTACGCTGCTGGATTTCACCTTTGTACGGACGGTAGCTTTCAAAGGAGTGGTGCATAATACCCTCGCCTTTTGTCAAGGTTAGAAACTCGCTGCGAAAACCGATGAGTCCCCGTGCGGGAATTAAAAACTCTAACCTCACATTTGCAGTTCCCACAGGCTCCATCTGCAGTAGATCGCCTTTTCTGCGGCCTAAGTTCTCAATAACCCTTCCGGCAAATATCTCAGGCACATTTACAAACAGCTTCTCGAATGGTTCCATCAGGGTTCCACCGATTTCCTTGAAGATCGGTTTCGGCTTGGACACGGCCATCTCATAGCCTTCCCGCCGCATAGTCTCGATGACAATCCCAAGGTGCAGCTCGCCTCTACCTGAAACGATAAATGTGTCCGGAGAGTCTCCGTCTTCCACTTTGAGGCTGACGTTGGTCTCGGCTTCTTTGTACAGGCGTTCTCTCAGATGCCTGGAGGTTACAAACTTCCCTTCTTCGCCTGCAAAGGGGCTGTCGTTAACCATGAAGTTCATTGTCATTGTAGGTTCGTCGATTTTCAAAAGAGGGAGAGGTCTCGGGTTTTCGGGGTCTGTTACGGTCTCGCCGATTTCCACGTGTCCAAGACCCGAAATGGCAACAATATCACCGGGACCTACTTCTGCTGCTTCAACTCTTTTGAGCCCTTCAAAGGTCCAGAGCTTGCCGATTCTGATCTCCTCCAAGGTCCCATCTCTTCTGGCAAGGCCGATGGTTTGGCCTGCAGAGATGATGCCGCCGGTGATTCTGCCGATGCCTATTCTGCCGACATAATCGTCGTAGTCCAGGGTGGTTATCTGAAGCTGAAGGGGCTCTTGATCCGAACCCTGCGGTGCGGGAATCTCTTTGCGGATCAGTTCAAAGAGAGGACGCATGCTATCTCCCAGACTGTCTTGCGAAAAGCTTGCCCTTCCCTCTCTGGCCGAAGCGTAAACCACCGGAAACTCCAACTGCTCGTCGTCTGCCTCAAGTTCGATAAAAAGGTCGAGAACCTGATCCACGACTTCTGCAGGTCTTGCATCGGGTCTGTCCATCTTGTTTATCACAACGATGATCTTGAGACCGGCTTCGAGAGCTTTGCGGAGGACGAATTTGGTCTGTGCCATGGGACCTTCAAAAGCATCCACAAGAAGCAGAGCTCCGTCCACCATTCTGAGAACCCGCTCCACTTCTCCGCCAAAATCAGCGTGTCCGGGAGTGTCCACAATGTTGATTTTTAAATCTTCATATAACACAGAGGTGTTTTTGGAAAGAATGGTAATTCCGCGCTCGCGCTCAAGATCGTTGGAATCCAAAACCCTCTCCGCTACCACCTCGTTTTTCCGAAACATTCCGGCCTGTTTGAGCAGGCTATCAACGAGAGTCGTTTTGCCGTGATCGACGTGGGCGATAATCGCCACATTCCTAATCTGCTCGTTCTTTCTTACTGCCATACCTGTACCATTTCCTTCCCCACTGAGAACAGTGTCCAAAAAGTTATTATACACCAAAAACAAATCGGCGGAAAGACGCAGCACAATTTCTCCAGGTTGAACTTCCACCCTTTCCTGACAGTTTCATTACCACCGGATGGTTCCAAGCAAAACTCCGGCTAAACGCGGGGCAGTGCGAAAAACCCTTGTGTACGATTTCACTGCAGTATCTTGCGCCGCAGGGATTTGGTGCCAAAAAATGGTAGGAGAAAACCAAACTAAAAAAGGTCTTTGGCTCGTCTTGTATAAACTAGTAAAGACTAAACCACTGAAGTTTTTGTTCATTTTTTTCATAAAGGAGTCCTTTTGTCATGAAAATGCACGCTTTCCACCGTTTCGTCTATAAGGCATTGTGGCACGTGCTAAAACCGTTTATTGTTAGGGCATTCAACTTCAAGTTTGATGTGGCAAAGCCAATGAACCATCCGTTCATGGTTCTTGCCAACCACGTAACCAACTACGACCCCCTGCTTGTGGGATTGAGTTTCCCGCAGCACATGTATTTTGTTGCCAGTGAACATCTTTTCCGCATCAAGGTTCTAAGCAGTATTTTGAAGTTTATTGTAGCACCCATTGTCAGGGTCAAAGCAAAAACCGAAAGACACACTGCCTTAAGCATTCTAAGAACCCTAAAGAACGGCTACAACGTCTGCATGTTTCCTGAAGGCTCCACCACCTGGAGCGGCGAGACAGGAGAGATCACCGAAGCCACTGCTAAACTGGTTAAAGCCAGCGGCAGTGCTCTGATAACCTACAGGCTTACAGGAGGCTTTTTCACCGCTCCACGCTGGGGAAAATCCATCAGGAAAGGGGCTATGGAAGGCCGAATCGTTAGGGAGTACAGTCCGGAAGAGTTGAAAGAGATGACCGATGAAGAGCTTTATACAAGAATAAAGTCGGACCTCTACGTCAACGCCTACGAAGACAATGCTGTCTCAAAGATCTCTTTTCGGGGCAAGGACCTTGCAGAATTCCTGGAAACGGCGCTGTTTGTCTGCCCCAACTGCCAGGGTATCGGCACCTTAAAGAGCCAAGGCGATGTGCTGTCCTGCAGGTGCGGCTTGAAGCTCCGCTACACCGAACTCGGATTTTTCGAGAGCTTAACAGACAACGCTCCACCGTTTACCACGGTCCTCGAGTGGGACCGGTGGCAGAGGAAGTTTGTAGAAAGGCAAGCAGAGACGTACAAGTCTCTTCCGGAAGATACGCCAATAACCTCAGACAGAGACCAGAAGGTCTTCCGGTTCGAAACCCGAAGGCGAACCTTCAAAGTCGGCGAAGGCATGCTTTACCTTTACAAAGACCGACTGGTTCTGGAAGACAAGTCCACCGGCAAACAAACGGCTTTTCTGCTCCAGGACATTACCGACATGGCAGTTATCCAAAGAACACTTTTAACTTTCTCGGTAAAGGGGAAAGAATACTTTGAGATTAAGTCAGACCATCCCCGATCCCCGTTGAAATACCTTTTGCTCTGCAAAGCTCTGACCGATATGCGCGTGATGATTTAGTCCGTCGTTGTTTGCACGCTCTATGTCTAAAGCCTTAGATTAGGAGGATTCGAAACATGGACTTTTCAGCTGCTAACACCAGTCTTTGGAACATTATGCTGCAGATGGGGCTTCTGTCCGGGATTCTGCTTGTGGCAAACATCCTGAGACGAAAAATCCCCTTCGTGGAAAAAACGCTCCTACCCACAGCAGTTATTGCAGGTTTTATAGCTCTGTTCCTGAGAGCTTTTGATTGGTTCCCTGTAAAGCTGGAGCTGTTGGAGATCATCACCTATCATTCCATTGCCATCGGCTTCATCGCGCTGAGCCTGCAAGTGCCAGAAAAGCGATCCGAAGCGGAAAGCGGAGGTCTGGTAGCTGCAAAAAGCGGTGCTCTGATCGTTGCAACATATCTGATTCAAGGCTTTTTCGGACTTCTGATCACCATCTCTTTAGCCTACACTTTGATGCCCAACTTGTTCAAAGCATCGGGCATCCTCCTGCCTATGGGCTTCGGTCAGGGGCCGGGACAGGCAAACAACGTAGGTTCCACCTACGAAAACCTCGGTTTTGTCGGTGGGCAATCCTTCGGCCTTTCCATTGCTGCAGCTGGTTATCTTGTGGCCTGCGTAGTTGGGGTGATCTACCTCAACTACCTGAAGCGAAAAGGGGCGTTTAAAAACCTCTCGTCAAGGAACTACTCCGAATCGTTGGACGTAGCGTATTTCCAGTCTGAAAAAGAGATTCCGGTCTCCGAATCCATCGACCGCTTCTCGATTCAGATCGCTTTGGTACTTTTCATTTACTTCCTCACCTATTTGGCATCGCTGGGTCTGACCAACTTTCTGACAGCTTCAGCACCAGGACTTGCAAAGAGCCTGTCACCTCTCATCTGGGGCTTCAACTTCATCATCGGCAGCTTCCTTGCCACCCTCTTTAGAGGACTTTTCAAGCTGTTGCAAAAAGCTAAGTTGATGACCCGCCAGTATCCCAATAACTACCTCTTAGCAAGGGTTTCGGGATTAGCTTTTGACTACATGGTCATTGCAGGTATTGCTTCTATCGAGATCAAAGACGTTCAAGATCTGTGGTTGCCTTTAGTCCTCTTGTGTGTCGTAGGCACAGTTGTCACGATATTTTTCCTGCAGTGGCTGTGCAAAAAGATCTATCCTGGCTACTACTACGAAGGTCTCCTTTCCATGTACGGCATGCTTACGGGAACCATCAGTTCGGGCATCCTACTTCTCAGAGAAATCGACCCCCACTTCAGAACTCCCGCAGCTATCAATCTGGTTACAGGAAGCAGCTTTGCCATCTTCTTCGGCGCTCCGATGCTGCTGTTTATCGGCCTTGCGCCAGAGTCGGATACGATGTTGTTTTTGACCGTCGGCATGATTTTCGTCTACCTCCTGGCCTTGGTCGCTTTCATCTTAAAAGCCGGGAAGAAAACACGCAAAGCCTAGCAAAAATAACCCCACTCGGGGTTATTTTTTTGCCTTTCTTTCCTTCAGAAGGAATTCATTTCGCCCAGAGCCAAAATT
The DNA here is from genome assembly GCA_001512545.1 of Clostridia bacterium DTU065. Taxonomy (GTDB): domain Bacteria; phylum Bacillota; class DTU065; order DTU065; family DTU065; genus DTU065. The sequence goes on along the minus strand of LFSI01000083.1, from coordinate 90,478 downwards.
AGATTAACAGAGGAACTGAATAGGGGGAGATGATAACTTGCAATCTTTAAGGAGATTAATCAGTACAGTTATCGTGGTTTTACTTCTGCTTTCTTGTGCTTTTGCCATTGACCTAAAAGATGGCATAGCCATCGTCTTTGATGCAAAGACGGAAAAACTGATAGGCTCAGATGCCTACCGCAAGGGCATCGAGGCCCTCGAAGCCACTTTATACGACGCCTACGTGCAGTATGACATCATCACCAGCGATGAAGTCTTAGAAGGTGCGCTGGATTACTACGAAGCCGTGATCCTCCTTGCCCAGAGCGCCATGTCCGACCAGGAAGTTGAGCTCTACAGAGATTATGTAAACTCAGGTGGGCACATCATCGCTACCTACACAACATCACTCTACGATGCCAAAGGCAATCTAAGAGAAGACTTTGCCTTAGGCGATGTCCTTAATGTAACCTTGAGTTCTATAATGCCGCTGAAGCCACTTTTGGGAGCGGTCCCGATAGATCCCGAACCGCCTTTTGCCGCCGACACAATGATGGTTCCTTCCAGTCAAACGCTCATGGTCAAGGAAATCGGTGGCGTGGAAGACTACATCCTGCTTACTCGTCCCGGCGGGGAGTTCACGCACTACATCACAAACACCATTAAAACTGATTCTACTGTGTACTTTGCCGAAAACATCTTTATGACCGAGACCTCTGACAAGTACGGCGAGGTTCTCGTGCGTCTTTTAGAAGAGTTTTTGGGTGACATTGAAGGAGGCTTCTTCCGCTTGTCTGTCAGGGATATTCAAGACCCTCTAAACGAGGGCAAATCGTGGTACAAAACCATTGAACGGGAGTTCAAGGTCGCAGAGAGAAACTATGAAGAGATTCCCGAAGAGTCACTGAAAGCCTACGAAGATGCCCAAAAGGTCTACACCGCTTTGAGATTTGCCGAGCGCAAAGACTCAGGCGAAAAGGCCGGATCATACCTCTACCAGCTGAACCAACTCACATCCCAGATGATCCCCGGGATTTTACAGACCAGAAACGCAGAAGCCAGGGCAGTCTGGATCGACTACCAGAGCTTTGAAGCCTGCAAGTCCGAAGAGGACTTTAGGGAGATCATCAGAAAGCTCGCTAGAGCCAACATCAACATGATCTTTCCCGAAACGGTCTACAGCGGTGCCACGCTCTACAAGAGTGCTGTAGGAGAGCAGCATGCAGTCTTCAGAGACTTCCCCTTCGATCCCCTTGAGGTAGTCATCGACGAAGCCAAGAAGTTTGGCATCGAAGTCCACCCGTGGGTTTGGGTGTTCTGCGGAGGTTACTGGGGCAAGTTCGGCCCAGCTCTCGAAACGCACCCAGAATGGCGGGAGCTAGACGAAGCCGGCAGGCCGTTTTCCAACTGGGAGTACCAGACCGCTTGGTACAATGCTGCCCATCCTGAGGTAAGGGCCTATCTTTTGGACCTTTTCCGTGAGGTTGTCACCAAATACGACGTTGACGGCCTTCACATCGACTACATTAGGTACAACGAAGATGGTATTGGCCATTTTGGCTACTCCGACTACAGCAAAGAGGCCTTCTTCCAGGCAACAGGCCTGAGATTGGACGAAATCAGAGTAGGTTCTAAAGAGTGGATTGCCTTCAACACCTGGAGGGAAAACAACGTAACCACCTTTGTTGAGGAAGTCCGCAAGATGCTTAACAGCACCAACCCCGATCTTCTTCTTTCCGCTGCAGTAGTGCCCGATCCCGACCGTTCCAGAGCTGATGTAATGCAGAACTGGAAGCACTGGGTAGACAACGGCTATCTGGATTTCGTGATGACCATGGATTACCGGAACGAAGTGCCTGGATTTAAGGCCAATGCCAACAAAGGCCTTGCCATCGTCGAAGACAAGGCTTGGGTCTACCCGGGACTTGGCCTGTACGTCAACGACCGCATCACAAACATCGGTCAGATTAAGGCCACAAGAGAAGTCGGCAGTACAGGTGTTGCCCTGTTTTCCAACGCTAGCTTCTGGAAGGAAAAGTACGATGATGCGGTAAACGGCTTGTTTGCTAATCCTGCAGTAATTCCCATGAGAGAGCCCTTCAAAGCAGCGCTGATTCTCCTGGATGAAGCTTCAGCCAAGCTTTCCAGAGCTTCTCTAGAAGAGGTTGCTAAGGAAGTTACAGCCCTTGAAGCAGAGATTGCCGTAAGCGAAGTTTCCTTGGATACTGCAAAAGCCTTCGCGGAAAAAACCAAAGCCCTACTGGACGTCCTCGAAACCCTGAGGGCAGAACGCATTATTAAGCCTTCGGAGATCGAGTCCCTCTCCAGTGCGCTAGTTTCTGCAAATAGAATCTTCAACATCTACGTCTACCAAAACACCGAAAGAGATTACGTCCCCGCAACGCCGAGGACGAACTAAACCTGACTCCATACACTGAAGCAAAAACTCCTAAAGAATCAACTTTCTTTAGGAGTTTTTTGGTTCTCGAAGCTACGGATCTCTCCGGACGAGCATGTGCTACTCCACGAGCCTCCGGGAAGTGTCATTCCAACCTTTGCGGCGGACAGCTGAAAACCCTAGAGCAGATTTCAGAGGATTTCCGGGATACTGGGAGAATTAGTCATTATATGTAAAACAATGGGGGGAAATCGATGAAAAAGAAACTGTTGTTGCTTGTTGTTTGTGTACTGGTTTTGTCGGTAATGGTTTTTGCCGAAGACGTCCTGATCTACGAAGCTAACTTCGAGAAAACAGATAGCAAGAATGTCTTCTGGGATGGGCTTGTCGGGGATTGGGAGGTCTACGGCGGCGGCTTGGTCGGCCACGACACCACCGATCAGAACACCAATGCCGTTCAGGAGCTAGACCAAGTCGGAGAGTATACCTTCATCTATGAGTACAAGGTTACATACGACTACAGCGGCGGACCATGGTCGCCTGCAGCAGGGCTCCACTTCATGTGCAGTAATGGCTACGCCACAAACCGCGGCGATTCATACCTGGTGTTCCAAGACTACGGCCGTATGATCCTTTACAAAGCCACAAACGACGCGTTGGCAAAAGTGGCTGAAAAGGACGGTCACCCTGCCCCGGATGGCGGCTCAAGTGTCGTCAGAGTTGAGTACAACGCCAAAACCGGAGACATGGATGTCTACCTCAACGGCGAGCTCGTCATCCAGTGGACCGACATGGATCCCATCATCGATGGCGCTTACTTGTCGGTGCGAACCAACATGACCGCTGTAACTTACGACTACATCAAGGTTTGGGTAAGAAAGTAAGTTAACACCGCTCTAAAGTCTTAAACAACCGATTGTGCAAAGGCAGAAGGGAGTTTCTCCTTCTGCCTTTTTTGCAGCTGCCGCTTTTTGTTGAGGTGCTCTTTAAGAAAAAGGAACCTTCTGAGATTTCTAGAACTAAATTATCAGCTAATAACAACCTAATAAGGGGGACGGACTATGAAAAAGGTTTTGTTGGGTTTGTTGCTTTGCCTCTTCGTCGTCTCTGCGGTTGCCATTGCTGAAGACATTCTCATCTTTGAAGCCAACTTCGATAAGACCGACAGCAGAAACGTCTACTTCGATCCCGTGGTTGGCGACTGGGAAGTAGAGAATGGGGGTCTTGTAGGTTACGACACCTCCGATGTTAACACCAACGCTGTACAGGAGCTAGACCAGCTCGGCGAATACACCTTCATCTACGAATACAAGGTGCATTACGACTTCAGCGGCGGTCAGTGGTCGCCTGCAGCAGGCCTTCACTTCATGTGTAGCGATGGCTACGCCACCAACCGCGGTGAGTCGTACCTAGTGTTCCAAGACTACGGTCGAGTGCAGCTCTACAGAGCTTCGGGCGGCGGTCTGACTCACGTTACCCAAGTGGACGGCTATCCGGCTCCAGACGGGGGATTTAGCGTAATCAGAGTTGAGTACAACGTCAAGACTGGCGAGATAGATGTCTACCTCAACGGCAACTTGGTTCTGCAGTGGGTCGACACCAATCCAATATCCGACGGCTACTACATCTCAGTAAGAACCAACATGACCGCTGTAACCTATGACTACATCAAAGTCTGGGTGAGAAAATAGCCTAATAGGTTGCAAGTGAAAGAAAAAGGTGCACTAAAGACAGAAGGGCTTCCTGCTCTTCTGTCTTTAATCGCTGAATGGGTTTTTTTCGCTACTTACTTCTAAACGTAACGGAGGTTGCCTATGTCACATACTACTGGTTTTTGGGAGAGTTTCGACGGCACCAAACTCTTCTTCCGCTACTGGCCTGCAGAAAACCCCAAGGCTGCTGTCTATCTTGTTCACGGAATGGGCGAACACTCGGGTCGGTATGAGCACGTAGCAAGCTTTTTCAACGAGAAGGGCTTTTCGTGCATCGCCTTTGACCTTAGAGGTCACGGAATGTCCGGAGGAAAGCGAGGGCATGCCAAAAGCTACGAAGCGATTATGCGAGATGTAGATACATTCTTCGAGAAAGCCCGCTTGGCCGAGCCTGCCGTGCCATCGTTTCTGTACGGTCACAGCTTGGGTGGAAACATTGTCCTGAACTATGCTCTAAGGAGGAACCCCAATGTGGCAGGCGTGATCGCTACAAGTCCCTGGCTCCGCCTCACCACTCCCCTGCCCAAACTGCAGCTGGCACTGGCACAAGTAGCCGCCTTCTTCGCACCTGATCTGGTGGTCAAAACCAATCTGGATCCTGCAGGGCTGTCTCGCAATAAGGCTGTCGCGACTGCCTACATGAACGATGAGCTGGTACACGGGTTCATCTCGGTGCGCTTTCTAAAAGAGGTTGTCAGGGCCGGCGAGTACGCTCTTGACGGGGCTGAGGGGTTTCCCCTTCCGCTCCTTCTCGTCCACGGTACAGACGACCCCATTACCTCTTACGCTGCAAGCAAAGAGTTCGCTGACAGATCTCCAAAGGCGGAGCTTGCCAGCTGGTCCGGTTTGTTTCACGAAACCCATAATGAAGACTCGTGGAAGGACGTCCTCGAGAGCAACTTCCAGTGGATGATCTCCCGCATATCTTCGAAAGACCAAGCTTGATGGGCTTGGTCTTTTTACATTCACAGGTTTTTGTCCGTCCGATCTAGGTGTTAAGCCTGTGAAAAACAGCCTTATCGCAATGTTTGCAGAAGTAGTTAGCTGCCAAGCTTTACGCCCTACCAAAAAACAAAGGCGGATGAGATCTCTCCCCTCCGCCGTGAGTTAAAGTTTTTTCGGTTATTTGCCCAGAACCGTCTCGAGCCAGGCTTTGGCAATAAGGCCGTGCCCTGCCAGAGTTGGATGAACCCCATCGGGACACCAGTACTCATACGGCGTGGTGGCTGCTGCTTGGTGGAAGAGTCCGTCAAGGGGCACATAGAAAGCTTTGTACTCCTTGGCAAGCTCCCTTACGATGTTGATCCTGGCATCAAGGTCTTCTCTCCACATTCTCCTGTCTTCCGGAACAGGAAGGACAAAAGGATCCATCAACACTAGTGTCGGACTCAGCTTCTCCAACGTTTTATCCAGTATACGTTTGTAGCAAGCTTTGAAGTCCTCAGGTTTGGAAATAACGTTGCTATCAAAGCGCCTCCAGGTATCGTTGATGCCGATAAGGATGGTGAGCACCGTTGGCTTGAGGTCGATGCAGTCTCTGTCCCAGCGAGCTTCCAAGTCGTAGACTCTGTTACCACTGATTCCCTTGTTGTAGACGGTTAGCTCCAGTTCTGGATGCTCTGCAAGCAACCGTCCGGCGATAAGGCTCACGTAGCCGTGTCCCAAGTACCGGTTGTCGTTCTTTGAGCACTCGCAGTCGGTTACGCTATCCCCTTGAAAAACTAGAACGTCCTTTGCCTTTAGTGCGATCTTTTGCAATTAGTTCACTCTCCTGTTCACTGGCGAAATAGTCCGTACAAGAACCAATCACTGTCATCCTTAATAAACAACAGCACGTAGTGGAGGTATTCCTCTTCCGCTTCGTGGAATGCAAGAACCAAAGCGGAGATCGTCTGGTCTGCGATGTGAGGCGCGCCAACTACCTCCAGCAGCTTAATGTTCTGATCTAAAAGCACATCGAACCCAAGGTCCAAGCCCCTCCGGGATACAGCTTTTTCCAACTCCTGTTGGTCTTTCTTGTTTGCCAGGTTGATGAAGCTCCTCACAACACCGTAGGCTTCATCGGTTTTCACAGGACTCTGTGCAAACTGCTGGTTCAGTCTCTTCGCGTACCTGGAAAAGCTTATCGAGTACAAAATGGCAGCTGCCAAAAACACCAAAACCAATGCCGAATACTTTTTCAAGTGCCAAAATCCCCTGCCTTCCCCTTTAGCCAAGATCCTGCTGCTTCAGCCACTTTCTTACCTCTTCAGCCCAAATATCGTAAGCGGCTTCGGAAAAATGCACGCCGTCGATGGTAAGCTCTTCCTTTAGGAACTGGTTCTCATCTGCGAACAGTTCAAAGAGGTTAAGGAAAGAAGCTCCGTGCTTTACAGCTAGGTCTTGCAACTCTCCGTTAATCTTGTTCAGCTCGTCGGGCGTTGGTTTTTCCCAATTCCTCACAGGGCAGATCGACTGAATGACTATCTTTGCGCTTGGAGCTTTCTCCTTGGCGTAAGTGATGATTCTATCGAGATGATAGGGAATTTCATCCCTCTTGTAGTTGAATAAAAGATCGTTGATACCGATCATAAAAAACAACGCTCTTGGGTTTTTGTCCAAGCACAAAAGACTTTTTCTTTCCCACAATCCATCGGCATGGTCTCCGCCAATCCCCCGGTTGACAAAACCTTTGCCGAAGTACTTCTCCAGCGGAAACCTCTCAGTTAGTGAATCGCCGATGAAAACTATCGGGTTCTCCGGTACTTCCTCCTGAAGAAAAACCTTAATGCGGTTTTCCCAATAGATGCCTCTTTTGTCCAGTACTTCTCTAGAAATTTCCATATAGACAACTCCTTCTACTACTTTAGGTATGGTTTCATCTATACCTCTCAAATCCTTGGAAACGCGTCCCTCTAGAAAACAGACGTCCTTCGTCCCCCTCTACCAGAAGTCCGTAGTCTCTGTCGGTCACTTGAAACTCCTCCCTAGACCGGTCTTCCAGCTCAAAGGTGACAAAATACCTGGTGTATGTACGCACACCGGTATGCATGTGATGGGTCTGGTGGTGATGCCTATGAGACCCGTAGGAGCCTACTTCCGTTCTCTTGGAAACCACTTTGGCAGTTCTCACAAGTTCCGGACTCTTTTGGTTTTTTATTCCCCTAAAGACGCTGTACCCTATAGTGTAGACAAACGCTCCCAGGACCAGTAAAAACACTACGATAAACAGGATCGGAAAAACCGTTTCGAAAAGCATAAAAGTCGGTCCAAAACCCAAAAAGAAAACCTCCTCTCGCATCGCCTGGTACAAAGGCTAGAGATTTTCGTGAAACCTCATGCATCCGTCCACTATCCCGCTTTACCTTCCTCAGTTCAACAGCAAAAACCCAAATCCTGCCTGCTAGCTCTGGCAAAGCTAAGACCTTTGACAGCAGTCCAAAAGCCCCTTTTGCCCGTTTTACAAAGGTCTGAAGGAAAGCAGTGGTACACAGGAAAATATAGAAGTATCACGCTTTTTGGGGGTGATCGTCGTAAGCAACGTTAAAAGCCCAAAGGTGGTTCTCGCACTGGACTCGTTCAAAGGGAGCCTCTCCAGTCACGAGGCGGTTGCAGCTGCTGCCGCAGGAGTCCGAAGAGTGCTGCAGGACGCCGAGATCCTGAAGATCCCCGTAGCAGATGGAGGCGAGGGCACAGCACAGGTCCTCGCAGAAGCTGCGTCCGGTTCCATGCACCAGGTAACCTGCAAAGATCCACTTTTCAGAGACATCCAATGCTCTTTCGGGCTCTCTAAAGACAGGGAAACCGCTTTCATCGAAGTTGCGGCAAGTAGCGGGTTGACGCTAGTTGACCCGAGCCTCAGAGATCCCCTTTCTACAAGCAGCTTCGGCGTTGGTCAGCAGATCAAAGCTGCTTTGGACCTTGGGGCAAGGCACTTCATCATCTGTCTCGGCGGCTCGGCCACCGTCGACGGAGGTGCTGGCCTCCTCGAAGCCCTGGGAGCGAGGTTCTTTAAAGGCAGTGAGCAGGTTAAAGCGATACCTAAAGAGCTTACAACAGCAACCCGTATCGACGCTTCAAATCTCGACTACCGCTTAAAAGAGGCTTCTTTTACCGTTCTCTGCGACGTGGACAATCCTCTCACAGGCAGAGACGGAGCTGCACGGATTTTCGGGCCGCAGAAGGGAGCCGGCCCCGAAGAGATCGAGTTTTTGGATGAGTTTCTGACAGTACTTGGGTCACTCTACCAAGAAACTACAGGCGTCGCAGTCTTGGACAAACGACACATGGGGGCTGCCGGCGGCATTCCAGCAGCCTTGACGGCGTTTTTCGACGCCAAGATCGTTTCGGGAATCGACTTCGTTCTGGACTTCCTGAATTTTGACACCAAGCTCCTTGGAGCAAACCTAGTGATTACCGGCGAAGGCTCCCTGGATCATCAGAGCCTCAGAGGCAAAACGCCTGTAGGAGTATGCCGCCGAGCAAACCTGGCAGGCGTGCCGGTGGTCTGCATCGCAGGCAGAGTGGAGCCTGCCCCACAGCTGTTTTTGGAAGCAGGCTTTACGGCGGTCTTTTCCATCTGTCCCGGTCCGATGTCACTGGGAGAAGCTTTGGAGCAGGCAGCTGAGCTTCTAGCTTTCCAGTCCGAAAACGTGGCATCCTGTTTTTTTGCAACAAGCAGGCCCTCTGTGTAGCGACGCTACACGAGGGCCTTAACTTTTCTAAAACAGTTTGAGTTTCCTCAAGCCTTTAGTCTAGTTCGACGTAATCCCATTCCATTACGTTTTGAATCAGAGGAACCTTATCGCCGTGAGCGGAGACAACGAAGCCCTTCTTGGGAATTTCGAGAGACTCGGTGTTTCCAGATGTTCTGATCTCAATGACTTCGTCTCTGTCTACGGCAAACTCTCTACCCCATTCGTTGGAGTAGGTTTTGTCGGCAAAATCTGCGTTGTAGACGATGACCTCGTCTGGACCGCGACCTCTGTTCCAGCCGTTGATCGGCAGCTCGGTGCCGTCAGGCAGGATGACAACCTGAGGATATTCGTCAAAGTCGTAGATCGGTGTATAGTCTTCGATCTTAACCTTGTCGCCAACTTGGAACTGCTCCATAAAGATCAAACCAGCACGGCCGTGACCTACTACCAGGTAGCCGTTTTCAGGAATCTCCGGTACTCTTGTCAGGATCTCGGTAATGACGTCGTCCACTACCACAAATACCTTCAAGAAAGCAGCAGGGACTGACTTAATCTGTTCCTTAAACTCCGGTGTGAATACTGCAAGTTCTACTTCATAACCGATAATGTTTGGAATGGAATAGTTTTTGTTGTACTGGGACAGCTGCATATAGATTCCGCCAGGACCCACCAAACGTTTCAGAGGAATATCTTCTCTTACAAATCTGGGGTCAACAGCAGATGCCATTGCAGCAAGAACTGCTACAAGCAACACTAAAATCAAATAACGTTTCATTAGCTTACGCACAATAGTGCGCTTCCCTCCTTCCAAATTTCCCCGTATTCCCAACATTGGGTTCTATACTCAGATTCGACAGCGTTTAGCATTTCCCTTTCAGTTTGACAAACTAATAACGTGCGACTTTGTCAAATTCTGCCAAAACGCCCTACAAAACACGGGCACTTCCCTTTTCGCGAAAGCCAACTTGCAACTATCTAAGAACGTCCCTCTTTTTGACTTTACTCAAGTTCGATGTAATCGTATTCCACAATGTCTGCAAAGTATGGGATGTTCTTGCCGTGTACCGAGATGACAAAACCCTTTCGGGGGATATCGAGAGGTTCGGTGTTCAGCTGCTTTCTAATCTCGACAACTTCTCCTCTTTCTACCGCAATCTCAATGCCCCATTCGTTGGTGTAGGTTCTGTCGGCAAAGTCGGTGTTGTAGATGATGATCTCATCTGTGTCGCGGTGCCTGTTCCAGGCATCGATCTCCAGTTTAGTTCCGTCGGGCAGAACGACAAACTTCGGATACTCAGCAAAATCGTAGACCGGTTCGTAGTCTTCGACCTTAACTCTGTCGCCTACTTTGAACTGCTCCATAAAGACCGAACCTGCCCGGCCGTGCCCTACTACCAGATAGCCATTTTCAGGGATTTTTGGCACTCTGTTGAGGATCTCGGTGATCACATCATCGATCACGACAAACACCTTCATGAACGCAACAGGCACAGTCCTGATCTGATCCTCAAACTCAGGCGTAAACACCGCAAGCTCCACTTCGTACCCGACAATGCTGGGAATGGAGTAGTTGCTGTTGTACTGGGAAAGCTGCATGTAGATTCCGCCGGGGCCTACCAGTCGCTTCAGTGGGATGTCGTCTCTGACAAACCTGTTGTCCACCGCTGATACCGCTAACGCCAAGAACGCCACAACTAGCACTGCAACGAGAAAACGCTTCATAAGCTTGCGCAATACTGCGCTTCCCTCCTTCCAAAGTGCCCTTGCTCCGGGTTTTGGGCTCAATACCCAACTTCAGCGGCGCCGGTCTTTTTCCTTTTCCTGACCTACCTACTCACGTACTCCCTCCAACCTGCTGAAAACGCTAAACTACTTAACTTCTCCGGCCTGCAGAACATACCCAAGAAGGAGCTTTAGAGTGTTTTCCAGCCCTTCCCTGTGAGTACGCTCGTACCCGTGAGACGCGCTCACCCCGGGCCCAACAAGCCCGTGGCGGACATCAAAACCCGCTCTGAGGGCAGCACCTGCGTCAGAGCCGTAGTTTGGATAAACGTCCACTGCGAAGTTCAGTCCCAACCTTTTTGCCGTGCTAATCAAATCGCCGGTCAGGTCGTAGTCGTACGGTCCCATGGAATCTTTGGCGCAAATGGAGACTTTGCATTCATCTGTTGTCAGGTCATCGCCTACTGCACCCATATCCACCGAGACGAAGTCGACCACATCACCAGGTACAAACGATGAAGCCCCGTGGCCTACTTCTTCGTAGGTGGTAAACAAAAGATAGACCGCTCTCTTTGGCGTAACGCCTTGGTCTTTGAGATACTTTGCTAGGGTAAGCAAAACAGCGCAGCTTGCCTTGTCGTCCAAATGACGGCTTTTGATGTAACCCGACGGCGTCACTGTGGTTCTAGGATCCAAAGAGATGAAGTCTCCTGCGCTGATGCCCAATTTTTCCAGATCTTCCTTGGAGGAGACCTTTTCGTCTATAACGATTTCCATGGTCTCGTCGCTACGCTCCTGCTTGCCCAACTCTCGGTTGACGTGGGTTGCAGGCTCCAAAAGCTGCACCGTTCCCGAGTAGGACTTGCCGCATCTGGTATGCACTACGCAGTTTTCGTTTTCAATAGTTGCCTCGTGAAATCCCCCGATTTTGGTGAAACGCAGCCTGCCGTTGCTTTTCAGAGCTCTCACCATGAGCCCCAAAGTGTCCACATGAGCCGAAAGCAGAAGTCCGCTTCCCTCTCCACCTACCGGACAGAGTACTGCTCCTTTGTTGCTCACCTCAGGGCTGTACCCGAGGTCTTTCAACACCTCTACTAAGTACGCCGAGATCTGTTTTGTATAGCCCGTAGGGCTGGGAACAGCCGTAAGCTTCTGCAGCATCTCTACAGTATAGTTAAGATAACTCTGATCTAACTTTAAAGCATCCACTCTAATCCACTCCTTACTCCTCTGCCCAACCTTTAGCCCTTTCCACGGCCTTTTTCCAGCCCTTGATCAGCTGGGCTCGTCTATCTTCTTCCATACTCGGTACAATGTCCTCGTGGCATCCGCATTTGTTCCTGATCTCTCCGGTGTTCTGCCAATAGCCTGTGGCAAGGCCGGCAAGATACGCCGCTCCCAAAGCAGTGATCTCCAGGACTTTAGGCCTTTGCACCGGCACGTTTAAGATGTCCGCTTGGAACTGCATAAGGAAGTTGTTAGCGCTTGCTCCCCCGTCCACTCTGAGGGCTTTGAGCTTCAGCTTAGAATCTTCCTCCATGGCTTTGACGACTTCGTAGGACTGGTAGGCTATGGACTCCAGAACTGCACGGATAAAGTGTTCTTTTCTCGTTCCTCTGGTCAGCCCTACCATTGTCCCTCTGGCGTACATGTCCCAATGGGGAGCTCCCAAGCCCACAAAAGCCGGAACAAAGTAGACGCCACCGGTATCCTCTACCTCCAGGGCGTAGTCCTCTGTTTCTGCTGCGGTTTTTATCATCCGCAGCTCATCTCTCAACCACTTCACCGCAGCGCCGCCGATGAAAATGCTTCCTTCCAGAGCATAGGTCACCTGGTCCCCTAGCTTCCAAGCGATGGTTGTAAGAAGCCCGTTTTGCGATTCAATAGCTTTGTCACCGGTGTTCATGAGCATGAAGCAACCGGTGCCATAGGTGTTCTTGGCTTCCCCCGGCTCGGTGCAGCACTGCCCGAATAACGCTGCCTGCTGGTCGCCTGCACAGCCTGCGATGGGAATAGCAGCTCCCAAAATGCTGGAGTCGGTTTCGCCGTAGATGTAAGAAGAAGGCTTTACCTCGGGCAGGAGTGACATGGGAACGCCGAAGATCTCGCAGAGCTCCTCATCCCACGACAGAGTGTGGATATTGAACAGCATGGTTCTCGATGCGTTGGAGTAGTCGGTGACAAAAACCCTGCCTTTGGTAAGATTCCAGATTAGCCACGTGTCGATAGTGCCAAAGCACAGCTCGCCCTTTTGGGCCTTTTCCCGTGCTCCGGGAATGTTTTCCAGGAGCCATTTGATTTTAGTTGCGGAAAAATAAGCATCGATCTCCAAACCGGTTTTCCTCCGCACTATTTCCGACAAGCCCTGCTTTTTCAGCTCCTCGCAGATGGCGGCGGTCCTTCTGCACTGCCAGACGATGGCGTTGGCTATAGGCCGGCCGGTGCTTCTTTCCCATACAACTGTGGTTTCTCTCTGATTGGTGATACCGATTCCCTGAAGCTGCGACGGTGCAATGTTAGCTTTAGCAATTGCCTCGTAAGCTACACCGATCTGCGTACCCCAAATCTCCACTGCATTGTGCTCCACCCAGCCGGGTTTGGGATAAATCTGTGTAAACTCCTTTCGGGCTTCAGATACAATCCTTCCGCCTTCGTCAAAGACAATTGCTCGAGAACTAGTGGTTCCCTGATCTAACGCCAGAATATACTGTGCCACCCAAATCCCCCTTTTCTAACCAACAGGCAGAGCGCCTGCGTTTATCCTTCAAGGTTGAAAAGCTCTTGGGCGTGTTCAACGCCTATGACGTAGCTTGCCCAAACCACTGCTTCCTGGAACAGATCAGCAAGCTCGGAAAATGCTAGGAAATACAAACTGTCCGCAGAAGCCTCCTTTTCGTCGGAAGCGATGAAGTCCACCGTTGCATAGACCAGCTGTCTGGTGATGAGGATGATGGCGCGTGTCAGCGAAAACTTCCAGTGGTTGTGCGTGGCTTTTTCCCTGCCCCAGACCAGCTCTATGTCGGGGTTAAACGGAGTAACCTTTTGAACGGCTTCGAGAAGTTCGGGTTTTGCTTTGAGCATGGCAACAAAATCCAGGGCAATCTCCCGAGCAGTCTCAGATGCTCTGGAGAGAAAATCATCCTGTCCCTTTTCATCCAGACGGAAAAGAGCCGCCAGCCAGTACACATAGGATGAAAAACCGAGAACAAGTTCGATTTCGTTGAAAACGCGACCATCTCTGTACTGCTCCATTTTAGCAGCATTCAAGCGTACTTTGCTTACTATTTCCGAGCTGTAGAGGCGTGAGTCTTTAACCATAGCCGTTCCTCCTGCTCATCTAGCCTTGTATTGTTTGTCAAGACCGCCGATGTAGTAGCGAGCGGCTTTCTTCCAGGAACGCAGGCTTTCTGCGTTTTTGGGTCCATCGTAGTTGTAGTCGTGCTGGCGCAGGAGGAGTTCGAGATTTTCCTTTAGTCGTTCGAAGGCTCTCTCCTGAACCTCCACTACCAGTTTCTTCAGATCCTCGTCTAGTTCTCCGTAAACGCTTACAAAGTGTCCGCGGCAGATCCCTGACGACTTCTTGTACTCCTCAAGAAACTCCGCGTCGTTTTTCAGCCCCCAGGCAAAGACCTTTTTGCTGTCTGCAAGATCTTTTGCGATCTTAGCGCACACAGGGCAGTCGAAATCGCCCTGGGTCCACCTTTCCTTCCAGTCTTCCAAAAGATACTGGTACAAGATGGCATGACCGGTAGCCGATCCCTGCTTCAACAGCATCTTGGTGTGCTCCGGGCAGAAACCTCCGCCCTTTGTCCATTCTTCCTTGTAGTCTTCGTCTAAAACACCTTCGATAAGGCGCTTGAAATACCATTTGTAAAACAGTGCATCGATGAAGCAGAAGGGGCATTCCCCAGCTTTCATGCCGTCGATCATTTCCGATAGTTTCAATCTATAGAGATTCAACAAACACTTCCTCCTTAAGCTCTACCAGTCATTTTTGCCATAACAGCTTTAGCAATAGGTTTGTCTGCAGGAGCCAGGTTGTAGTCCAAAAGCTCGCTGCAGTTTACCCAGGCGACTCTTTCGTGCTCTTCTGCTTTTGGTTCTCTGTCTATAGAGACGAAGTAAGCTATGAGCCGAATGGTCTTTTCCGGGTATGTATGCACGGTTTCCGCAACGAAATCGCCAACTTCCGCGGTCACCGACAGTTCCTCTTCCAGTTCTCTTACCAAGCACTCCTGGTGGGTCTCGCCATCTTCGAGCTTCCCTCCGGGAAACTCCCAGAGGCCGCCTTGAGAACTCTTTTGGCTCCGCTTTGCCAGGAGCACCTGTTCACCTCTTACGATCACCGCTGCAAGCACGTCAATCACCGGAAATCCTCCTTCAAAACCAATTACATCTTCTAGTTTTAACCGGTTTTACCTCCATAAACTTAGTTAAGGCCAGGGTTCCTGGCCTTAACTCTTCGTGCGGTATACGTAAAGAGAAAGCATCGACTTGATGCGTTGAAGCTGAATGTCCAGAGCGTATTCTCCGGTGGGGAATCTCTCAATTCTGGTTATTAGGTATCTTGCAGCAGCAATCTTCTGTGCAGGGGCACCTTCCACTGATGCTTCGATCCTGTTGTACATCCGTTCAAGCTCTAGATAGAAGGACTTCTCTTCGCTGACCTGAGACATCAGATCTTGGAAGGCCAGGTAGCTTGCTCGGTAAAGGTCTCTGTGCACAGGAAAAGCTGCATTTCTAAACGGTCCCTCTTTCAAAAGACGGAAGTGCTCTTCCTTCATGTGAGGATAGGCGAAGACCCGCATGCCTGGCTCGCCGATGCTTCTGACGATCTCGATCTGCTCAAGGAGCTGGTAGGGCTCATCCATTGAAATAACGCCGAGGCTCGGGTATTGGATAGCTCTACCGGCGGCTAAATCCCTAACGTTTGTTACTTCCCTTTCAACAGGTACTGCCTCATTCTGGTACACCAGTGGCGAAAGAGCGTCCACCAGATGTCTTTGTACCCATTCTGGCCAGTTCTGCGCTCTGAGGTAGGCCTGCTGTATAGTGCCACCGCCCCAGTTCCCTACGGCAAAACCGCAGCTGATAAAGGCATCGGGCTTTTTCTCCTTCATGGCAATGGCAAGCCTTGCCACCATGGAAGTAATCAGTTCTTCTCTGAAAGCCTGCCAGTTCTCCCATTTAGCACCGGAGTCTCCTGGCACGTACCCTTCCCTGGTTCTGTCGTAAGCGGAAGGATAAGGCAGATCCAGAGGATTGTAGCCGTAGTAAGTCATAAACAGGTCCAACGTAGCTTTGTCGTAGCTGAAATCGTTGTTTTCCAGTGGGTTAGTAGCGTTTCTTACATAGTCCAGCTGGCATCCAGCAAAGTCGTACATCTCCCACATTTCCAAGATATAGTTAAAAATGAGTTCGCGAGCTTCAGGGTGCGCCGGACTGAACCATGCAAGACCAGATGCTTCAAAGGGTTTGCCGAAGCGATCTACAGCTGCCCACTCCGGATGCTCGGTTAAGATAGGACCGGGCGTTCCATCGGCAGCGGCAAAAAACACCTTCTGCCAGGGGAACACGTCGATACCGTTTTCGTTGCAGAGGCGAACCAGTTCTCCTAACGGATCCAGACCTTCAAGATCGGGAGCGAGGATCATGTATTTGGACGGATAAACTACGTAGCCGTCGTCTCTCAAGACCTCCACAAAGACGGTGTTAAACCCCGTATCCTTTATCTGCTGAACCAATTGGGGTAAGGTTCCCTGCTTCGCCCGAAAACTCAGGGTGCTGGCATCGATGGAGATAATTCTGGTCTCCGCCAAAGGACTTCTGCTGGCGGCAGCGTAAGCTCTGCCAATTACGATTTTGGCAAGAGCAAGTTTGAGTTCAGCTTCGAACTCATCACCGATCTCCATGTAATACTTGGCTTCTTCAATGATGCTGTCGAGAAGCTGCAGCTGGGATTCGGTTTCTTCCGGCCGGTCAAGATACTCGTCCAAGTTTGCCACTAAGTTTTTCAGGCGAGTGGCATCTCTTTCAACAATCTTCAAGGTTTCCTCCGCTCTGGTTAAGGCAAACACATCTGCTGCAAAAACGAAAACTACCAATAAAACAGCAAGCAAACCAAGCTTTCTACTCAAGTTCATCTCCCCCACTTGCTTTGGCATAATAGTGTTTTCTATCTTGGGTTTTCCTAACTTCAAGAAGCCCCATCTTTCTCAGGGTATAAGTTATTTTTCGCGCCAGGGACACTGTTAACCTACCTGCTTCTGCAAGATTTTGGTTAGTGAAGGT
>LFSI01000083.1:6545-73675 GCA_001512545.1 Clostridia bacterium DTU065 | reverse complement strand
CAAAAGGCGATGGTCCCGGATGCTGACCCCTTTTCTACGCCAGGATCCCCTCCCATCATCTACCCTGATCTCTTCTTCCTGTATCAGTAAAATCTCTACTTTGAGATTAGGCCTGGAAAGCAGCTCGGCAATGTAGACGAGCTCGTGGAAGGCATCGTCAAAGTGGCAGTGTTTGGGTGAAAGGCGCCGGGAAAGCACCTCGCCCTCTGAACTGAGCTTGACGATCCACTTGTCCTTTGGAAGAGGATACACCAGACGAACATCCCTTTCATCCAGGAGCTTCCGCAGCTTGGCTTTTAGTCCTGAGAAGTTAGCCGTCTGGATTTCGATGATCTCCTCCTTGCCCAATAGATCCACAACATAGCCCTCAAACAAGACCTCAGCGGAAAGCTCCGGTTCCATGTACCGGGCTTTCAGGGCTTTGTGAAGAGAGCTTTCGTTCAGCTCTCCGATGGTGTAAGTTTCCACATGGCACCCCCAGTGACCTCAGACCTGGTCCTTTTCTCGCCGCATTTTACCTAGTGTTAAGATCCAGACTTGCTCCGGAAGGTAAGCTCCATTCCATTACTTTCGATGACAACAGTACCTAAAAGATCAGTCCGTAAGACTTCAACGTGCAAACTCTCCAACCGGTCCAGCACCTCTCGGTGAGGATGACCGTAGCTGTTACCGCTGCCGCACATGATTACCGCAACAGTCGGTGAGACCTGTTCCAAAAAAACCATGGATGATGACGTGCTGCTTCCGTGGTGGGCGACCTTCAGAACATCTGCTCCAACTGCCACTTTTTCTGCCAAAAGTTCATTTTCATTTAGAACTTCCATATCTCCTGTAAAGAGAAAAGCGGTTTTTCCGTAAGTCAGCCGCAGCACCACGCTAGAATGGTTCAAGTCCCGATATCTTTTGTCCAGTGGCGAAAGGATCTCGATCTGCACCTCTGGATCGATGTCTATGGTCTTTCCTGCAACAGCACGGACCCGATATGCACCTGAGGCATTTACTGCATCCAAGAACCGTTCATAGGTTTTTGTCGTGTGCTCGTGGTCGGTGAAGTAGACCCTGTCCACCGAAAAGCTCTCGAACACTGCTGGAAACCCGCCGATGTGATCTTCGTGGGGATGCGTAGCAACCACCACATCAATCTCGTGTATCCCGAGTTTTTTAAGGTACTCTACAACGGTGCTCCCTGCGACTCTAGGCCCTGCATCGATTAGCAGAGTGCTTCCGTTTGGCGTGCACACCAAAATGGCATCTCCCTGTCCCACGTCGATAAAGTGGGCTGAAAGACCCGCAGCTCCTGCCAAATAGCAGGAGAAGACCAAAAGCAGCAAATAGGCAATGACTCTTTTTCTCTTAGTTGCATTAATCATTGTTGTTTTCCGTCAAAACACAAAAAGTTGTAGTGCGGACCTACCCTCCTTCACCCCGGTTTGCCCGGGATCAGTACTCATCAAACTGCATTTTCTCCCTAATCTTCTTCCTGCGATCTTCGGTTGCTCCCCTGTCCACATCTATGGAAATGGCCAGGACGTCTCCTTCTCTTACAGGAACCTTAAAGAGGTCTTTGGGCACCTTAAAGTGACCACGTTCCCACTCAACTACCACCAAATCCTCTTCGATTCTGTCCACGATCAGCATTCTGCCTATCACCTCTGAATGCCATTGAATTAAGAAAAACCCACAAAGCAAAAACAACCCAAAGACGCAGACCAGCCGCCTTAGCAACTAACAACCTCCCTTTTGGCCTTTAGCTGTAAGGCAGAGATGAATTCCAGACCAGATATTTCTTTTTACGCAGCAACAAACACCGAAAATAAGCAGGATTTCCGGCAAAAATTGGGAATTGGTTAAGCAAAACCATCGAGAAGGGAGACCTTGTCCTTGGAAGTAATTCGCTATCTACAGTCGTTTTCCTCGCCGTTTATGGATATGTTCGCTCAAGGTATAACCATGCTAGGCGAAGACACTTTGTTCATTCTCCTTGCGGTGATTCTGATCTGGTGCGTTGACAAAAAGTTCGGGTACAAGTTCGGCTTTGTAGCACTGACTTCTGCTCTAGTCAACATCACCCTTAAAAACATCTTCAAAAGCCCAAGACCCGTCGGACAGGAAGGAATTCGCTCTCTGCGTTTGGAGACAGCAGGCGGTTACTCCTTCCCTTCAGGGCACAGCCAGTTTGCCGCAACCAGCTGGACAACCCTTGCCCTTCATCTGCGTAAGCGCTGGTTCAGCATATTAGCTGGGGTGCTCATCGTTCTTGTAGGTCTTTCCCGGCTGTACCTCGGCGTCCATTGGCCTGTTGATGTGGTCTTTGGCATTGCCATCGGTGCAATTTGGGCGTTTTTAGGCAGCAAGATCATTGATCTTCTGGAAGAAAAACCCGTTTCCTACCTAGTCCTTGGGGCAGCGCTACTTCTGGCCTTACCCATCTTTCAAAACGCCGACTACTTCAAAGTGGTTGCAGCCTGTTCCGGTATCTGCATTGGCATCTTTTTAGAAGGGAAGTACGTTGGCTACACTGTGAAAGCTCCGCTTCTCATTCAACTTATCAAAGCCCTTTTGGGAGTTGCAGTGCTTCTTGGTATACAGAACGGCTTGAAGCTGATCCTTCCCGACAAGCTGATTTCCCACGGACTCAGGTACTTCCTTATTGGCATCTGGGCTACTTTCCTTGCACCTTTGTGCTTTAAAGCCATCTTCAAATTGAAAAACCAAGTAGAGAAAAGCGCATCTTAGCCAATCTAAGCTGCGCTTTTCGCCACCTCTAGTCTTCTCCTCTTTCCTGCTCCTGGTCATACTCGTCGGAGAACATCATTATCAGCTCGTCTCCAAGATCCTTTACAACGATCTTGCCTGCAAAGCTATCTTCGAGGCAGAGAGAGTAGCTGCGTTGGTACCCTTCCCCTACGATGTGGACTACCATTTGGTTCTCAACGATTGCACTGTGATTGATGGGGCTAAGCTCAAAGACCTGAATTTCCTCTCTTTGAAGCCTGCTGCGTTCTCTAGCTGCTTCTGCCAGCTGCCAAATGAACTCTGTGAGGTTTTCTGGCAGTTCCGTTCTAACCCGTGCTGATAGGGTTTTCTGTGTCAATGAATAGGACCTCCTTGTAGGTACATGCAAACTGCGTTTGCTGTGTTTCCCGTGTGTAACCCGTGATTTCAAACGGACAATTGCACAGACTAATCCATAGTACCACAGATCTGGACGTTCTAACCTTATTTTGGACTAATAAATGACATCAGTACTCTAAGTCAGGAAAAGATCTGGTTCATCCATTCGACTTTTCATTCCAAAAAGGATACCTCAGTTTTTCTCCACGTCTCTGAAAAAACGAAGCATCTACTCTCTTCCGACCTTCTTAAGAAAAGGCCCTCATTGCGCGTATCGAGCTTGTAAAAACAACCGTCCTCCCGAGTTTGACAACTTCCACCAGTAGAAAACGCCAATAAACGTTGAACTGCCAACGTTTATTGGCGTAGTGTTTGTTGTTGTATCTACACACTAAAACAGTTCTTTCATTTTGCTGTAGTGCGGAAAAGAAGAACGCTCTGGGGTTCCTCGATTGTCAAATAACCATTGAAAACTCTCAACACGCTTTGTGTTTCTCACCGGTAGCTAGCCAATCCCATATAGTAAAGGTCCTCAAAGTGTCTTCCGTACTATGGAAAGTGTGCAACAACTTTTTCAAGTAATAATGGCTTTCCTTTTTGTGCTTCTATCGGACTTCACTCGAAAAGAGCACCAACCGAGTTGATTGGTGCTTTGGTACTTTAGATATTTCTACTGTCTACTTTACAGGGAGCAGTTCAGACATCTCTACGTTGGAAAAAGTTGGGGCTCACCAACGTCGCGATGCACGAACTAACTCGTCAAAAAGCTGCTTTTGTGAACTGTAGATCTTTGGGTATTTTTTTCGTACACTAGTTACTGATGCGCGGAGAAGCTTTGTAGGGGTGTTGTCAATAGCCGTACCGATCATACCAATGACCGTCCCGTCTCTGCCACCACCTAAAGCATTGTGACAGATGTATCGGCAGAGGTCTTTGACAGGTTGAACTACCGAATCGTCTTTCTCAAGTTCGTCGAGCTCCATCAACATGACACCCTTTTCCCTTGCTTCGTCAATCGTTTCTGGACTGATGCTTACGATGTTCGGATAAGCGCTTTTCAAGCGTTCAAAAGATGAAACTACAGCGGAGCCTTGATAGTCTTTCAAGCTCAGGTATACATCAATAAAAGCGCTGTAGGGAATTTCATCTTCGTCGAGAAGTCTGGAGACCATCATCGAAGCTAAGCGCTTTACAGGCTCGATAACTTGCGAATCGGTTTCCAAAGCGCTGAACTCGTTAAGGCAATCGACTGCACTTCTCAGTTCCACTTCTAGTCCAACGCGCTCTTTCTTATAGTAAAGAAACTGTGCGGCCTCAACCATGGCCAATGCACTGAAGTAGTCGTTGGCTTTGAACATCTCGAATCCCAAAGATGTAAGTCTTTTAGACGCATAAGCGATGACTGGTATTGTTGCTTCAGGGATGTTTTTGACTTGTTCTGCCACATCTTTGACTTTTTCGTAGTCTTTTGCTTTCACGTGTAGTTCCGCAAGAACCAACAAAGCTTCAAGCTCATCCATCGCAGTCTTGGCTTCACAAGAAAGCCCTCGATCGAGCCATTGACGGGCTGCGGAAAAATCGCTTTCATCTAAGTAGGTTAAGGCCACATCTACATAAAGCCTTGCGTTCTGGGGCTGCAAATCTATTGCCTTGTGAGAACACTCTCTAGCTAATGTGGTTAGATGGCTGTTCTCAGACAGTCTCCCTTTGTCTCTGAGGAGCGAACTCAAGTTCGTCCAGTACAACGCCACATCCGGTGCAAGCTCGGATGCTTTCCTAAACGCTCGCTCAGCTTCATCGAAGTTCTTATTGAACGAATGGGCAAGCCCCAGCAAGTTCCACACTGCATCAAGACTTGGAGCACTCTCCAGAACTTCTTTTGAAACTGTTTATGGCACCAACCCAGTCTTGATCCATCATAGCTCGGTGGCCTTCGTCACAGAGTTGCTTAACCTCGCTGTTGGAGGCAAGCTGCGCATCGTAGTTTAACCTAGCTTTGGGATCTGTCAGCGTCTCGTACGCGTTTCTTATCAGATG
The DNA here is from genome assembly GCA_001512545.1 of Clostridia bacterium DTU065. Taxonomy (GTDB): domain Bacteria; phylum Bacillota; class DTU065; order DTU065; family DTU065; genus DTU065. Next base: position 68,524 of record LFSI01000083.1, on the reverse strand, counting down.
AATCTTTTCTGGGTTTAACTCTGGAGTATACTGAACGACCAAGCGAAAGTAAGCGGTATTGATTTCCTCTTTCGTTATTACACTCCTCCTCCTATTGCAGAGAGTCATCCATGAACGTGAGAGTGAAAACAGCCAAAATCCCAAGTACAATGCTCTTTGTAGTGAAAAACTCAGCATGCACGACGATCAAGCCCAAAAAATGCATTTTGGTCTACAAATTTCTCTCTGTTTCTGTTTTTTCCTTCTTTCATTAGATCTCTTGTTTTCACTTGACGCCAACCCCATCAACCTACAATCCTTGAAGTCTCTTAGCTTTACCTCCGGTAAACATGAAAGACGAGGTAAGCTCGTCTACCCCGCCGAGGCTATCTTTCGGGTTTAACCACCTACGCTAACAAAGAACGTCCATAAACGTTGAAATATCAACGTTGTATGGACGTCGCTTTTTTATCTGGATACACTGTTAACGCAGTTCGCTCATTTACCGTACGCGGAAAAGGCAAGTCTCACAGCACTTTTTCGGGTGTTGCTTTTTACTCGCAAAGAGAAAACAAAGCAACCAGCCCTCTGGTGGTTTTCCAAGAAGAGGGCTGATGCACGGTGTCAAACCTTTCGACTGAACCTTCCTGAAAGCTTTACCGCGCTTTAGAAAATCAAGATGCTACTTCTCTGCTCGACCGCTTCCCTGCTCCGGTTTTAAGTACCGGTCGAGCCATGTGTAGGCGATCTCCATGGCTTCTTTTGTGGGCGAATGGCCACTACGGTGGTTGTAGAGTCCGATCCGTTCCCTGCATCCCCACAGATCGTAGACGCTTTTGGCGCAGTTGACGTAGTACCAGCTCTTATCGGTGTCAGCATCGTCTCCAGCAATGAGCAAAACCGGTCTTGGCGCAATGAGGCCTAGAAGCTGGTGGTGGTCGAGAGAAAAGTCTTCGCTACGCACCTCGGATCCGAGATACCACGGGGCATCCCAGTTGCTAAAAGACATGCCGATTCCCAGCTCACTTAATACGCTAGCGGCAATTCTCCCGTCAAATGCCGCGATGTACAGGCCCATCTTGCCCCCGAGGGAGTGCCCCACAACACCGATGCGTTCGCTGTCCACGAAGTCAAGGCTTTCTAGGTAGTCCAGGGCGTACCCCAGATCGCTGACGATCTTGCTGAGTCCCTTGAAACCCGGATAGACTTGCTCCATGCGTTTGACACCTTCGTAGTAGTGGCTGAGAGTTTCTCCTTCAGTCTGCCCCTGGTAGAACCACCTAGCTGCAAGAACTACGTAGCCCCTCCGCACCAGTTCCAATGCAAAGAATCTGGCTGGGGTGTCGGTGAAGTGCGCTCCTCCCTTCTTCTCCCCGACCATCGTGTCGATGTCGTAGTAGGGAACAAGGACCGCAGGATGCTTCTTCTGTGCCTTTTTCGGCACCAGAAGATAGTGTTTCTCATAGTAGTCGGGCTCGGTCTTGATGTAGACGAAGCGGCCGGTGTAGTCCGGTCTTTCCTCCCAAGGGTGCTCCACAAACTCCAGGCCGAGTTTTCCATAAGGCGGGGTTCCTAAAAAATCGCTCCAAGCACGTTTAATGTCCTCCCTTTTCTGCTGCCAATCCAATAGAGTGTCTTCCGGCCCTATCAACTCCAACCCTCCGGTATCTTGAAATCCAACAGGAGCCTGATTTACCACTTCAACGATGTCCATCTCCAAACTCCCTTTCAATAAAAAGAAGGCGGCTCGTGCCACCTTCAATCAAGCTAGTCTTAGAACTCGAAATCGATCTCTTCAAAGTCGATATCGTAAACGTCGACTTTAGCGGTGGATTCTTCTTTGGTGCTAGGATCGCCAAAGACCTCAAACTCATCGATGAAGACCCAAACTGCAGTGTCAAACTTGACAGCAACGTATCTGGCCTTCATTCCTCCGCCTCTCAGTTCAAAGGTCTGTTGATATGTGCCTGTCTTGGGCTTTTCATCTTCCCAAAGCTCAACGTAATCCACAGATCTCCATCTTCTACCGTCTTCGGACAGGGAAAGTCCGACGATCTCAGGACGTCCAATACCTACATCCTGCTGATTGAGGAAGTGGCAGAGAACTTTGTCGATCTTGTAAACTGCTTCAAGGTCGATAACCACAATGCGGTAGTCCTGTCTCAAGTGGCCGAAGTAAGCAGCGTTTCTGTAGTATGCGGCATTTGCGCGAACTCCGTCGGTGAGCATGGAACCGTTGTCAGGATAGGTTGGATCGGACTCAATGTTGAAAACGTATTCCTTGCCCAGTGCCAAGTTCGTATCGGCAGCAAGCACCATTGAGCTGAAAACAAGTACTACGATCAACAACAACAAACCTTTTTTCATTACGTACACCCCTCTTTATTCTCTTGAATGAACGTGCAGCTCACTTAAAGCCCTTGAGCCGGCACATCTTCATTTAGTGTTATTATTCCACCGAAAGGAATTATTTCCTGCTACTTCTGCCATGGATCTGCTGTTCACTAGTGTTTTTTGGCTCAACTTCTCACACAAAAAAAGCCGGGTTTCCAAGAAACCCGGCGGCTCTTTTGGATCTACTTTGGTCTAGAACTCGAAATCGATGTCTTCGAAGTCGATGTCGTAGACGCTGATTTTTGCTGTAGACTCCTGTTTGGTATCGGGATCGCCGATTACCTCGAACTCATCGATAAATACCCAGATTTCGCAGTTGAACTTAACAGCTACGTACCTGGCCTTCATTCCGCCTCCATCAAGTTCATAGCGATGGAGGTAGGTACCGGTCTTTGGCAGTTCATCCTCATAGACTTCCTGATAATCTGCAGATCTCCATCTCCTGCCGTCCTCGGACAAGGACAGTGCGATCTGACTTGGACGATAGCAACCGACATCGTATTGATTGAGGAAGTTACAGAGCACTTTATCAATCTTGTAAACTGCTTCTAAGTCGATGACCACTATACGATAGTCTTCGCGCAAAACAGCAAAGAAGTCGGGATCGCCATAACCTACAGCCCGTGCATATTTGCCGTCTGTAAGTTCATTGCCGCTATCGGGATAGTTGGCGTGAGCCCCGATGTTAAAGACATACTCTTTGTTAAGGGCTAAGTTTGTGGGAGCTGCCAATGCGACGGCACTTAAAACCAGAATCAAAGCCAACAACAAACCTCTTTTCATAAAGTACACCCCCGTTTTCTGCAGCTTGATACAGCTGCGTTTTGTTGGCGGCAAAAGCTATTGGCATAAACCTAACGGTTTTGCTCGCCTTTTCTGCCACTTAATTATTCCACTGACAGCAGAAAATTCCTTCTAAAGAAAAACAGGCGCTTTTCACAGAGCGCCTGTCTAGTTTCTATAACGTATAAACAGCTATCTTGTCAATTTCCATATTGTGAGTCAGAGACAGGAAGATTCCGCCTTTGGCAAATGGGGATTCGGGATCATCGCTTTCGGCGATGAGCTCGCCGTTTAAGTAATAGCTCAGTTTATTCCCCTGAATAACTGCAGTAATGGTTGCCCAGCCTAACTCTTCTGTAAACTGAGCAGTTGGCGATTGTGGGCCAACTATGGCTTTCTTATCGTTGCCCTTGCCGTGCCATGTTGCCAGCTCATAGCTATAGCTAGAAGCGTTGATTCCCCTGCCGTAGCACCAGTTCATCTCGGCGTTTCTTAAGTGAATTCTAGCACCGACTGTTCCGGACTCTGGGACTTTTGCCATGCGGATGCGTACTGCTACTGCCGCATCTACAATCTCCAAGTTCTTCAGTTTCAGACCAGAGTTTCCTGCAGTCTCCCTAAAGAGCACTCCATCTTGGACCTTCAAGAAACCTTTGGTGGTGATTGCCCACTGGTTGAACTCGAAGTCCTCTTCCTCGATCCAGTTGTCGAGGTTGTCGAAATCGTCCACAAAAGCCGGCACCTTGCCAGCAAGGAAATCCGGAAGAATCAGCTCACCGGACTCGGCTGCAGCAGCCAAGCACATACTCCCAACGAGAAGCAGTACCAACAGCACCAAACTTCTTTTGCCCACCAAAAAACCCCCTTTATAGAATGTTGAGTCATTTCTGGCTAAGTTAGACTTCGTTGTCAAAACTCTAACTCCTTTAGCCTGTGTAAAATAAAGGGGGGATGCCTGTCTAGAATCCTCCGCCTAGAACCACTTCAAAGGCTTGGAATCTGACAGGGGTGCTGTTCTCGGTGAAGGTAACGGTGTACACATAGCGGCCCATGAGCCCACGGTAGAGCTCTAAGCTAACCGCTGCGTCGATCTTCGTTCTCTGGTTGGTAAAATCACCGATCTTCACGAAGTTCAGCTGGCTGTAGCTTGCCTCCAGTTGCCCCTTGCGTCCGGTAACGGCAGCAAACAGGTCAGATCCGATGACGGCACGTCCTGTAAGGGTTGGTACCGAATCCTGCCCTTCGATCATCATGTTGTCGTAGCGGATGTTGAAGTACAAGTTGTCCTGCAGTAACGAGAAACCGGCTTCAGCCATATAGCCATTTGCCTTTGGCGACTGGAGCACCATTGCTGTTCCGTAGTCCTCGTACTGCCAGTCGTAGACTGCAGGTCTGAAGTCCTCGCCGTAAACTCTGTATTCTCCACGCAGATAGAGAGGTCCAAGGTTGGATCTAGCTCCGACAGCATGTCCACGGGAGTTGTTTGCCAGTTCCGCAGTGTGGAAGTAAAAGACAAAGTTCCTTAAAAGCGGCATGGTCAAATCCAAACCGTAAGCATACGGCATTTTGTAAGCTGGTCTGGTATCTCTGGCGTAGACCACACCTACAGAAGTGTTCTTCAAAAAGCCGGGAATGCCGTCAACAAAATACAGGGGTCTGACGTAAGGATGAAGCACGAACAGTTCCGGCTTCAGAGCATCGTTTACCATTACATGAGCTCCGAGGATGCCCGCATCTCCCGCCAGGTCAACGCCTAGCTTCCTGATATCGCTTCTAATCTCGTAGGCGGACAGATTGCGGTAACCGTCCATGATCAAACCGTTAGCCACATAAACATTGCTGAGCTCTCCCAACCTGAAGTACACGGGATCACCGAGCTCTGCCCAGGAAACATAGCGCACTACTCTGGCAAGTGATTTGGTGATGCTGAAGTTACCATTATCCTGCCAGTCCTCCAGGCGTAATCCCTGAGCATTGAAATGCAACGTGAGCGAAAGCCCGAGACCGAGTTTGCCGACTTTAATGTCCGGACGGAAGCTGAACGAACCGTAGTAAGTATCCTCAATCTCAGTGAGACCGAGACCCAATTCCCAAACGGATTTAGCAAAAACGCCTAAGCTCAAGATACTAATGATGCAAAGTATGGTGCAGACCTTCTTCACTGATAGCCCCCCTTAAGTTCGCGTGCAGTTGTTTTTACTATTGGCTAATTGAAACTATAATACCTTCTTCCTCTAACTTTCAAACTTGTCTTTATTTGCCACTTGAGACCTAAAGACTACCTCCGGGTTACTGGCGTTTTAAACAAACATAAGTAGGGCAACGCCCTACTTATGTTTGATCTAGACTAGTCAGCTGACTATCAAAAATATCCAGTTTGCACTGATCCTCTTCGATGGACCAGTGTTTACAGTAGCTACAACTGGCATCTTCTGCCCCTTGGGTTTCTATGAAACCCCTCAGCATCTGCATGCTTGGTGCATACTCACTGCAGGTTGATGCAACTGCAATGCGCTGCTGCTCACTAGACAATAAGACACCCCTGCAGCTATTATTTCCCTTTCTTCACGGAAAAAATCAACTGAGCCTTAGTCGATAATTGTCACCGTTGCGCCGTTGGCCAGTCCTGCAGCGTTAGCTTCGTCAGTGTCGATGTGCATCTCCAGTGCGAAGTCATCACGTACGCGGACGATTACGTTTTCCATGATCATGGCACGTTCGCCTTCAGTTTTCACGCGGACTCTCTGCTTGTCTGTGACACCGAAGCGTTTGGCATCGTCGGGATGCATGTGAATATGCCTTCCTGCAACAATAACTCCCTCTTCGAGGGTTACCTGGCCTTTAGGACCAACCAGAGTAACGCTTCCAGAGCCCTTAATGTCTCCCGACTCTCTGACAGGAGCGGTGACGCCGATCGTGAAGCAGTCGGTCAAAGACAGCTCTACCTGGGTTTGGCCTCTAACAGGACCTAAGATCCTAACTGTAGGGAAGCTCCGCTTGGGACCTACAACTTCCACTGTCTCTTCAGCAGCATACTGACCTGGCTGTGAAAGCGGCTTTTTGGGAGTAAGCTGGTAGCCCTCTCCAAAAAGAATCTCCAAGTCCTTCTGTGATAAATGAACATGGCGAGCACTGACGCCTACTGGAATAGTTTTATCCATTGGTTTTCGTCCTTTCATCTATAGTAAATATCTTAAAATGCGGCAAACTCTCAAAGTCTATAAGAGAGATTTTTCCAATACCACAAACTTTTATTCTAGGTTTTTCATCAGGTCTCCTGCCTCACGCATGCAAGAATGCTCCTGAATATGCAACACTACTACTGGGGGTGAGAAATTGAGTTTGATTGTCGGTGACTACTTGGGCACCCGTGAAGATATCGAAGCTAAGATCGGGACTTTCCCTCACAGGATAGAGCCGGTAGGCCTCAGAACGCCGGATCAAGTACCACCAGGTTACGATCCCTTAGGATTTGCTAGACTGGTTGGCAGTCTATACCTGACCATGCCTGCAATTGGGGCCAACATGATCGGCAGCACTACTGTTGATCGCAGTCTAGCTACAGATCCCCCGGAAAAACCGATCGGGCGCTTTCACTACGCCGTAAAAGTTCCCAGGGAAAGGCTGGATGAGTTCGTCAGGTTCTTTGAAGAACGGGGTGAAGTACACCTGATCAGATATTGACGCCCAAGGCACCTGCTATGGTACCCACCGCCACTGTAATGGCAGAACGCACCAGCTGATCCATGATAGGTCTTCCCAGGCTGTACTGCATCAACAGTGCAAACAAAGCGATGCAAAGAGATATCAGCAATCCTACAAGCCAGCCCCTGTCAGCAGCTTTCCTTGCTGCCACAAAACAAGCTCCGGCAACGATAAGGTAGTGCAGAATGTCATAACCCAGCTTCCCCAGTTCGAACCAGCCCAGGTAAGAGACCAGCCCCAAAACCGCAGACGAAGCTAAGTAAAGCACAAGAGCGGCAAAAAGTCCCCACAAAATAGAGTAGGCTTGGCGCATAAATCCACCTCCTAAGGTAGATTTATTACGCCAACCTACTAATTATTATTATTCGTCCCAAACAATTTGCGGCGATCTGAGGTTTTCTGCGTGGAAGGCCAGGTGTTCCGGGAGCCTTGCCACCCAGTATCCCCAAGAGTGGGTCCCGGGATAGAGCCGGAAAATGTGATCTACACCCTGCTCTTTCAGGGTCTTGTGGAAAGCCATATTGGTATCGTAGACGTAGTCGCCGAGGCCAACATCGAACATGATCCGCGGCTTGCGGCGCATGTTGCGCAGATTCTGCGCTAGGTAGTTAGCAGAAGCGTTGTTCCACTCCTCTGGATACTGTGACGGCTCGCCCAAAACATCCTTCTTTCCTGCGGTATTAGGCAGCATGCGGATGTCCAAGACTCCGCTCGTAGAACTGGCAACACCGAAGATGTCCGGGTACTTTAAGGCCAGCATCATTGCACCGTGTCCGCCCATGGAAAGGCCCATAATGCCCCGTGCCCTGTAGGAGTCGATGATAGAGAAGTTAGCTTCAATGTACGGCAGGAACTCCTGGATCATGTAGGTTTCGTACTTAGATTCGGGCTTAATGTGGCTGTCAACCAGCCAAGAGGTCTCTACATCCGGCGTAACGATAATCATCTGGTAGTTTCTCGAGAGCTCGTAGAGCTTCCCATCAGGCTTGTGCCAGTCCAGATAGTCGCCACCGGCACCGTGAAGCATGTATAGAACAGGATAAGCTTTTTCCGTTGTGTAGTCCGGCGGCAGAATCACCGCAAACTTCTTCTCCTTACCCAAAACCTCAGAGTAGTGGGTGAATTCGAGGTAGCGCTCTTCTGCAACTGCAGCAAAACTCATAAGCAGCACTAGCGCAATCACAAGCAAGTTTCTGACCACCTTTTATCCCCTTCCCTTTTGTTTTTAGGCTTCAGATCCTAGATCTTATTTGATGTCTGTCCCAAAGCCAAACCGGGCTTTCGGCCCACCAAATACATATAACCCATTTAAGCTGGAGCCAAACCCCGAAACTCCGCTGGCACGGAACGTAAACCGTACCTTCTCCAGGGCACCTCCGCTCAGAAAAAACTGCTGCCTGTGGCAGCAGTTTCCCTTCTATCTCGCTTCTCGTTAGTTGCCCTCGCTCTGCTGTTTTTCAGCAATGACCTTTTCTGCCAGCTGAGCCGGGAGCTCCTCGTAATGATCGAAGGTACTTACGAAGGTTCCCCAACCCTGAGTCATGGCTCTCAGTTCGATTGCGAACCTGAACATCTCGCTCATCGGCACCAGAGCTTTTACCACCTGGGTGCCATCTCCCGGATCCATACCGAGGATCTTGCCGCGCTTCTTGTTCAAGTTGCCCATAACATCGCCCATGTACTCATCGGGTACCGTAACTTCAACAGACATAATCGGCTCGAGGATGATCGGTCTGGCTTCCATAAAGCCCTTCTTAAAGGCCATGGAGGCTGCGATCTTAAAGGCCATTTCCGAAGAGTCGACGTCGTGGTAGGAACCATCAAAAAGGCTAACCTTAACGTCCACCACAGGATATCCTGCAAGAACGCCTTCGCTCATGGTTTCCCTGATGCCTTTTTCAACTGCGGGAATGTACTGCTTTGGTACTGCGCCGCCAAAGATGTTGTCTTCAAATGCAAAGCCTTCACCAAGTGGAAGCGGAGAGAGTTCAAGCCAAACGTGACCGTACTGGCCTCTGCCACCGCTCTGCTTCTTGTGCTTGCCTTCAACTTTCGCAGTGCCTCTAATGGTCTCGCGGTACGGCACCTTAGGATCTACCAGTTCCATCTCAACGCCGAACTTTTTCTTCAAGCGGCTGGCGATGATTTCCAGATGCAGATCGCCCATACCGGAAAGGAGGAACTCGTTGGTCTCCTTGCTCTGCTCCAGGGAGATGGTGGGATCCTCTTCGCTCAAGCGGCTGAGACCTGCAGCAACTTTGTCCGTATCGGCTTTGCCTTTGGGATATACGGCTAAAGTCAGTACTGGTCTCGGGAACTTAATCGGATCAAAAGTGACAATCTTGTCTTTATCGCAAAGGGAATCTGATGTCTCTGTATACTGCAGTTTGGCTACGCCACCGATGTCACCGGCAACTATCTCATCGGTCGCCAACTGGTCTTTGCCCTGCATGAAGAAGAGCTGTCCGAGTCTTTCGGTTTCGCCTTTGGTGGCATTGAAGATCTGGGAGTCGCTCTTTATAGCACCGCTGTACACTCTAAACAGGGTGATCTTGCCCACGTAGGGGTCGGCCAAAGTCTTGAACACCAGTGCGGCATTCTGACCGGAAGCGGGATCTAGTTCGATCTTTTCTCCGCCTCTGTTGGCTGGCACTTTAGCTACTGGAGCCGGCATGCCGTAGACCAGCATGTTCATCAATGGTTGAATACCGATACTCAGTTCTGCCGAACCGCAGAGTACAGGGAAGACTTCTTTCTGTGCAGCAGCAAGGCGCATGCAGCGCTTGATTTCTTCTGCGGAGATCTCTTCGCCTTCAAAGTAGCGCTCGAGTATTTCCTCGTCGGCTACTACTACCGCTTCGATCATCTCTTCGCGGTATTTTTCTGCTTCCGCTTTCAAGTCTTCGGGAATCTCGGCTTCGACTGTATCGCCGCCCTTTTGGTAGTAGGCTTTCATATTAACCAGGTCTACTACACCCTCAAAGCTAGTGTGGCTGCCTATCGGTAAGTTGATCGGCACAACTTTAGTTCCCAGTTTTTCTCTCAGCTCGCCGTAAACTCTTTCAAAGGAAGCGTTTTCCTTATCCATTTTGTTAATAAAAATGGTGCGGGCAAGCTTTCTCTCATCCGCCAGTTTCCAGGTTGTGAAAAAACCAACTGGAAGGGAGTCTGTAGCAGAAAGAACGCTGACGGCTCCTTCTGTTACCTCCAAAGCTGCTACAACTTCGCCGACAAAATCAAAAAATCCAGGTGTATCCAGCAGGTTGATTTTAGTATCTTTCCACTGGCATGTAGTTAAAGCCGTCGATATCGACGTCCCTCTTTTGATCTCTTCGGGATCGTAGTCAGAAACCGTATTCCCGTCGCTAATCGATCCTTTTCTCTTGGTGGCGCCGGCATGGAACAGGATGGCCTCTGTGAGCATGGTCTTACCTGTTCCACCATGGCCAATGATAGCGACGTTTCTAATCTGGGAAGTATCGTACTTCTTCAAAACTCTCTCCCCTTTCGGCAGTATAACTAAATTGATCAATGAGAGTATCCTTACAAATCTTCTGCAAAAAAACCTCTTTCCCTCTGCTTGGTTTGAAAAACTTGCAGAACTTGTAAAGTTCTTCTTTTTTTTGCCGGTTTACGGCTTTAAGATACCCAAATCTCTCATAAGCATCTTAAAGTCCTCCCAAACCATTCTCTTGTACTCGGGTTTTTTCAGCAGGGTTTTGGGTTGGTAAGTACACAGTACTTTTATTTCACCAAAACTATGCCATTTACCTCTAAACTCCTGTATTGCTGCATCCTCACCGAAAAAAGCTCTGAGCGGCGCAACACCCATGAGGATGAGATAGTCCGGCTGAACGGCAGCTATTTCCAGATCCAGCCACGTTTTGCAGGAGCCGATTTCTTCTTCAGTAGGCGTTCTCTCTTCGGGAGGGTTGCACTTGACGAGATTGGTTACGTACACGTCTCCACCCTTAATATGCGATGCAGCGAAAATGTTATACAGAAGCTCCCCGGCTTCGCCCGAGATAGGCTTCCCCTCTTTGGCCGCGTCGGCATCAGGAGCTTCCAGCACCACCATGATCCGAGCGTCTGGGCTCCCCTTTCCGAAGACCACTTCCGGTGTATTCTTTCTGATACTGCACCGGACGCATCCTGCTGCAGCACCGGCCACTTCTTCTACAGACAGCATTTACAAAACCCCTTCCGATCTTAGCCTTTCTTTGATCTCAGGAAGCTTTTCTAAAGCGCACTTTCTCCCCAGTTCTATCATAGGTTCAGCTTTATGAAAGTCCATGCTGCCGAACCGATGTCCCAAAAGCGGTTCGAGCACTATGGCCTTCCCCGTGCTTTTGAGTTCAAAGATCTGAGCTCCCATGATGTCTATAGAATTAAGCAAGATGTCGATCACATCTTTAGGTTTTTCCGCCGTATCGGGTTTGCGCAGGATGTTCACACCGATCTGAATCTCCACGCCAGCCTCCACTAAAACATCCAAAGGAACGGGATCCACCACCCCTCCGTCCACAAGGAGCCTGCCGCTTTCGCGCTCCTCCGCTGGGACGAAGACTCCAGGCACCGAAATGCTAGCCCTAATTCCTTCTAGGAGGCTTCCCCTGTCGTGAACCACTCGCTCTCCAGTGGCAATGTCGGTGGAAACCGCCGCAAACGGCTTGGGAAGCTCTTCGATATTCTTTATTTTCAACACTCTTTCGAGCAAAACCTTTATTCTGTTCCCGTTGATCAGCCCCGTCTTCGGGGGAATCACAAAATCCAAAGCCGAGACCATGTGCTCCTTTCCCACAGCTCGGGCAAACCTGCCGAGAAACTGCGGCGTCCAGCCCGACAGGATCATCGCTCCTACAAGGGATCCGATGGATGTTCCTGTGATGCAGTCTATAGGGATGTCCTCTTCAAAAAGCACCTGCAAAACGCCGATGTGAGCCATTCCCCTCGCAGCTCCACTTCCCAAAGCCAGCCCCACGAGAGGTCTTTTCAGCTGTTTCTTCTGCTCGTTTACTCGCGCTACAAACGTCTCCATGTTTAGTTCCCTCCGCTCGGAAACCGCAGAAAGCCCGTTTACGATCGGCTTCGGACACCGACTCCGGCTTTCTCTCTGTAGAATACTGCAGATTTCTCTGACACGATGTCCGTCTTGATCTGTGCATAAGCTTTTTCAGCTTCTTCCAAAGGTTTTTCCCCTTCTCCAATGCTCAGAGCTGCAAGCCGAACCCTGTGCTTCTTTGCTTCCGTAAAGCTGTGGATATTTGCTCCTCCGCCGCCGATACAGCCCATAGGACAGGCGTACACCTCCAAAAGATCGCAGTCTGCAAACTCCTCTATGTCCCTGAAGGCTTTAAGGCCTTTTGCTTTCCTCAATTCTCCTCGGCAACCTGCCTCGTGCAGAGCCTGTACAATGCCACCTGCCGTCTCCAGCAGGCCAAGGCAAGGGTAGAGATTGGTAAACGGCTCGTCAAAAGGCTTCATTTCGAGCTTTTCCTCTTTGATACCGCTTGTTAGGAACATGCGCTCAAGCTCTCTTGTGGTGAGCACTCCATCTACCGGCTGATAGCCGTTTTGAGCTGAACCAGTTCGGTTCGCTTCTTCTTTGGCTGCGGTACATGGTTTGATCTCTACTACGAAAAGGTCCCTTGGGCTGAGGTCTTCTTTTTGCTCTAGGTAGCGCTTGGCAAGGATCCCTGCAATCTGACCAGGGGACTTTACCTCGCTGGCAAACGGCAAAAGCTTAGGATACCGCTTTTCCACAAGAGCCATAACGGCAGGACAAAAGGCGGGAATGACAGGAGGTCCGCCCCCGGCCTTCCGCTCTTTCACTTCCAAAGCCAAGAGCTCAAGGTAGAGCCTATTGGCGATACTCATGTCGAAAACGTAGTCAAAACCCAAGGTTTTCAGGGCGCCAACCAAAAGACCGTCCACAGTCTGCGGCTCTCTAGCGCGAAAGAGCCCCACCTTAGCGGCAGGAGAAACAACTGCAGCGACTTTCTTCCCCGGATCGGAGATAGCGGTCCAAACGTTTTTCAGCGCACTTCTCTCCCTCAACGCGCCTGTGGGGCATGTCAAAACGCACTGCCCGCAAAAAACGCAGTCCGATGATGCGAGCTCTCCCGAGACAGGTCCGATGATTGTGTCAAAACCCCTGTGGTGGTAGTCCAGAGCCCCTACATCCTGCTTCTCGCTGCAGATCTCCACGCACCTTCCGCAGAGAACGCACTTGTTCGGATCCCTTTCGATGGCTCTAGAAGACAGGTCTGTCCCTTGCTCTTTCTTCAGACCGACAAACCTCCGCTCCCTGATGCCAAACTCCTTGGCCAGATCCTGGATCTCGCATTCGCCGTTTTTCAGGCAGATCAGACAGTCTTCAGGGTGGTTGGCAAGCAGGAGCTCGAGAACGGTTTTTCTTGCCCGTTTAACCCGTTCCGAATGGGTCCAAATCTCCATACCTGGGGCAATAGGCGTTGAGCAGGCCGGAACAAGCCGCGCCTTGCCAACCACCTCCACCACACAGATCCGACAGTTTTCTCTGGTGTCCAGGCAGTCTGCACTGCAGAGTGTAGGTATGTCTATGCCGATATCCCGGCAAAGAGAAAGAATAGTCTGGTCATTTCTGGCGCTGTAGGTCGTGCCGTTTACCGCAACTTTAACCTCTTCCATTCCCATCCCTCCTTGCCGTCCTCAGCTGAAGCTCACTGCACCAAACGGGCAGACTTCGTGGCAGATGCCGCAGCTGGTGCACCGATCTTCTATAATAAAGTGGCTGAACTTGCTCTGGCCGATAATGGCATCTTCCGGGCAGCGCTCCCGACAGATGCTGCAGCCTGTGCAGAGTTCTGCATCGATTTTAAACTTCAAAAGCCCTTTACACTGGTTGGCAGGGCATCGTTCTTCGAAGATGTGGGCCCTAAACTCGTCTTTGAAGTACGTAAGCCCTGTAAGCAGCGGGGTTACCGCAGATGAGCCGTGGCTGCAACGGGATGTGTCTCTGATGGTCTCCGCCAGCTTCTCCAACTGGCTGAGGATTTGAAACCGCTTCAGGTTCTCCGGTCCTTGACCCGCCCTTTTGATGCTCCCGAGCATCTCCACAAGGCGAAAAAGTCCTTCCCGGCAGGGTATGCAAAGCCCGCACGAATGCCCGGACATTTCTTTAAGACTGTAGTAGGTTTGGTCGACGATGCAGCAGTCCTGGTCCAAGACCAAAATGCTGCCAAACCGCTTAATGCCAAGGGTCTGAAGTAGACCCTGATCAAGGGGCGTATCTATTAGCCTTGCAGGGAGAAAGCCCCCTGAGGCGCCTCCGATCTGCAGAGCCTTCAACACCTTCCGGTTTTCCACTCCTCCGCCGTAGTCGTAGACGATTTCTCGGAGTGAAGTGCCCAAAGGCACCTCAATGCAGCCGGCATTCTCGACCCTGCCTAACAGTGAGACGACCTGGGTCTCCGGGATTTCCCCCTTAAAGGGGTGCTCAGACCATCCAGGCCAGAGCGCCCCAAGCCTCACTGCATAGACCGCATCCTCCAGATGGCAGGTGAGAGAACCTCCCTGCGCCTTGCCGGAACTTCCGGGTTTTGGCCGGTCTCCTAATACAGCTGCAAAAACTGCACCGTCTTCTGCACAGACCGCGCTTTCTAACCCTGGAAAGACTTCAATTCTGAGGGAGAACCCCGAGCCCAAAACCTCCTCCCCTAGAAGCCCTGCTTCTTGCAGCTGGCAAACGGCATCTTCCAGAAGAACCCGGGCGTTCTTGAACTTCGGATCAAGAAAGACCAGGCCGCGGCTTGCACCTAAAAGGACGCAGATCACCATCAACCCTTCAACGGCGCTGTAGGGGTCGCTTTCGAGGATGGTACGCACCGTAAATGAACTGGTATCCTGCTCTAGAGCCCGAAGGACTACCGTCTTCTCTCCTGAACGCTCCTTAAACTCCACTAAACGCTCTTTTTCGATGCAGAAATCTCCAGACTTGGACATAGCGGCCAAAATGGCTGAAAGCATCCTGCCTTCTTCGCCCCTTCTCTGCATTTTCAGAGCTCCGGCAAAGGCAGCCATTCCCCCAGAAGCTAGGTACTCGTCGAAAGATGAAGGATCGATAAGACCTGCATTCTGCAAAAGAACCCTTGAGTTTAAATAGGCCTGAAGAGAGCCGATCTTCTGGCCGTCCTCTTGGTCTTTCCGAACTATCCCTAAAACGCCGTCCTCCGGAAGGCTATCTCCTTGGATGTAAAGCTCCAGAATCTCCGACGCCCGTTCGATGTTGACGTTTTTGAAAAACACAACTCTGTCGCTTTTTTCGACGCTGACCACAACTTCGTGGCTGCAGAGACCCAGACACCCAGTCTTTTTAAGCACCACTCGGTCTTTGAGCTCTCCGCTTTTTGCTAGCTGACTCTTGAAGTAGTTGTAGGTCTTTTTAGCACCAGCAGCAATACCGCAGCTTCCAAGACCTATGCGAACAACCACCTGGTTCTCTTCGGCAGCCTGCCATGGTGTTTTCCCGTTATGGCGCAGCTCGCAGAGGGGTTCGGCGCTTCGCAAACAGTCCAAAACCACCGGGCAGGGATCGCTTTGACTATGGGTGCAGGCGGCCTCCTGCAGGCTTTCCTTCCAGACCATAGTGTCACCTCATTTAGCAGAGCTCTTCTGCAGTAGTTCGTACTCTTTAATGATTCTCAGGACATCTCCGCCCTGCAGGTTCCCGTAGAGATGCCCGTTGACTCGCATGGCAGGAGCAAGTGCGCAGGCATCGATACAGCTAGCCTCAAGGAGCGTGAACGCGCCGTTTTGCGTAGTTTGCCCAGCTTTGATACCCAGCTCGGCTTCGAGCACCGAGAGGATACCCCCCGAACCCTTAATCCTGCAGCAGGCGCCACTGCAGACTTCGATAACGCATCTGCCAAGAGGTTCGAGACGAAACTCTTCTCCGAACGTTGCAAGGCTGTAAACCTTCCCGACGGGAACTCCCAGATGGCGAGCTGCTTCCTGCAGCATTTCGGTACTGAGGAACCCGTAGTTCTCCTGAAGCTTGTAAAGGACAGGCAGCAGGTATTTGGGGTCTCTTGGATACCCCTGGAGTGCCGCCGAAAAATCAACACTTCTATCGTTTGTCTTAGACTGCGCCACTTTGCCACCTCCAGTCTAGGTAGAAGTTCGCCAAAATTGTGGCAATTACCTTTCTTCAAGTTAACCGAAGAAAGAGCGGAAATCGCCAAACAAAAAAGGAGGGCACCAGCCCTCCCGGTTATTTCTCCAAAACCAGAACCGCCACGATGGGGTTGTGGTCGGATCTTCCTTCTTCGTCGGCAATGACCTGTGCCTCTTTAATAGTCCATTCCCGCGAAACCAAGATGTAGTCGATAACCCGATCGGCTTTAGTACCGTTTGGATAGGTGTTCCGCTGTTCGCTGCGAACCTCAGCATGCTCCATGACGTCCCTGAACCGCCTCAGGAGGTTCTTCATCTCGGGAGCATCCGGTTGGGAGTTGAAATCTCCCATAATGATCTTGGGCCCTTTTGTCTGCGCTACCAGGCTCATGATCTCTGTGGTCTGCTCCGCTCTTTGATCCTGAGTGGTCGAAAGGTGCGTGGAGTAGGCGTGAACGATGGTTCCATTGACATCTATCTGAGTTTCTAGGAGAGATCTCTTCTCGATGACCCAAGAAGCTTCTCCCGGCTCTAGGGTCGCTCTCCTCCACAGCGTATGGTAGTACTGGTTGACTATGGGATACTTCGACAAAATGGCATTGCCGTACATACCTCTGCCGTTTGCGGTTTCATAGTCGAAGTAAGACGGCGAGTACGCCCAATACATGCCAAGTTTCTCCGCAAGCTCTGCAACCTGGTCTACATAGCCGCTCCTGCCGCGGTAGCGGTCCACTTCCTGGAGGGCAACGATGTCGGGATCTTGCTCCCTGATCATCTCCGCTATGCCGTCGAGATCGAAGTTGGCCACTACCCATCCAGGGTTGTTGGCCGTTGCGGCGATCTGGATGTTGTAGGTCATCACTTTAAGAGTCAAAACCTCTTCCTCGGCAAACGCCGCTCCTGCAAGAACCACTAAAAACAAAACGATTAAGCCAAGCACTTTTTTAGGAAACACCCTTACTCCTCCCCTTTATTTGGTTTGCTTTCTAATTTCTTGAAAGGAAAAGAGGTTTCCTGCAAGTCCGGCTGGTGACACAAAAAAACCCAGAGACACGCCTAACAAACGGCGTTCTCTGGGTTGTCTCCAAAAAAATGGTCGGGCTGACTGGATTTGAACCAGCGACCTCTTCCACCCCAAGGAAGCGCGCTAGCCAAGCTGCGCCACAGCCCGACAGAACTAACCTGCAAGGATTATTGTAGCACATTCCAGGGCAAAATCAAGATGGAAAGCGCCAATTAATCCTCTGCTTCCAGGATTCTTGCTCCTTTTGCACCAAGTTTTACCTGTACTACTGCGTTTTCCACGGCGAACTGCTCTTTCCAGGTCTCCGACAGGTCGGAGGCTGCCTTTTTCGCCGTGTCAGGTGACTCTGCGGTCAGGTAGAGCAGCGTCGGGCCCGAGCCCGAAATGACGATCCGGCCTCCGAGTTTCACCGCTTGAGCGCTCAGGGCGTCGTATCCCGGTATGAGCTGTCCTCTGAAAGGCTGGTGAATCTCATCGTCTAGAGCCTGCAGAAAGAGCTCGCTGTCACCACGCTCGAGGGCTATGACCAGCTGAGACAAACGGCTGCTGTTTCTGACAGCAACCTCCCTACTATAGGTCTGCGGCAGAATCCGGCGGGCCTTTTCCGTTGAGACTTTGAAGTCGGGAATGAGCACAAACGCCGAAACCTGCGGCGCAGGTAAGCTGATGTAGGTGTCTTTTGCAGCCAGAACCACCCCTCCAAGAAGTGCAGGGGCTACGTTGTCCGGATGCCCTTCTATCTCCACAGCCCTTCGGAGGAGTTCTGCTGCATCAAGGGGACTTCCAGCTAAGGCATTTGCCAAAACCAAACCTCCCACGATAGCAGCTGACGACGAGCCCAATCCTCTGGCAAAGGGGATTCTGTTTTTGGCCTTAAGAGCGAACGGGCGGCTTATGCCCTGTTCCATTAGAAAGCTCCGCATCACCTTGCATACCAAGTGGTCGTCTAGCTCTGTCCCTTCGCTGTAGCCTTCTTCTTGGAGAAAGTAGCTATCGGCAAACTCTGCCCAGATCTCGTTTTCCATATCCAAGCTGGCACCGAGAAGGTCAAATCCCGGTCCCAGATTGGCCGTTGTGGCCGGTGCTAAGACCTTCATAGGACTACCTCTTCTATTGCCCTGATGTCGTTTTTCACATGGAAGATCTCAGGGGCAGACTTAATGGCATTGTCCGGGTCTTTCAACCCGTTGCCTGTGAGAACAAGAACCACCGTGCTTCCAGGTTCAATGTCCCGGCCGTACTTTATAAGACCTGCGACAGTTGCTGCAGAAGCCGGTTCGCAGAAGACTCCTGCGGTCCTAGCAATGAGCTTGTAGGCTTCGAGTATCTCTTGGTCCGTGACCTTCTCGATGCGTCCATTGGACTTATCCCTTGCAGCTACTGCCTTCTCCCAGCTTGCTGGATTGCCGATCCTTATGGCCGTAGCCACGGTCTCCGGTTTTTCAAAAACCCTGTTTTCCACGATCGGTGCCGCTCCTGCCGCCTGCATTCCCCAGAGCTTGGGTATCTTGGTAGAGATGCCCGCTTCGAAATACTGGGCAAAACCCATGAAGTAGGCGCTAATATTTCCGGCATTTCCCACCGGTATGATGAGGTAGTCGGGAGCATCTTCTAGGTCGTCGACGATCTCGAAAGCAGCGGTTTTCTGCCCTTCAAGCCTGTAGGGATTGATGGAGTTTACCAGGGCGATGGGGTGCCTCTGGCAGAGGTCCCTCACGTACTTCAAGCAGTCGTCGAAGTTCCCGTCCACTGCCACAACTTTAGCACCATAGATCATGGACTGAGCCAGTTTGCCCAGAGCGATGTTGCCGTCTGGGATAAGTACCACCGACTTCATACCGGCTCTTGCAGCATAGGCCGCTGCAGAAGCCGAGGTGTTTCCAGTCGAAGCGCACATTACCACTTTCATGCCCTCTTCTTTAGCTTTGGTCACCGCCATGGTCATGCCGCGATCTTTAAACGACCCTGTAGGGTTTAGGCCTTCGTACTTCACGTAGATTTTGGCATCGATCCCTGCTGCCTTTGCCAGTTCGGGCACGGGAATTAGAGGTGTGTTCCCCTCATTTAAGGTGATAATCTCAGCATCATCTGCAACAGGAAGAAACTTTCTGTAGCGATCAATCAGGCCTTTGTACATGTCAGTACCCTCTTTCTACTCTGATCACATTGGCAATCTCTCTCACGCAAGGCAGGCGGCCGATCAGCTCTAGACCTTTCTCCAGGGATCCGTAGTTTACCTCGTGGGTCAAAAAGACCAGAGGAACCTGATCCTGAGCCCTACCTTCTTGGATTACAGACGCCACACTGACGTTGTTTTGTCCTAAGATGTTAGCGATCTCTCCAAGCACGCCAGGTCTGTCCTCCACCATCAGGCGAATGTAGTAGCAACCCACGGTCTTCTTCACCGAGACCGCAGAACCCATAGCAAACTTCCGCGGCAGTTGCGATTTGGCACCGGACAGAATTCTTGCTGCCGAAACAATATCGCCAACTACGGCACTGGCGGTGGGATACCTTCCCGCTCCCCTGCCGTAGAGCATGATCTCGCCAACTTCTTCACTTTCCACAAAAACCGCGTTAAACACGTTGTTCACAGAAGCCAGAGGATGGTGCAGGGGAATCAGCGTGGGCTGGACCCTAGCTTCAATGCCCAGATCGGTCTTCTTGCCTACTGCAAGGAGCTTGATAGCATAACCGAAGTCCCTGGCAAACTTGATATCCATGGGATCGATCTTGCGGATGCCCTCGCAGTGCACATCTGAAAGCTTGATGTGGGTATCAAATGCCAGTGCGATCAATACCACCAGTTTGTGGGCTGCATCCAGACCGTCCACGTCTGCAGACGGATCGGCCTCGGCGTAGCCGAGCCTTTGCGCTTCAGCAAGGACCTCCTCGAAGCTCGAACCTTCGGTACTCATCTTCGTTAGAATGTAGTTGGTGGTACCGTTGATGATCCCCATGACGCTGGTGATGTTGCTGCCTACGAGGGACTCGGTGAGGGGGGTAATCAGCGGAATTCCTCCGCCAACACTGGCCTCATAGTACAGAGGGACATTGTTTTTTCTGGCAACAGCGAACAGTTCTGCTGCGTGGTGGGCAAGAACCGCTTTGTTGGCGGTAACAACCGCCTTTTTCGCTTCTAATGCCTTAATGATGTATTCTTTGGCAGGAGAAAGCCCGCCTATTAACTCCACAACCACGTCGATTTCGTCGTCTTGGAGTATCTCTTCGATATCTTTGGCGAACATGTCTTTGGCTAGATCGATCTCCCGCTTTTTATTGGGATTGCTCACCAGGACCTTTCTTACTTCCAAGTCCACGCCGCTGCGGTTGAAGATCATCGCCCGATTTTTGGAGAGAATGTCTACGACGCCGATCCCGACTGTTCCAAGTCCAAGTACGGCTACTCCCATTCTTGCTTCTTTCAATTTGCCCGGACAGCACCGACGGTGCTGTCCCCACCACCTTTCCTCTATGGTTCCTTTGTGATATTCTTAGCAAAAATTTAACGTTTTTCCTATTCTACCATGAAGAAGGGATTTGGTAAACGGATTCGTAGAAAATTGCCCGAGTTGCACGAGAAAACCAGTTTTTAACGAGAAAAAGACTGCAGTTTTTCGTTTCCTGCAAGCTCCAACGTACGAAAACCGCCTATAGGTTTTTAAAAATATAAGAGGGCTGTCCAACTTATGGACAGCCTCTCTTTTTCGTCAGCTATTCGACCTACTTTACGGCTTCTTTCAGAGCCTTGCCGGGCTTGAAAGCAGGGACGTCACGTGATGGAATGTGAATAGTTTTACCTGGGTCACGTGGGTTACGGCCGGTTCTAGCTTCGCGATGACGTACTTCGAAAGTACCAAAACCAACTAACTGAACCTTTCTACCACTCGCCAAAGCTTCGGTGATGCTTGATAACACAGCGTTCAATACTTTTTCTGCATCTTTCTTGGATACCCCAGCCTTTTCTGCTATGTTCCCAACCAACTCACCCTTAGTCATGCCTTTGGACATATCGTTCACCTCCAAATTTTACCTAACCCCTCGGAACTCACGTCCCTAGTAGCCTCCTTGTTAGGTGGTCTTGGTTATAAATTCGGATAAACTACAATATTTCCTTCTTTTTCCAATAAAAAACTAGGAAGAGCTTGTGCTCTTCCTAGAAAATGATGCAGATTAAGCCTCCACTGCCGTCGTTTATGATGCGCTCTAGGGTTTCCTGCAGCTTCTCCTGAGCGTTGAACGGCATGCGGTAGAGCTTGCCTTCGATGCCTCCGAGCATCATCTCTGAAAGGTTCTTGCCCAAGAAATCTTTCTCCCAAATGGCCGATGGGTTTTCGGAAAACTCGGACTCCAGCTGGCTGACAAACTCCTCACCTTGTTTGTCGGTGCCCACAAACGGAGTAACTTCGGCATAAATGTCTGCTTTGATGATGTGGTACGACGGCGCCGATGCTCTGAGCCTGATGCCGAACCTGTTTCCCTGCTTCACTGACTCAGGTGGCTCCAAGACAATGTCTTCTTTTCCTGGCCTGACGATGCCGTAGCCTTTGCTTCTGACCTCCTGCATGGCAGCGGCCACCTTGTCGAACTCTTTCTTCGAGGATCCCAGTTCGATCAAGAGGCTGAAGAGGCTAGCCTCGTCTTCCACAGCAAAGCCCGTGATCTCTTCAAGGACTTCATAAAACACTTCCGCTTTGACGTTCAGCTCGATTCTGGCCCTTCCGCGGCCGAGGTCCAGCTCCCTGGTGACTACCGATTCCAGTTCGGAAACATCCGCTAGAATCTTTTCTTTGGACCATCCCACCTGCCTGGCTTTGCTTATGCCGGCGATGTGCTCGAAGATCGCTTCTTCCAGCTTCTCTCTGAGCTTGTGGTCGTAGGAAAGTTCGCTCACCCAGCTGGGGACGTCCACGGCAATCTCCCTGAGCGGGAACTCCAAAAGCAGACTGGAGATGATGGCGTCGATTTGCGGCTGAGTGAGGTTGAGGCAGTCTACCGGCACCACACTGACCTCGTAGCGAGCAGATAGCTCCTCAGCAAGGGCAATGGTTTTTTCGTCTCTGGGGACCGTGGAGTTAAGGAGCACGATGAACGGCTTACCCAGTTCCTTTAACTCCCGAATTACCCGCTCTTCTGCATCGATGTAGCTTTCCCGCGGCAGGTCGGTGATGGAACCGTCTGTTGTCACCACTAGGCCAATATTGGAGTGGTCCTGGATGACTTTTCGAGTGCCGATCTCTGCCGCTTTTTCAAAGCTGATCTCCTCTTCGCTCCACGGGGTGCGAACCAACCGAAGCCCTTCATCATCGAAGTAGCCCAGAGCGCCGGTCACGGTGTAGCCGACGCAGTCTACAAGGCGCAGGCTGGCTTTCATCCCCTCCTGGAGTTCTATGGTTACCGCTTCGTCAGGCACGAACTTGGGCTCTGTGGTCATGATCATCCTGCCGGAGCCACTCTGGGGCAGTTCGTCAACGGTACGCTTTTTCAGCTGGTCGTCTTTGATCAAAGGCAGAACCATCAGATCCACGAATCTCTTGATGAACGTTGATTTTCCGGTGCGAACCGGGCCGACAACTCCGATATAGATATCGCCCCGGGTGCGGGCTACGATGTCTCGAAACACAGCTGTGGCTTCCATCTTTTCTTCCCTCCCTAAGAAGTTATCAACAAAGGCCTCTCTCTTAAAAGTTATGCAGAACATGATACAAGCAGAACAGAACTTCCCAATAAAAAAATAGTCCTCAGATAAAACATCTGATGACTATTTATATTACTTAGGTAGGAAAGTAAGACCCCTTGGCTTTCAAGAAGCTAAAATTTCTGCGCGAGGTTTTCTGCTTCCCTTATTGCCGCTCGGAGGATTTCATCTTTGTCTACGCCGATTACATCGAGGCAGTCTGCGCTGAGCACCGTAAAGTCGGTGATCCCCAGAAAGCCCAGTATGGTTTTGAGGTAGGGCTCCCCTTGGTCAAGGGCTCTTGTCTTTTCGGACGAGTAGTTCCCTCCTCTGGTGGTAATGTAGATGGCCTTCCTCCCTGCAAGGAGACCTACAGGACCTTCTTCGGTGTACTTAAACGTCAGGCTTGAGATGCAGATGTAGTCGATGTAAGCTTTGAGAATCGCAGGAAAGCTCAAATTCCAAAAGGGGGCCGCAATGACGTACTTGTCCCCCTCCAAAAACTGATACGCGTACTTGAAGACCCTGTGGTTTCTGTCTTCGAGCTTTTCCGGATCGCCCATATCACCAAGATCCCTCTCCCTGAGAAAATCGATACCTTCCCTGTAGAGGTCTAGGGTGGTGATTTGGTCTGCAGGATTTTTCTCTTTGTACGCTTTTATGAAGCTGTCTGAGATGAGAAACGTGTTTGAGGCCTGTTTGGGATTAGCCTTAATGTAGAGAACCTTTGCCATTGCCACTTCTCCTTCCAGTCTCCCTTTAGGGTGCCCAATACGGGCCAGTACTAACAGGGCTCTCACACATTCAAAGACTTTAATAAAAAGTCCCCAGTGGCCTTTATGGCAAAAAAAAGGCCATCCTGAACTTAAGGTGGCCTTTGAATTAGCTGGATTTCTTTTTCAAGCTGAACTTCGATTCGGTTTTGTTCAACAGCCTTTCGATGTTGCTCTTATGCCTGTAGATGGCAAAAGCTGCAGCCAGAACGCTGATTGCAACAAGCTTTGGCGGATAGCCGAAAAAGTACACCACGATCGGCATGGCCAGGGCCGCTGTTACAGACGCCAGAGACACGTACTTGGTGAGGGCAACCATTAATACCCACAGTGGCACCAGCACCAAAAAGCCCTTGGGAAACAGGAACAGAGCCATTCCCGCAGTGGTGGCGACGCCTTTGCCTCCTGAAAACTTCAAGTACAGCGACCAGTTGTGCCCAACAACCGCAGTTATACCGCCTAAAATAGCACCGTTATGGCCGGCAAGGGCATAGCCTATCCAGGCCGCTAAAAAACCCTTTAAAAGGTCTAGAGTTAACACAACGAAACCGTAGAGAGTGTTTGTATTCCTTTGCACGTTGGTTGCGCCTATATTGCCGCTTCCGTACTGCCTGATATCGATCCCAAAAACGTACTTGCAGAGTAGAAGACCAAAGGGTATCGAACCCACGAGATAGCCAATTAGTGCGCTGAGGACAACCAGCATCTGCTATATGCTTCCCCTTTCATCGCTTATCATAAGCTTCGGTATCAGTTCGAGCTTTGTATGAAAGCAAAACTCTCGAGCCTGCAAAACCAAAGGCTTCTCTGAAGCGGTTCTCCAAATACCTTTCGTAGGAAAAATGCATAAGATTTGGATCGTTGACAAACAGAGTAAACCTCGGTGGTTGAGTACCTGTCTGCAGACCGTAGTAGATTCTGAGTCTGACACCTTTGTCCGATGGGGGCTCCTGCATCCTAATGGCATCGCGGATGATCTCATTGACTCTGCTGGTGGGAACCAGCTTCCTGGCCTCCGCATCCACTTCTTGAATCATCTCTAAGAGTTTGAGAACTCTCTGTTTGGTTACTGCCGAGATCAGCGTAATGGGAGCATATGTTGCAAACGCTACTTTCGTTCTGATCTCGTTTACAGTCTGTTCAAAGGTGCCTGTCTCTTTTTCGATCAAGTCCCACTTATTACCCGCTAGTATCAAAGCTTTGCCCTGATCGTGGGCATAGCCTATTATTTTCGTGTCTTGTTCCGTAACTCCTTCTGTCAAGTCTATTATATGCAAAACCACATCGGCCTCATCGACGGCTCGTAGAGAACGTATGACGCTGTAGCGTTCCACCGACTCCCAAATCTTGCCTTTTTTTCTCAGACCGGCAGTGTCGATGAGAATGTAGTCCTGGCCTTCGTAGGAAAACGGCACGTCCACTGCATCTCTGGTGGTGCCGGGAATATCGCTGACGATAACCCTTTCCTCTCCGAGAAGGTTGTTGACCAGAGACGACTTGCCCACATTAGGCCGCCCCACAATGGCCACCTTAATGGCACTGCTCTCTTCCGCAACTTTTGCTTCAGGAAGAAGCTCTGTAACCCGGTCCAACAGGTCTCCTGTGCCGATACCGTGTTCCGACGAGATGCGAACCACTTCGCCGAGACCCAGGGAATAGAAATCCCAAATCTCCGTCCCCTGGAAGTTCTCCAGCTTATTGGCGGCAACTACGACGTTTTTGCCTTTGGTCCTCAGAATCTCTGCAACCTCCTGGTCGGTAGGGGTCAGTCCTTCCCTTCCGTCCACTACAAAGATGATCACATCGGCTTCTTCTACTGCAAGTTCAGCTTGCATGCGGATCTCCCGCAAAAACGGCTCGTCATCGCCGAGGAGGATACCTCCTGTGTCGATCACGCTGAACTCCTTGCCGTTCCACTCTGCTGTGCCGTAAAGGCGATCCCTGGTTACGCCAGGCGTGTCTTCAACAATGGCCTTTCTCTGGCCGCATATTCGGTTAAATAACGTTGACTTGCCAACATTCGGTCTTCCTACAATTGCAACAGTTCCTTTTTCCATATTTCAAAAGTATATTGCTCCTCTTGGAAAATGTACACTTCACTTAAGTAACATTTTCCCCGTTAAGTAGCAATATCCAGCTGTGCCTCCTCTCTGCTATCTTTTGTGCCCCAACTTGTGGGTACGTGCCTTTGAGCATTTTTTGTCAAACTCGGCACCTACTGAAAGAGGTGAAGTCGTAATGTCACAATGATTTATCAAGTAATCGCACATTCATATTATCATAAGGTGGCTGCTTTTAAAAGGGCAGTAGCACCATTGAGAAAACAAGGTGACATGAGGCAATCTGAGAACTTAATCACGAAAAATGCGGTCTGTAAAGACCGCACCATTGCCACAAGTCTGAAAGCCTTCTCTGCCTCTTCTCTATTTGAGCTCAGGCTGTTCGGAGCCGAAGGGTTCTTCACTGTCAGGATGTAAAGCTGACTAATCCCTCCTACCCTTTCTCAATGAGTGGGTAAACTCTTTGGCAAGATTCTTCAAACTGCCAAAGCCCTTTTTATTGATAAACAGGAAAATGCCGAGAGCTGCTACAGCTAGAAGGATCACCCACACCACGCTAGAGCCAGCTGCACTGCGTTCCGCTTTCCCTCCGCCTACAGGGAGAGACGCGGCGATAACATCAGCGTATTTCTCTGCTGCCACTTTGGCTTCTTCAAGAGTCAGCACGTGAGTGCCAAACTCGAGCAGGATCATTCGCGGACCTAGGTCTTGGTTGTAGTTGCCTTTAGCCCAGAAAATCCCTTCCATGATCCCGGGAAGTGCTTCGTCGGCCTTAGCCTTCATAGCTTTTGCAAACTCAAAGTTGCTCTGCCTGTTCTGATTCTGCTTGCCGGTTACGATCCTCACCTTGGCTACCGACTGGCCGTCCAGCTCTGTGGTGTAGAACTCTCGGTCCGGAACTGCATCTCTATGGACGTCAATAACCGCAATAGGGTTTTCCTCCAGGAGCTTAGCTGCGGTGTCTCTGGAGCGAATATACGCCGAACCATCGTGGGGATTGTGATTGGCCTGGGACCAAACTACCTTGAATCCCTTCTTTTCCAGCGCATTTTTCAGAGTCTCGCCTACCTGGTAGATTTCACCGGGATAGGGGAGACTTGCAGGTCCGGGCGAGTAAGATTCACTGCTGTGGGTGTGGTAGATGCCGATGACAGGCTGCGACCCTTCCGCTTGGATTCCCAAGTCCAGGGGCATTTTCAAGTAAGCGCTGAGATCAATGACGCCGTTTTTCTTTACGATGTACTTTCCGTCCCGTTCTCCAATGACCTCCCACTCGGTGTTGTCGCTGGAGATGTAGATATCCCCTTCTGCGAGGGGGATGGTGGCTTTTGTGACCAGGTTCCCAGCTTCATCTACCACATCGCGGACTTCATCGAGGTGGTAGCCGAACGCTGGGGAGCTGAAGCAGAAAATGGTACAAAGAGATAGAACAAGGAGCAGCCGGATCTGTTTGTTCACTGCGCATTCTCCTCCAAAAAGACTCGTACGTCTCCTCCGTCGCCGATCTCCAAAACCAAGATCGGCTTGTTTATTCTTAGAGCGTGGGTAGCCCTGGCCTCTACGTCCCTTGGAGCATTGCCTTTTTTTAGTCCAGTGGGGTAGTCGTCGCCTTTTTCCGGACCGCCTTGCATCAGCTCACGGGTCTCTCCCACGATCTCCGCCAAGAAGATAGCTACTATACCGGCAATTAAGGCGCCGGTGAAAAAGCCTGCAGTACCCAAGTTCGCCGGCCCCCCTTCAGTGATTTGCCTGGAGATGATGGTAATCGATTCCACCAAGAGGATGCTGCCGATGCCGCCGATAAACGCCGCCCTTCTCGACCGCCCGATGAGGTACGCTACAACACCGGCAAGAGCCCCGAAAAGGTACATGGGGTCGATAAAAGTGTAGCTTCCGGCCTCCGGTCCAAAGTCGAAGAGCTGACTTATTAAATAGACCGCTCCGGCGCTGATGAGAATGGACAGAATGCCCCTACCCCGCTCTGTGCCGCTTGATGCTTTGGAAAGAAGGAACACCACCAGAAGCACCGGAATAATGAAGCCTCCAACGTTGACGCTCACCCGGCCGATGGGGATGTCCAAGTAGCTCCCTGCCCAAATCAGCCCTATTACAAGGAGAGCCTGTTTATCTGTAAATCCCGTACGATCTAGCGCTCGGTGTCCCAAGATGATCACAAGCAAAGCCGATATCACCAGGAGAACAGTAGTGCTTGTCATGCGCTCACCTCCACTTTCTCTTGCTAGATTCCCCATAAATGATTAGGGCTATACTCTCCGGAAGGAAGCGCAATCAGTGTAAAAAAAAGAGGCCGCTTTACAGCGGCCTATCTTACCGTATTAGTTGCCTTCGAGCTGTTTTTTCAGGGCTTCTAGTTCGCTGAACTGTGACCCGATTGTTGTGCCGAAGGGCTCATCACCTGAGACTTCAACCTTCTCAGGTTGCTTGGGCTCTCTCTTCTTGCCTCCTGCAGGTTTTGCAGGCTTTTCAGGTTGGGGAAGCGCTTCGCGAATGGACAGACCGATGCGGCGGTTTTCCGAATCAACGTTAAGCACTTTAACCTTAACTGTATCGCCAGGTTTTACAACCTCGGAAGCTTCTGCTACCCTGTGGTGAGCCAGCTGGGAGATGTGTACCAGGCCTTCAACGCCGTCTTCAAGCTTCACAAAGCAGCCGAAGTCGACTACTCTGGTGACGGTACCTTCAACGATCTCACCAACTGCATACTTAGATTCAACCAAAGACCAGGGATCGGCATTGGTCTGCTTGAGACCGAGGGAAATGCGATCCTTATCCTTATCGAGTGCTAAGATCTTGACTTTGATCTTATCCCCTTCGGAAACAACGTCGCTTGGATGATCTACGCGACTCCAGGCCATTTCGCTGACGTGGAGGAGCCCCTCAACGCCGCTGCCGATATCGACGAAAGCACCGAAATCGGTGATGCGTCTGACAACGCCGTCAACAATCTGCCCTGCCTCGAGACTATCGAAGACCTCTTGCTTCTTCTTCTCGAGTTCTTCTTCTTCCACCAATCTGTGCGAAAGCACAACGTTTTTGCGCTCTTCTTCAAGTTCCAAGACCTTGAAGTCCATCGTCTGACCGACGAACTGGTCTAGGTCTTCGACGAACTGACGGGACACGTGACTGGCAGGAACAAAACCTCTAACGCCAATGTCAACAAGCAGTCCGCCCTTGACCTTTTCCACCACTTGTGCAGAAAAGACCTTGCCTTCTGCCTTGGCTTCTGTAAGAAACTCCCATGCGGTTTCTCTATCGGCATCCTTCTTGGAAAGAATAATCCTTCCGTCTTCCACTCTGTCTACCACTACGTTAATCTTTTGTCCGATTGACACTGCACTATCTGGAGACTCTATATAGCGATAGCTTAGTTCTCTAA
Organism: Clostridia bacterium DTU065; assembly: GCA_001512545.1. Lineage (GTDB taxonomy): Bacteria > Bacillota > DTU065 > DTU065 > DTU065 > DTU065. The sequence continues at coordinate 39,579 of LFSI01000083.1, read as the reverse complement.
GTGGAATGAAGCCTTCTTCTTTCTGACCTACGTCGACATAGACTCCGTCCTTGTCGAAGCTTACAACAGTTACTTCGAGAACTTCGCCTTTTTTCAGCTGGCTTTTCTCAAGCTCTTCCATCATAACTGCTTGGTTCTCTTCTGAACTTTCCTCTGCTGCAGGCATTACGTCCTGCATTTCTTGTTTTTCCATCTCGCTCATTCTCTCGACAACCCCCTCAATAACCCAGTCGGGCGTGGAAGCACCAGCGGTTATCCCTACAGTGTCTGTAGGTTTGAACCAGTCTGCTTCAAGCTCGTCTGGCCTTTCTATATGATACACTCTCGGGAGCACCTCTAGACAGAGCTCATAGAGCCTTCTAGTATTCCCGCTCGTCTTGCCGCCTACCACAATCATGACGTCGACCTCTCCAGCCAACTTGACGGCGGAGTTCTGTCTTGATTCTGTAGCTTGGCATATCGTAGGAAAAACCCGGATCTCCCGAGCTGTATCGACTAAATAAGCTACGCAGTCTCTGAAAGTCTTGTGAGACTGTGTAGTCTGGGCCACCACGCCAACCTTGTCAAACCTCTGATCTTTAAGGTCCTCCGGACCTAGTACTACCGTCGCTTCGTGATTCAGCGTTCCGAGCAGTCCCTGAACCTCAGGGTGATCCTTCTCTCCAACAATGACCACAGCATAGCCCTGCTCCTTCAGGAGCTTTGCCTGCTCGTGTAGTCTTTTGACATACGGACATGTGGCATCAACAACATTAAGGCCTTTAACTTTGGCCTCTTCAATAATCTTAGGATCGACGCCGTGAGACCTGATAATGACGGTCCCGTCTTCAACCTCTGCCACAGAATCCACAATTTTCGCACCGTTTTCCTGCAAACGGGCTATAACCTGCGGATTGTGTATCAGAGGGCCGAGTGTGTAGACGTTAGTTTGGTGTTCCTGTATTGCTGTTTCTGCTTTCTTCAGCGCTCTTTCCACACCGAAGCAAAAACCTGCATGCTCTGCTACGACAACTTTCACATCTTACCCTCCAAGGCCTGGCCAATCCGATCCATGATCTCATTACTTATCATATCCAACTTTTGGTGTTTATCCAAGTCGCCTTTTTTAACTAACTCTTCGATTTGTTCAACGGTAATCGGCTCTAGGAACTCAATAGACATCCTTACTTTTCCCAAAAAAAGACCTCGGAAACCCGGTCCGGTCCCTGAGATTGCCACAGGAACAATCGGAACTTTTGCCTGAACTGCTAGGAAAGCTGCACCATTGTGAGGTTTCCCCAGCTGTGCACCTTTTACCCTTGTGCCTTCTGGGAAGATACCAAGAACCTTCTCTTCTTTGAGGAGGCCTAGAGCTCTTTTAATTGCCGCTAGATCACCTTTAGACCGGTCCAGCGGGTAGGCTTTAAAACCCCGGAGTATAGCTCCAACCAAGCGGTTTTGGAAAAGCTCTTTTTTTGCAAGAAAATAGACCGGCCTGGTTGATGCAGCAGCTAGAACCGGTGGATCTAAGTCGCTAATGTGGTTGCATGCCAGAATGACTCCACCTTCTGGGATCGGCATCCTGTACTCAACCTTCAGCTTGCCGAAAATCCTGAACAAAACTCGAGCAATAGCCTTGAGAAAAGCATAAATCATAAGCGGTACTCCTAATCTGTTCGACATTTTCTAACAATTTCCTGCACCACTTCGTCAATTGTTAGTCCCGTCGAATCTACAATATGCGCACCTTCCGGTATGGTCAAAGGTGCTATGTCTCTCTCAGAATCTATTTTATCACGTTCGACGATGTTTTGCTTGACTTCGTCGAAACTGATAGCAATCCCCTTATTTTGAAGCTCCAAATAGCGCCTCCTGGCCCGCTCCTCCACGCTTGCCGTAAGGAAGATCTTGCAGTCGGCTTCGGGAAAGACCACGCTGCCTACATCTCTGCCGTCGAGAACTACCCCGCCTCTAGAGGCGATTTCCCTCTGGAGAGCGGTCATCCTTTCCCGCACAGACCCAAGGCGCGCTACAAGAGATACGCTCTCGGAAACCTCAGGCCTTCGGATCTCTTCTGAAACGTCCTCACCGTTGAGGTAGATCCTGCCGCCGCTAAGATCAAGGTAGATGTCCCGTACAAGCTCTTTCATCTTTGCATCATCGTTGACATCCACCCCGCGTCTGAGGGCTAAAAGAGTCACTGCTCTGTACATCGCTCCCGTGTCGAGATAGGTCAGCCCTAGTTCTTGGGCGACCTTCTTGGCGACAGTGCTCTTTCCAGCTCCTGCAGGTCCGTCTATGGTAATAACTGGTAGCGCCACGCTATCACTCCTCGATCTGTGCACCAAGCCTCTTCAGTTCGCTGTAAAACTGCGGTTGTGAGACCTCGGCGCATTCTGCATTTAGAACCGTGATTCCTTCGGGGCTGTTGAGTCCGGCAACGCATGCAGCCATCGCCAGGCGGTGGTCGAACTTCGGATCGTAGGTTCCTCCTTCAAACTCGCCTGGGCGGCCGTAGATCTCCAAGGTAAGGTTCTTACCCTCACCTTTTATGGCGCACTCTCTTCCAAGAAGCCGCACCAACTCGGCGATACCCGAAAGGCGATCCGACTCTTTGACCTTCAACTCCGAAACGCCGCAGATGGTAGTTGTGCCTTCTGCAGCTGCAGCAAGAACCGCAAGAAGCGGGATCTCGTCGATGAGCAGTGGAACTTCGACGCTTTCTACAACGGTTCCGCAAAGGTTCTCCGATGCAACCTTGATCCTGCCAATGGGCTCAACATCTTCGGTCTCATCTACCACCAAAGACGCCCCCATCCGTTCGAGGACTTTAAGCAGCCCCGTTCGCGTTGGATTCAGGTTTACATCGTCTAAGATAATTTCGCTGCCCTCCCCGAGAAGACCTGCACCGATGAAAAAGGCTGCCGAAGAAAAATCTCCTCCAACCTTCATTTTGATGCCCGAAAGCTTCCGTCCGGGCTCGATGATGATCTCTGAGCCCTGGCGGGTGATCTCGGCACCCATGTGGGCGAGGATCCTTTCGGTGTGATCTCGGGACGGAATGGGCTCGATTACCCTGCTTTGACCTTCACTATGGAGGGAGGCAAGAATCACAGCGGATTTGAGCTGGGCAGAGGCCACAGGCAGAGTGAAGTCAGTGCCTTTTAGGTCTCCCCCGACAACGGCAATAGGCGCAAGACCACCGCGCCTTGTGTGAATCACAGCTCCCATGTCCCGCAGGGGCTCGGCAATTCTTGCCATAGGCCGGTTGTTCAACGAGTGGTCTCCGTATAAAACCGCAAAGATCCTGCTCGGTGCAAGAAGCCCCATTAAAAGGCGCATCAAAGTGCCGGAGTTTCCGCAGTAAATAGGGCGATCCGGCTCTTTCAAACCTGCAATTCCAGGTCCTTTAGCAAACAACGTGTCGTTTTCCAAGCGATACTCCAAACCCAAACAGGCAGCAGCAGACAGAGCAGACCTGGGATCGAGAGCACTGCTGATCTTCTCGAAAACGCACTCCTCTTCTGTAAGCAGACTGAACAGAATCAGACGTTGGGATATGGACTTATCGCTTTCCGGTCTGATTGCTCCCTGCAGAGGTTTTTGGCTTTTTTTAACTTTTAGGTCCATATCTACCACCTAGTCTCTAATGTGTAGCCCAGCTCTTTCAGCAGGCTGTAGGCCTCAAGCGCTTTTTCTGCAGTGGCAAAGCCCAGCCTGAGAGGTCCGGTTTCTCCTTCCCTCTGCTTTAAAATCTCAATCTCTTTAATGTTGATGTGCCTACCGGCAAGGATCGATGTTACCTCACCGATCGCACCTGGCTTGTCTTCTACCTTGATCACCAAGGAGAAGATCTCGCCAACAACCCCTCGTCCTTTAAACGGCAGCTTCTCACGGATGCTGCAGGCTTCTTGGAGATAGGACGTAAGGTGATCTGCAGCGCAGAGTGTCTGGAAAACGTCAAGAAACACCTGGGCTGCATCTTTCAAGTATGGGCTTTGGGAGAGGATCTGCTGCCAGAGTTCTGGATCGCCGCTGGCAATCCTGGTGGTGTCCCGAAAGCCTCCTGCCGCCATTAAAAACAAGCGGTCGTCGCCTTTGGCAATGCGTTCTGCAGCCAGGGTCAGGGCAACGGCAACAAGGTGCGGCAGGTGGGAGACAGCTGCTACCATCTGATCGTGGGAATTCGGATCCAGAAGGAATGTGTAAGCTCCCAGAGCCTCGATGTAGCCGGTGACCTTTTCAATGAGCTCCTTCGGTCTGGTCCGATCGACCATCCACAGAGCGTTTTCAAACAAGGTACCGTCGCTTGCTGCAATCCCGCCTTTTTCCCGGCCTGCCATGGGATGGGTGCCGATAAACGTTGGAACGTCCCTGAGGGCGTTTGTGATGTCCAGCTTAAGGCTCCCCACGTCGGCAATTGCCATGCCGTACGGCGCCAGCTCCCTGACGATGGAGCAGACGCTGTTGATGGGAACTGCCACAAACACCACGTCTGCTCCTTTAAGAGCCGAAAGTTCCCGGGAGACTTTGTGGCAGATTCCTTTTTCAGATGCAATTCTCAGGGTTTCCGGATCCAGGTCAACACCGATCACCTCAAACTTGTCCCTGAGGCCTAGTGCAATGCTACCGCCAATGAGCCCAAGACCCACTACTCCGACACTCATTGAAAATCCAGGGCTCCCTTAAGTTTTCCGACCTTGTTCACCAGTTCCTCAAACTGAGGCGGAGTGAGCGACTGGGGTCCGTCCGACAGAGCTTTTTCCGGGTCGGGATGAACCTCAACCATCAGGCCGTCGGCACCAGCTGCTACAGCTGCCAGAGCCAGAGGCTGAACGTACTGCCTATGCCCGCCGCTGTGGCTGGGATCGATGATGATCGGAAGATGTGATAGCTCTTTTACCACCGGCACGGCGCTGATATCCAAGGTGTTCCTGGTTGCTGTCTCAAAGGTGCGGATTCCCCGCTCGCAGAGGATGACGTTGTGGTTGCCTTCGCTCATGATGTACTCAGCAGCCATCAGCCATTCGGAGATGGTGGCAGAAAGGCCTCTCTTCAAAATCACCGGTTTTTTGGCTCTGCCTACCGCTCTCAGGAGAACGAAGTTCTGCATGTTCCGCGCACCAACCTGGAGGGCATCCACGTACTGGGACACCAACTCCACGTCTTTGGGGTCAACCACTTCGGTGACCACGCCAAGGCCGGTAACCTCTGAAGCCTCTTTGAGGATCTTCAAACCTTCTTCCTCCAAACCCTGGAAGGAGTAGGGCGAGGTGCGGGGCTTAAACGCGCCGCCGCGGACAAGAGAAGCACCGGCTTTTTTCACCGCTTCGGCAGCTTTAAGGAGCTGCTCTCTGCTTTCTACAGCGCAGGGACCTGCGATGATGCTGAAGTGTCCTCCGCCGAACTTGGCTCCCTTCACTTCCACCACCGACGGTGCGGGATGGAACTCCTTTCCTCCAAGCTTGTATGGGGAGCGGATTGGAACCACCCGTTCTACTCCAGGAAGAGTCTCAATGTTTGCTGCAACAAGGACGTCTTTATTTCCCAAAGCTCCGATGATAGTTCTTTCGACGCCTTCCGAAAGGTGAACGCCGAATCCAAGCTCCTGGAGCGTTTCCTGCACTCTTTTTACTTCATCTTGACTGGCTTTTGCCTTCATGACGATAATCATTGCTTCATTCCCCCATCTCTTACCTCGGTAAATACCTGCCAAAATCTATCCATCTGATCTTTAGTGCCGAGACTGACTCTGATGTGGTCTTTCAGCCCGAAAGAACTAGTGCCTCGGACGATGACCCCACGCTCAAGCATTTTCCGCACGATTGCTTCGGCCCCGTCCACTTTAATCAGGACGAAGTTGGCCTCGCTTGCAACGTACTCAATGCCTGCCTCGCGGCATCTTTGGTAGAACTCTCTTCTGGCTGCAGCGTTTTCCCGGAAACAGTACTCTATATGATCCTGGTCCTTCAGGCTGGCTGCAGCTGCAGCTTGAGCTAGAAGGTTCACGTTGAAAGGCTCTCTGGTTTTTTCGATATTTTGGATAATCTCCGGACTGGAGATGCCGATACCCACTCTGAGGCCTGCAAGACCGTAGATCTTGGAGAAGGTCCTCAACACCACCACAGGATAGGCTCCGATCAACTTTTTGAAGTCGGGATACTCGGGGCTTTCCACATACTCGCTGTAGGCCTCATCAACTACAACCAACACGTTTCCGGGCACCTTCTCTAAAAACTCCAAAATCTCCCTTTCCCCCACGATGGTGCCGGTGGGGTTGTTGGGATTGCAGATGTAGCAGATCTTCGTTCTCGCATCTATGTTTGCCAAAAACCCGCTTAGATCGTGCTTGTAGTCCTTCAGTGGCACTTTCCTGACTTCCGCACCCATGACTCTCGCACCAAACTCGTACTCGCTGAAGGTTACGTCGGCGCAGACGATGTTATCTCCTTCGCTGAGGTAGGCTTCGCTGAGCATCTTGATCACCTCATCGGAGCCGTTGCCTGCAATAAACTGCTCTGGCCTGAGGCCGTAGAAATCGGCTAGAGAGGTTTTCAGCTCGTAGCTGGCTCCGTCGGGATAGAGCCGCACAGACTGCAGAGCTTCAGCTGCCGCTGCTAAAGCTTTCTGTGAAGGTCCGAAGGGGTTTTCGTTTGATGCAAGCTTAATCACGTCGGTAAGGCCGTACTCGCGCTTGACCTCGTCGATAGGCTTTCCGGGAACATACGGTGTGATCTTCTTTATGGCAGATCTCGGCCTGGGACCTGAGGCTTCTTCAAGGTCGAAGCTCCATTCTGGCCGCAGACGGGCTGCATCTCGCAGATAGACGTTCCGCCCTGGCTTTGCTGTATAGACCAGAAGCCTGATGCAGAGGGGAATCTCGCCGTCTATCTGCAGCTGGCATACGTCCAAAAGGGCAGCTTCTCCGTAGCCCATGCCCCTGATAAACGATGCAGGATAAGCCGCAGTGATGTCTTTGGTGCTGGATACGATCACGCTGATTATGTCCTCTTTTTCAAAGCCATTTACCGCGGTGAACTTCGACCAAAGCTCTTCTACTGCTTCTTTGATCTTCTCAGTGGTATTGGCCTCCACTGTAGTTGCTGCTCGTAATGCATACATTTTTCTTACCTCCAGGCCAGTTCTCTTACGAAAAAACTCCCGTTGTCGGGGAGTATTCGACGTTTTCCATTTATTGTACTACTGCCTGCAGCAATTTACAAGCACAAGAATGCCCCGCAAGGTATCCAGTACTGAATGCTGCCTGCAGGTTATAGCCTCCGGTGACGGCGCTGACATCGATCATCTCGCCGCAAACGTACAGCCCCGAAACCAACTTGGACTCCATGGTTCTGGGGTCGATTTCCTTCAGGTTCAGACCTCCCAAAGTCACGATTGCCTCGTCGATAGGCCTTTTGCCGGTGACATGAAGCCTGAAATCCTTCAACAGGGCTACCAGACCCTGCCGCTCCTTTCTGGTGATGGAGTGCACCTTCCGGTCTGGATCGATCCCGGACAGTCTGACGATCACCGGGATGAGTTTCTGCGGAAGAAGATCATCGAGAGCGTTTTTAAAGTCCCGATTTTTGTACTGGTCGAAATCCCGCTGAACTCGCTTGTCCAGCTTTTCGTGATCGAGAGCGGGTTTTAGGTCGATGGATATTTCTGCTGAGTCAAAATCGTTGTTGCTCATGGAAAGGATCAGCGGTCCTGAAACCCCGAAATGCGTAAAAACCATCTCCCCGAGCTCGTTAAAGACCTTCTTACCTTTAACGTACAAACTTGCCTCCACATTGACGAGGCTAAGACCCTGGATCTCAGTGATGAAATCGTCGGAGCACTCCAAGGGGACAAGTCCCGCTCTGAGCTTGGTAAAGGTATGTCCTAGAGGGGAAAGCAGCTTAACGCCGTCTCCTGTGGAGCCGGTTTTGGGGTAAGATGCTCCGCCTACAGCTACGATCACGCATCGGGCAAGTTGGGTGTGGCCCGAAGTGGATCTCACCTGAAAAACCCGATCCTCGCCTGCTTTCTGAACAACGTTGATGCTTTCTACTGCCCGTCGCGTCCTGATGGGAAAGCCAGGCCCTGCTGCTTTGAGCAGGACATCCAGAACATCCCTGGCCTTTTCGCTTTTGGGGAAAACCCTTCCCCCCTGCTCAACCACGACTTCCAGCCCTCTGCTGGCAAAAAACTCCATCGTATCTTGAGGAGAAAAGCGGTTGAGAGCGCTGTAGAGGAAGCGACCGCCTGCGTTGTAGTTTTGAAGAAAATCCTCAAGGGAAGCGTAGCGGGCGTTGGTTATGTTGCAGCGTCCTTTACCGGTGATAAGTAGTTTCAAACCCGGTTTTGGAGATTTTTCCCAAATCTCTCCCTTTATGCCGTTTTGCGCGAGGGCACTGGCTGCCATGAGTCCGGCAGGTCCTGCGCCGATAATCAAACAGTCTATCAATGCCTGACACTTCCCCTTAGTGATTTTATTTCGCTTTGCGTAAGATTGCGGAACTCACCGAGCTTCAGATCGTCCACGTCTAAAGGGCCAAACCTCTCTCTGTGTAGGGCTAGTACCGGATACCCCAAAGCCTTCATCATACGCTTGACCTGACGTTTCCGCCCTTCGGTAATGGTCAGAGACACCAACGTCCAATCTCGCGTGCTCTTTTTCACCTCGGCCTTGGCAGGCAACGTCATGCCATCTTCGAGCATGATACCTTTTTCCAGCTTCCTGATATCTTCTGGCTTTACCCTTCCACTGACCTTTACCAAGTAGGTTTTTTCCACGTGGTATCTGGGATGAAGCAGGTGGTTGGACAGCTGACCATCGTTTGTAAGAAGTAGAGCCCCTGTGGTGTCCGCATCGAGCCTGCCTACAGGAAAGACCCGCGGCTCTTGGGGAACTAAGTCGGTGACTTTTGGTCTGTTAAAAGGGTCGTGAAGGGTACAGAGGTAACCCTCGGGCTTGTTGAGCAGATAGTAGACCTTCCTCTGTAGGATTATCTTTTCCCCTTTTACTCTGATGTCATCGAATCTACTAGCTTTCTGGCCCAGCTCTGCTACTTGCCCGTTTACGGTCACAACACCTTCGATGATGAGCTTTTCCACCTTACGTCTTGAACCGTATCCAGCTTCGGCTAAGATCTTTTGTAGTCTTTCCAAGCTAAAATCCTCCTACGCAGATTTGACAAAGCCTGGTCTTTCGGGCTTTTTCACCTGTCGTCCAACACCTCTGCTTCGGTGCAGCACTCTTTTCCGGCACAGGTTCTCCCTGCCAATTTTTCCTGCAGCTTGTGCCTAAAAGATGCGTCGGGCAAAACGCCCCTGCAAACCGAGGTACTAAACTCTTTTTAACAGCTCGGTCGTGCTGGAGCTTTAGAACCGGTTTAAAGCTCTGCGATCCGCAGTTATGCTGCTTTTGTGTTGTTAGCTAGATAATACCACATTTACCTGCAGAATTTCCATTTTCTGCAACTCCTCCCACAAAAAAAAGACCTTAAAGAGTTCCTGAGCCCCTTAAGGTCTAAATGCCTAGAACATGGTGTTGTTATCCACCGTACTGGTAACGCTGTTTTTCGTCATGCGGTCCACCAGATTGGGAACCAGGTCGAACACTCTGTCGATAAAGGCTTCGGTGCCTACCGGCAGCAGCTTAACTTTGCCCTGACTCACAACGAGAAAGGCCACAGGTCTCACGGAAATCCCCGCACCGCTCCCTCCGCCAAAGGGAGATTTAGCCTCGGGATTGGGCTCGCCAAACTCGCTTCCGCCGGCAGCAAACCCCATAAACACTCTAGATACCGGGATTATCAGACTCCCGTCTATAGTCTCCACTGGATCGCCGAGAATGGTATTTACATCTATCATTTCTTTCAGGCTCTGCATGGCAGTGTCCATTAAACCTTCCACTGGATGCTTATCCGGCATATCTACTCTCCTTCCACAAAGCCCAGTATCTTTTTCCGGCTTCATGTATAACTTGACCGAGGGTAAAGGTGATTATGCAGGTAAAGGCAAATCCCGAGAGGTCGGTTTTAAAGGAAATTTCAGGCATAAATCCCTTATTATTAACGCTAATGGCACCCATGAACGGGTAGATCGCCGCGGTGACGACGCCAAAGATAAAGACCGCTTCGCCTGGAGGTACTTCTTTTAGTCCCATGGAAAGAGCGATCTTTTTGAAGCGCAGGCTCTTAAAGAAGGCACTTTCCCAAACCTCGCTTCCGATCCTGCTTTTTTTGGGCTTAGCGCGCACGGCGTTATGGTAGAGGTTGCGTAAGTAGATAAAAAACAGGCGGTGGAGCCCGGAAACGTGCTCGGCGATCTCGGAGGCTTCTTCTCCGCTCTGCCTGAGTCTGCGAAAAGGGAGCCTGGTTTCCATGTTCCAGTTCCTGCCAAAGGGGTCAGTGTTTATGGTGAATTTCATGTGTAGAGGAAGGCTTAAAACCACCTTTACAGCAAGAAAAAGCATTCCTATCCCGAAAATCCACCACAAAGAAAACACCTCCTACCCTGCTTTATTCTACCAAGGTGGGAGGTTTTGTATTCTCGCCGTTAGGCATCTTGAGTTCGGGGAGGCTTGGCAGTTCACTCAGGTCTTTAAGGCCGAAATACACCAGGAAGGCTTTGGTAGTGGCAAAGAGAATCGGCCTTCCGGGGGCATCTTTCCTGCCCACTTCGGCGATAAGACCCCTGTCTAACAGCGTAGCGATGGGGCTTTCAGAAGAAACGCCGCGGATCTCATCGATCTCTGCTCTGGTGATAGGTTGCAGGTAGCTGATGATGGCCAGAACTTCGAGAGCCGCAGGCGAAAGAGGGCTGCGCTTTTGGCCTTGGCTGAGCTCAAGAAGGTAGGGTTCTGCCTCCTTGCAGGCTATAAACCGATAACCGCCTGCGATGGTCTCCACTCTTACGCCCCTATCCTGGTCCACAAGGTCGTGCTCGATCTCCAAAAGGAAGCTCCTGACCTCGTTTTCTGCTAGACCGGTTAGCTCTGCAAGTTTTGCCGCGGACAAAGGTTCAGGTGCCATGAAAAGTATGGCTTCGAGAATTTTCTTGGCTTCGTTTGGGGACAAGTCTCTCAGACCTCCTCGCTTTCGCCTCCGTTTTCAATGTAGCTGACGTAGATCTCCAAATCCTCTGATTGTCTGACGCTGACAGTGCCTTTGTGAACCAGCTCTAATAGCGCCATAAACGTTACCACAATGAGCACTTTGCTTTTTAAAACGCCAAAAAGATCGCTGAAGAGCAGATCTCTTTTCTCCTTCATGTAGAGAGTGAGCCAGTTGATCTGCTCGTCGATAGTGATCTTCTCCCTAGGAAGAACCGGAAGGATCTCTTCTTCCTCTTTTTTGGCCTCGAGTACCACTCTGAGAGCGCCGAGAAGATCGCTTATGGAAACGCCCAAGTTTCTGAGATCGTGGTCGGGCTTCAGCTCTTCTAGAAGGAGGCGGTTGATGGTGTCTCTGGCAAAAACCCGAGACTGATCTTCAAAGCTTTCTTTAAGAAAATTGGCCGCTTCTTTGAACTGTTTGTAGATGAGCAGCTTGTTAACCAGTTCTGTACGGGGATCCTCTTCTTCCTCTTCTTCTTCGATCTTGGCTTTGGGAAGGAGCATCCTTGCTTTGATTTCCATGAGAGTTGCGGCCATTACCACAAACTCAGCTGCTACCTCGTAGTTGGAGCTCTCCATGTTCTTCAGTTCTTCTAGGTATGCTGCTGTAATCTCTGCGATAGGTATGTCGTAGATGTCGATCTGCTTTTCTTTGATGAGGCTCAAGAGAAGATCCAGAGGGCCTTCAAAGGCTTTGACCGACACATCAATACTCATAGTAAAGCCCTCCTAAGCTAGTGTAAGTTGTCCGCTTCCCTGAGCAGCCTGGCAAACCTGCTTTTAGGTGTTTCGTGGTGGTTTTTTACCAACTCCACCACAAGCTCAGAAGCACCGAAAGCCTGAAGCATGTATGCCCCACGCTTGGGATGAGCTGCTTGAACGAAAACCGCATGGGTTAAAGTACCCGGTTTTTGATATTGCGAAGCTAGCTTTCTGTAGGTTCCGGGCAGAAATTTTTTCATCAGCTTCACCAACACCCTCTGGGTGATGGTGAAGTCGCCTTTAACCTTGCCGATGTCGTGGAGGAGACCCGCCTTTACAAGCAAAATTCTTTCGTCAGCGGTTTGAATGCGCGGATCAGTTGCGACCTCTCTTGCCACTTCGAAGGCATGCCTCTGATCCACAGGGGCCATCTGAAAAAACAGAACCTGTTCCATTTCGTCGAGATAGTCGCCGATAAACTCCAGTTCTTTGCTGGTAAACTTGGGGTCTTTTTTGTAACGATGAGCCACAAACCACTTCTTCGACAAGTTCCAGATGCTCTCCGATCTTCCGCTCATCATGTCACCTCAGATATGGACTTATTCGCGAATGGCTAAATCCCTTAGAAGCAGATCTTCATAAGTCTCCCGACGCACCACTAGCTCTGCTTTGCCGGAGGAGATAAACACCATAGCAGGTCTGGGCAAAAGATTGTAGTTGCTTGCCATGGAGTAATTGTACGCTCCGGTGGAAAAAATCGCCAAAATGTCTCCGGCTTCAAGCCTCGGCAGGTCGATGTCGTAGATCAGCATGTCCCCCGACTCGCAGCACTTGCCGGCGATGGAAACCTTTTCCTCTTTCGGTGCATTGGCCTTGTTGGCCACTACCGCATGGTACTTAGCGTCGTAGAGGGCAACCCTGGGGTTGTCGGTCATGCCTCCATCCACAGCAACATACTTCCTTACTCCAGGGATCTCTTTACTAGAGCCGACGGTGTACAGGGTGACTCCTGCCTCGCCTACCAGATACCTGCCCGGTTCCACCTTGAGCTTCAGTTCTGGGTTGGGCAGAGCCCTGTAAATTGCGGCGATCATTTCGTCTGGGCTGACCACCGGGTCTTCAGGCTGATAGGCAATAGCCAGGCCTCCGCCTAAATCCAGTTCCTCAAGTTTGAAACTGTAGGGTTCAAGTTCCTTCTCGATCTCGGAGATGATCTCATTCATGATCTTTGCAGTGTGGTAGAACGAGTCCAAGTTGGTGATCTGGCTGCCGATGTGGCAGTGCAGACCTGCAAGACGGAGACTCTCGCTTTGGACCGCTTTTTTCGAGGCCTCCACGATGTCCTTTTTGCTGAAGCCGAACTTGGAGTCCTCCTGTCCGGTCTGGATGTGGACGTGAGTGTTGGCGTGAATGCCAGGAGCTACTCTCAAGTAGATTTTCTGCTTCTTGCCCAATCCACCTGCAACTTCGTTCAGAACCGAAAGCTCGTGCCAGTTGTCCACCACCACGGTTCCCACACCGTTTTTAACTGCCATCTCCAACTCTTGTGGAGTCTTGTTGTTGCCGTGGAAGAAGATCCTCTCCGGAGGAAATCCGGCCTTTAGAGCCACAAACAGCTCTCCGCCGCTTACCACATCTATGGATACGCCTGTTTCCTTCAGGAGTTTGGCTACAGCACCGGAAAACAGCGCTTTGCTGGCGTAGATCACTTCGCCCTGGGGATAGTATTTGGCCATGGCTTTCTGAAAAGCCCTGGCTCTTTCAACGACCATGTCTGCGTTCAGGACGTATAGGGGCGTGCCGTACTGCTCGGCCAGCTCTACAGCGTCCACTCCCCCGATTTCCAAATGTCCTTTTGCATTTACAGTGTAATTTCGCAGCAACTCTTTTCACCACTTTCACTAAAGCGTATGGAGTATCTAAATACATATAATGATAACATAAAATCGAATTACTTTCTTAGTTATTTTTTCACTCGCCCCCTCTAAATCCTGCAAGCTCGATTACTCTAAATTTACACTAGGAGTTTTCCGCCGGTGTAATAATTATCAGGTTTACGGTAAACCTAAAGATTGGGCAGAAGTCAGGACCCACATCCGGTTTCTGCTTGATTGACCCTGCTGTATTTTCCTGCCTCACTGTGCGAACAATAAAACTGAGGCTTAAGGGGGGTGAGTTTTTGGGCGATTGGTTGAGACACGCTATCCGCCTTGTGGTATCTGCGATTGTCTTAGTACTGCTCAGTCCTTTTGTTCCGGGATTCGCTGTAGCAAACTTCGGCCAAGCACTTCTGGCGGCAGTAGTTATCACCATTTTGGGGTACATCATTGAAAGTGCTGTAGGTCGCAATATCTCACCTTATGGCAGGGGTATTGTCGGGTTTTTAGTTTCTGCAGTGGTCCTGTACGCCACGCAATACATCGTGGCAGGCTTTTCCGTAACCATCCTCGGTGCGCTAATAGCAGCCTTTTTGATCGGTCTGGTGGATATTTTTGTTCCTACATCCTTAAGGTAATGCAAATACATCTACCTAGAGAGTATAATGAGCTTAAAAGGAAACAAGGAGGTTTTTCCCTCCTTGTTTCCTTTTACCCTTTTGGTCGAAAAAGCAATCCTGCTGTAAACCCGAAAAGTATCGCCGCTCCGAGGACTGCAGCTGCTTTTGTCACGCCACCGGCAAAGACGCCGAAAAACCCGTCTTTGGCGTAGCCCTCCATGACGCCTTGAGTCAGCACGTGGCCGAAATTGGACACTGGAACGCTAGCACCAGCGCCGAAAGTGTCCACTAGCGGCTTGTAGAGACCAAGTGCCGAAAGAAGGCTTCCAACAACCACCAGAATAACCATTAAGTCCGCTTGGGTGAGCTTGCTCTTGTCTAGAACCACCTGTCCTGCTGCGCACACCAAACCGCCGAACAAAAAAGCCAGTAAGTAATTCAACTCTCCTCAACCCTTTCAAAACAGATCGCGTGCGAAGTCGACGGAATGCTCTCCTTCTGCTGGGCAGTAGTGAGCCCGAACAGCGCACCTGTAGCTAGAAGCAGGAGTCTTCGAATGTGACCCTTTTTCAACAGGGGGAAGAAGTGGCTGGAAAACACGCATGCAGAGGCCCCGCAACCGCTGGCACCGGCGTGTGTATCCTGCCTGGTGTCGTAGACCAGAAGCCCGCAGTCGGTAAGATTCCCCGATCCCATGGAACTGTCGCCCATGAGGTGCTTCAGCATGATCTGGCCGACGCTTCCCAAGTCGCCTGTAGCAATGAGGTCGTAGTCCTCAGGTCTTTTTCCCAGGTTTTTCAGATGGCGCTCGAGAGTGTCAAAGGCCGCAGGCGCCATTGCTGCTCCCAGGTTGTTGGCATCTTTAATCCCGTAGTCTACCACCCTACCAAAGGTAACTTCAGAAACCCGCACCGGTCCCGACCGTCCCAAAATCACCGCAGCAGCTCCCGACATGGTCCAGGTAGCGGTGGCTTTCCGCTGGACTCCGAGCTCTGTAGGAAAGCGAAAGGTCTTTTCTGCAGTTTCGTGGTGAGAGCTGGCTCCGGCGATCACCCTGTCCATAAAGCCCCCCTCAATTAGCAGAGCGCCCATCCCTACAGTGAGGGTAAAGGTCGAGCAGGCTCCGTAGATCCCCGCAAAAGGTATGGGAAGGTCTCTAGCGGCGAAGTTGGCACTAATCAGCTGCCCCGAAAGGTCGCCTGCTAGAATCATGTCAAAGTCCGCAGGCTCGTAGCCGGCTTTGTTCATGCAGAGGCCGATGCTTTCGATCAGCATCTTCCGTTCCGCTTTCTCCCAGGAGCTTTCGCCGTAGATCTCGTCGGGAATCACCACATCGTAGAGGTCTCCCAGCGGTCCTGCACCTTCTGTAGGACCAACCACGCTTGCTGTTTCTTCTACATAGACGTTTTTCAAAGTAAAGGTCTTGTTCAAAACAGAACACTCCTTATCAGCCCAAAAACCGTTGCAGACACCAAACCGTAGACGATAACCGGCCCTGCAATAACAAACATCCGCGCTGCAAGGCCCAGGATGGCTCCTTCGCTCCGAAACTCCATAGCCGGGGCCACAACAGAGTTGGAAAAGCCCGTAATGGGAATGGCACTTCCGGCGCCGCCAAACCTGGCGATTTCGTCGTAGATGCCGAGACCTGTAAGGAGAGCGCTCAAAAAGACTAAAGCAATAGATGTCCAGACTCCGGCTACCTCACCGGACAAGCCAAAACTCATCAGATAGGTCTTAATCACTTCGCCGATCAGGCAGATGGTACCGCCAACAACAAAGGCCTTAAGGACATTGCCCCCCACATCGACCCTGGGCTTTTCCTGTTCAACCAGTCGTGCGTACCGCTTGGCCTGCGGGCTTTCTCGTTCTCTCAGCATAGTTCCACCTCCTTTGGGTAGTATTGCCACTTATGCAAAAAAATAGCACAGCCTGTTTTGGCTGTGCTGTATTTGTACTTCACCTGATCTGTTACAAAACCTCTGACAAAACCCTTTTAAAGTTACCCCCCAAAATGCCTTCCCGTTCCGCTTTGGCAAAACCCGCTTTCTCGAGCAGGTGCTCCAGATCCATCCATCTACCGATATGCTCTAAGCCCTGGACCGTGTTGTCGATGCCCAGAAAATCGGAGCCGATCCCTACGTATTCGGGACCCACCAGCTCTGCCATGTAGACGACCTGCTCTACCACCCCAGGGGCACTTGGGTTCTGCAGAAAACCGGGACAGAAGTTCACGCCGATCACCCCGCCCGATTTGGCGATCTCCTTGATGGCATCATCTTTGAGATTTCGCGGGTGGGGTTTAAGGGCGTAGCTGTTGGAATGGCTGGCGATAAGAGGTAGTCTGGAGACCTTAACCGCGTCCCAAAAGCTCCCCTCGCTAAGGTGAGACACATCTAGTAGTATGCCCAGATCCTGCGCTTTTTTAAGCAGGGTTTCGCCTTTCAATGTAAGCCCTCCGCTGTACTGTTCCAGGCAGCCTGTTGCCAGATGGTTCTGGTAGTTCCAGCAGAGAGAGAGCATCCTGACTCCTAGAGCGCGGAAAGCGTAGAGGTCTTCTTCTGACTCCAGTGGTGCTCCGCCTTCGATTGAGAGCAGGGCTTTCTTCCCGGGCATATCCAGGTCTTTTCTCTGCAGCACCGGTGTATAGCAGCCCGTTGCGGCAAGGTTCCAGTAGATCCCTGCCATCTTCAGAGCTTGGGCCTCTTTTTGGTGGGGGATGTGCCTTTCGTCTACGTAAATGGCCATGACCAGAAGGTCGGGACCACCCCTCTCCCAGCTTTCTTTGGTGATCTGAGCCTCAGAAGCTTCGGTAAAAGCTTCTATGCCCTTTTCGCTTAGGTACCAGAGTAAATCGCAGTGCAGGTCAATTGTAATCATAGAACCGGTTTAAACCGGGTTCACCACCTTTTGCAAACTTCTGCAGGAGACTAGCCCGAAAACGCATCGCTTCGCAGGTGCAAGAAACTGCCACTACCGGCGCTTTTTGCAGCAAGCCGAGAACTATCTAGCAAAGCAGACAGAAAATGCGCCTCTTGCCTGTTTCAGTCGGCAAGATCTATCTCCGGTCGGTCTCTCTGCAAATGCACTTGTGCAAGGGCTGAAAGATACCCACTGAGGTTTCTTTCTGCAGCCTCTTGGTACCTGCAAGGAGTTTAGTAGATCCACTCTGCGTCGCGTAAAAAGCTTCTCACAAGTGTATTTACAGGACGTGCCTAATGAGTGTTCTGCCTCTTTGATTTGAATCCAAGTCCGGACTACTTCTCGCTGCCCCAAAGCTGGTTGTAGCAGTCCCGGCACACCTTCTTTTCTTTGAACTCGATGAAGAGATTCTCCTTACTGCTGCAGAAGATGCAGGTGTCTTGAACCACTTTCAAGTACAAGCCATCTTCCACTACCGCAAGGGTAACGGGCGTATCCTCTTTTATGTTAAACAGATCTCTGAGTTCTTTCGGTATAACTACTCTACCTAGTCCGTCTACTCTGCGCACAACCCCTCTGTCCAGTGAAGCTTCTAATCTGCCGTTTCTTGACATGGTTTGAACCTCTCCTTCTTGTGGGATTTTTCCTCCTACCTACCTATTCTCCGTGTTTTGGTTATTTCCTTAATTTATTGCGGCGATTTTGCATAATTTGTGCCCGATCTGCAAAAAAGCTAGGGGTTCTCCGCAGTAAAAATGCGCTGCTTTTGCGTGCAACGCAGCTACATCCGTCTGCTGGATTATCTTCTCCAGTTCCGGTGCTTGAAACGCATCCTTAACAAGGGCGGTCATCGGCACTTGCAAGAAGCGGTTTGCAGCCCCTCTTTTTTACGGACAAAGGCTCAAGGTTCTTCTTTCTTGGCTCAGTCTTTAAAATGTCAAAGGGACAGGCATGGTTACCTGTCCCTTTGGCGTCCGTTCCTCAACTTATCTTGGCTCCACAATCAATTTCATTGCTGTCCGTTCTTCGCCATCAATTGCAATGTCGGCAAATGCGGGAATGCACACTAAATCCATCCCGGTTGGAGCTACAAAGCCTCTGCAGATAATCATCGCTTTGATCGCCTGGTTTACAGCACCAGCACCAACAGCTTGAATCTCGGCAGACCCTTTTTCTCTCAGTACCCCAGCTAAGGCTCCGGCTACTGCGTTCGGGTTAGATTTAGAAGACACTTTGAGTATTTCTACTGCCACTTGTAAGCCCCCCTATGTCCTGTTATTACTTATATTTTCCGTTATTAGGAAATATCCTTTTAGAACGTTGATAAATTTCAATATTTTAATAACTTCTACTTTACCAGGGAAGATTATCCTTTTCGAACTCGATACGCACCCGCTCAACACCCAGCGCTTTTCCAGTGGCATCGTCGGCCTCAACGATCAGGCCGCAGAACCAAACAGCTCCTTTGGCAACCTCAAACCGTTTAGGGGTCCCTTCAAGGAACTTCGCGACGATAATGTCTTTGTCCACTCCCAAAACTCCGTCACGTGGGCCGGTCATCCCCAAGTCGGTTTGGTACGCGGTACCATTTTCCAGAACTCTCTCGTCTCCCGTCGGCACGTGGGTGTGGGTTCCCACAACGGCAGTGACCCGCCCGTCTAGGTAAAAACCCATCGCTTCTTTTTCGCTTGTAGCCTCGGCGTGCATGTCTACGAAGATCAGCTTGACGCCTGCTTGGTGCATCTCCTGAACAATCTCCTCAGCTTTGCGAAACGGACAGTCCAGAGCTTCCATATAAACTCTGCCTGCAAGATTGATCACGCCCACTTTGACTCCGCTTACATCCACAACTATGCTCCCTCTCCCACCTACTCCCGGTGGGTAGTTGGCAGGACGCAGAAGCCTCGGCTCCGAATCGATAAGATCCTCTGCATCGCGTTTATCCCAAATGTGATTGCCGCTAGTGACTACGTCAGCGCCGGCTTTTTTAATCTCTTTAAAAGTTTCCGCTGTAATGCCAAAGCCTCCTGCCGAGTTTTCTCCGTTGACTATGACAAAATCCAGCTGTTTATCTTTAATAAGTTTAGGTAGAACGTAACCGAGCACCTTGCGTCCGGGACGCCCTACAATATCTCCGACCATCAAAACACGCAATTGACTTCCTCCCAACAGCAGATAAAAAATCTTCCTAAAACCTGCTAAAAGTATAACCTAAAAACACCTTGATCTTGTATAGGCACTTTTCCAGTTATGTACCGCTGTCCACATTGAAAATTAAGCGGAAGGATGCCCTTCCGCTTAAACCTATTTCGCGTATTCAACAGCGCGTGTTTCTCGAATAACGGTGACTTTAATCTGTCCTGGATATTCGAGCTCGTTCTCGATTTTCTTAGAGATGTCTCGAGCAAGCAGCACGCTTTTGGTATCGTCGATCCGCTCGGGTTTGACGATGATTCTAATCTCGCGTCCAGCTTGAATCGCATAGGATTTGTCTACACCATCGAAACCATCGGCTATCTCTTCAAGCTTCTCTAGACGCTTAATATATGACTCAAGTGTCTCTCTTCTGGCGCCCGGTCTTGCGGCGCTGATAGCATCTGCTGCTGCAACCAAAACTGCCTCAACAGTCTTGAACTCGATATCACCGTGGTGGGCCAAAATCGCGTGAACAACTTCATGCGATTCTCTGTAGCGTTTGGCCAAATCGCCACTGATCTGGTGGTGGGTGCCTTCAGCATCCTGATCGGCAGCCTTACCAATATCGTGCAGGAGTCCGGCTCTCTTCGCTACATTGACATCTACGCCCAGTTCGGCGGCCATTAGGCCTGCTAAATGAGCAACCTCTATAGAATGCTTCAGGACATTCTGTCCATAGCTGGTTCTATAGTAGAGCCTTCCAATATACTTCACCAGCTCGGGATGCAAGCCGTGAACGCCAACTTCAAAGGTTGCCTGATCACCCTGCTCGCGGATGACGCTTTCGATTTCCTTCCGCGACTTCTCTACCATTTCCTCGATGCGGGCAGGATGGATTCGTCCATCTTGAATCAGCTTCTCCAGAGCAAGACGGGCAATCTCCCTCCTGATGGGATCGAATCCAGACAGAATCACAGCCTCTGGAGTATCGTCGATGATCAGGTTGATACCTGTGAGCGACTCCAGTGCCCTGATGTTGCGACCTTCGCGTCCGATGATGCGGCCTTTCATCTCGTCGTTGGGCAGAGCAACCACCGAAACAGTTGTCTCGGCCACGTGATCCGCTGCACAGCGCTGAATGGCTGTGGCAACAATCTCTCGAGCTTTCTTTTCGCTCTCTTCTTTAGCTCTTTCCTCAGCTTCGCGAATAATGCGGGCCATATCGCCTTCGACTTCTTCGCGAACCTGATTGAGGAGCAATTCTCTGGCTTCATCGCTGGTGAGATTAGCCAGTCTTTCCAACTCTTGAATCTGCCTGTCATAGAGCTCTTGGAGCTCGGCCTTTTGTCTCTTCAGTTCCGCCTCCTTGCGGGCTACAGCTTCTTCTTTACGCTCTAAATTATCAGTACGTCTATCTAAGACTTCTTCTCTCTGTAGAAGACGTCTTTCGGTATGCTGAATCTCTAGGCGTCTTTCCCTGATCTCGCGGTCGATCTCAGCTTTGTGCTTCTGAGCTTCTTCCTTTGCTTCGATCAGAGCTTCACGTTTTTTGTTCTCAGCTGTCCTCTTAGCTTCTTCAACTATGCGAACGGCTTCTTCCTCGGCTGATTTGATCTTTGCCTCTGCCGTTGCTTTTCTAATGAAGTAACCTAAGACGGCGCCCAGTAGAAGAGCAATAATCGCTGTAACTACAATCAGTAACATATATCCAGTTTTCACCCCCCTCCGGGGACCTTTCCTTGGGTTTCTTTATCCGTTCATTACTTGACACACCTGTCCATCTTCAGTTTTTAATCAAAGATAGCCAAATATTATTATATTCCTTAAGCTTTTTGAGTGTCAAGGTTTACCTCCTTGAGCGCAAGGTAAACGATGTTTTCAGGAAATCCCCGGCTTAGAAGATAGCCATAGAGCTTCGCGTGCTTCCTTTCGTCGCCAGCCTTCAGCCTCCTTGAGTACTTCTCGGCAAGCTTTTGGGCTAGCTCGACTTCAAGCTCTGTTGGATACTCCTCTTGCAATACTTGTTCGATAACTGTGCCTTCAATACCTTTTTTGGCCAGGTTTCTGGTCAATAATCTTTTTCCTTGGGGGTTGAGAAGCAGTGCGTCGTGAACAAACGCCCTACAGAACCTCAAATCATCAATGAAGCCCTGCTCTTTTGCCCACGCTACTGCTTCTTCCTGGACTTCACTTGAGAACTCCTTCAGCTTCATCCGTAACTCGTACTCGCTGTAGTAGCGCCTTGCAATGAGGCGCGCTATTTTCTTTTGTGCTAGCGCCAGGGCATCATTCATCTAGATAATCCTTTCCCCCATCATCATCTTCTGCTGGAGCGTGGTATCCTGGAAGCGAAGCCTTCTCTCTTACTTTGCTCTCGATCTCGTTGCATAATTCTTGGTTCTGCCGCAAAAATTCTTTGGCATTCTCCCTGCCCTGACCGAGTCTCATATCGCCGTAGGAAAACCACGAGCCGCTCTTGGAAACGATTCCCAGATCGGACGCCACATCCAAGATGCAGCCTTCCTTAGATATACCCGTTCCGTAGATGATATCAAACTCTGCCACCAAAAACGGTGGAGCTACCTTGTT
Source organism: Clostridia bacterium DTU065 (assembly GCA_001512545.1). GTDB lineage: Bacteria > Bacillota > DTU065 > DTU065 > DTU065 > DTU065. The sequence goes on along the minus strand of LFSI01000083.1, from coordinate 17,650 downwards.
CTTTACAACCTTCACTCTCGTGCGGTTGCCGATGATTTCATTACCGGACTTAATGGAGTCAATTCTTCTAATATCCAAGCGTACTGACGAGTAGTAGGATAGGAAAAAGCCGCCTTTTTGAGTTGCCCCAATAGGTTTGCTCCTTCCCTCCCCCGAACCGTACGTACACCTTTCGATGTATACGGCTCTCCGATTGTCCAACCTAGGCTAAAGCACAGTCCAGCTGCTAAGTAAAAAGGGTATCAGTCCAGCACTTGTGTGCTGATGTACACAGCGCTTTAGCTGTACATTTCCAGATCATTCGGAGCTCGACAGGTACTTAACCTACCCCGATGCTATGGAAATGCGACAATCTGTTCCCCTTCGCCATGTGGCGGGCTTTCCCTAGAGGCATGATGCCTTGTTCGGACGGTTTGCCGTCCTACCGCCTCGGACTACTACGGGAACTCCGTTGCCATATCCGATATTCAGGTCCTAAAACCATAGCTTGAGCCAGCGACTTAAGCGTTCGGACTTAGGCAATCCCCGTTTAGCGCACTACAGACGTTTTCGTACCTTACTTAGGTCACCCGTTCGGTCTTTTGCTCTTTCGAGCCGAGAGGAATCCCACCATCTAGCCCGATGTCAAATTCCAAGACATCGTCGTGATTCCATCACACCAAAAGGTGTGAGCCCCACTTTAGGCCTCCGACCTGGGTTTCAGGCAGTCTAGCCTTGACCGTATAAAGTACATCTCTGGACAGGGCATGCACTCGAAGAATAACCTCGATACCTGCCTTGCCAAGCATGCTGTTGTCCCCTTCCGGTTTCCCTTCCAGGTAAGCTTGGTGTCCACAAGAGGATGGCGTCTCTTGACTGCTCCTGCAGCATTCTGCAGCACGCCGCAAATAGCGCAACAGCTATTTTTACGGGCGCACGAATTTAAGTGCTCTTCCGCCTGGTGTTGTGTGGAGTCGGGATCAGCCTCCCGCTCCCCGAACCGTACGTGCGGGTTTCCCCGCATACGGCTCTCCGACCGGACGCGTTGAAGGAATGGTAACTCCTTCAAGCGTTGGATAACCCAGCATAAAGCGCTGGTAGACTTCTTTCTTGCCAGCTTTGTCAAACTTTTTCAAAAGCAAGAGGTAAACCCTCTCTCTGACATAGCTGTCCAAATACCTGCCAAGCTTGCGATCTGTGCAAAAACCAAAGCTCTCGTGCCACTGTCTGATTCTCCTTGTGATCTCTACCGCGCTAAAACGAACGCTGTAACCTACTCTGCTTCTGGTTGTTAGGTTCTTGATATCCCTCTTAAAGGCTTCAATGCTGGATTTTGCAGGGAGGATCTTGAGGTCGGGCTCTAGCTTTACGGCATATCCCCCAAACTCAAAATCGCGGCCATTTCCCGGTGCTGTCTCACCTGAAATACTCAGCATCTCACAACCTCTGATCAGGACGCCGTTATGTTTCTGTTTGAGAAGCGGAGCGAGTTTTTCGAGGACATCCTCCTCGGCGATCTTCGCTCCTTTCCAAACCAGGTCTACAAATTCTTCGTCGGGCACTGCCTCTTTCAAGAGCTTGAACAGCTCTTTTTTCAGGCAGGCAAAGTCTAGCTTTTCCACCTGGATCTGTACGGTAGCTAAATCCAGAGTCCTTAGAGTTCTGTACAGATCCAGTCCCGAGTCCTCTTTAATCAACGCTGAAAGCGCGTCCAAGACACATTTCAAAAGCAGAGTGTCTACTTCGTTCCCGCCTAAGGGGCGGTAGGTCCTTTGCTGCAGCGCCTCAGAAAGAGTTGCTGCAGTTTTTTCGTTTATTTTGAGAGCTTTAGCACATTTTTGTAGGAACTCAAAGCTTGCCATGGTTTCGTAAAGTCTGCCTGCATCTGCCAGGCTCCTCCACTCCTGCTTTCGTAAGGTCACTTAATCTCCTCCTTACTATTTGCGAGTGACCGGTCTGTTTCCCTTCGCAGTTATCTGCTACTACGGAAACTCCGCCCCTTCTGCTCTTGCAGAAGGTTCCTTTGTTCCCCTCTTTTGCTCTTTCTACGATGGATTTAGGCTCCGCCTATGTCCGTCCCTTGCCCTTTTGGGGCATCCAAGATCACACCGGAGGGTAGATCTTGAAAACGGGAAGTTTTTGGCATTCAACGGACCTCAAACAGCGGTTCCTCGCGTAGCCGTGTCCATCAGAGGCTAGCAGCTTTCGCCACATTCCCGCCCAGCTTCATGCAGCTTCGCATGTGGGCATGGCCTTCGGCACCGAAACTCCCGGCGCCTCTACAAAAGAGAAGCTTCAAAGCGCACCTCCGGGTTGCCAAACATGACTCCAACTTTTTCGCGAATCTGGTTGATGAAAATAACCAAGCATTTGGTCTTGCCAATTACGCCTGTTAGCTTCCTCAGAGCTTGAGACATTAATCGTGCTTGCAGGCCGACGTGGGCATCGCCCATCTCGCCTTCGATCTCTGCTCTAGGAACCAGTGCTGCAACCGAGTCGATAACCACAATATCCACTGCACCGCTTCGTACCAAAGCCTCTGTAATCTCAAGTGATAGTGATAGGTAACGCTTTGCCTCTGCTCCGCGTTTTCCCCCACTCCACACCGCACGTGCAGGTTTCCCCGCATGCGGCGTTCCATCGAAAGGGCTAAATGAGACGACGTAAACTAAAGACATAAGTACCGTCCCTTTCGACTCGTCCCCTTCGCTCCTGCTGGTTTCCCGGCATTCATCACTACTATGAGACGGCTGACTCCCAGATAGACTTCATTGACCTCGCCTTCTCCGTCTATCGGGCCTCACACGTTCCCTTAACCATATCCCTTGTTTTACGAATCCTTAGGTGCCCTCTCTACTCAGCCAAATCCTTTATGTGAATTGGGTCCGCACTCACTAAAGGCAGTAACAGCTATCTGTTAAAGCAAAAGCCGCAAACAAGACGCAGCTTTTGATCTGGAGCTTGCCTTTCGGACAAGCTGTCTGAGCTTCAGGCGAGGGTTCCTCTGCGTCACCATAGATTCGTTTTTAAGGAGTCCCGCATCACTTTCGCCTTAGCCGTTTGGCCTTAGGCTACTCGGATTACGACCTTACCTAGCTTCGCACAACCTCCCTGGCGATAGGAAGCGCTGCACGTAGGGGTTTAGACACTTAAACCCGGACCTGGTTTAAGGAAAGGAGTTTCACCTTTCAAATCTGGTTAAGAGTTGGCCGATCCTTTGCCTTCGCTTTCCTGCTACAGAGCAGTTATGCGAAAACGTGTCGCACCTTGTTCTCCTGTGTCCGGCTGAGATACGAGCAGGTTGTCGATATCCACGCCGAGATTCTTAGCGTAGGATGGATTCAATGATAGTGATAGGTAAGCGTCACTCCGCGTCTATGTTCGTTTTACGGACGCAGGAAGCGCTTTTCCCCCACTTCACACCGCACGTGCGAGTTTCCCCGCATGCGGCGTTCCATCGAAGTAGCACCAAAAGCTACTTCGACTATGCCCCTTCGCTCGTGGCAGTTTTTCCCTCCGATCCCGTTTCCGGGACCGTCATCCGGCTGCCCTTCATCGCTACTACAGGCTGCTGCCCCCCATCTTCAGCAGGCATTTCCTCCTGCTTAGAACCATCGGAGTTCACTCTCCTTAGCAGTTTCTGACGGGGTTCACTTGTACCGCATCTTCTATCCTTGCATGGCTCCCTTAGACTTCCTCTCTAGCCCGTCAGCCGTCTTTGCGCCCACGGTTGGATGGCCCAAAGACAGAAAACCTATGACGGTTTAATTCAACTGCTTTAAACACGCTTAACGCAGCTGAGGCTGAACCTCACAAGAAGGAGCAGGGCTTATTGTTCGCACCTGCGATGCCTTTCGAGCTTTTACAACGAGGATTCATGTTCTTAGTCATAGGAGCTTTATGGACTCCCGGCTACTTCTCTAACCGCTTTCCAGGTCTGATTTTCGCCGACCTCTCCGAACTTCGCACAGCAGCACAGTGAAATACTGCCGCACGTCGGGGTATTAGAGCGTGTGACCCAACCTTGTCACAGGGCTGGCACTTCCCCAGCCATTTCGAAGATGCAGTTAGGACCAAAGATCCCGCTAGACTTTGATCAGCGCCGCTGGGTTTGATCTAGCAACAAGTCGTACCGTGTTCGGCATCAATAAACGCTGCAACTCCACCTAGCTTCTGGGCCTCGGCGATGGCATGCAGTGCCACTGTGGTTTTTCCCGAGCTTTCGGGACCGTAGATCTCAACTACTCTGCCTCTAGGTAGACCGCCAACCCCAAGTGCCAGGTCCAAAGACAGCGCACCTGTAGGAATGGTCTCTACATCCATCGCGGTGTTTTCGCCTAGGCGCATGATCGAGCCTTTGCCGAAATCCTTCTCTATTGCTGTGATGGCACTTTGCAAAGCCTTTTCTTTAGCCTTGTCAACTTCCGACATTCACTAACCTCCTTTAGCGAACACTTGTTCTCTTTTAGTGTACCACATTGCTTTATCTCAATCAACCGAGCTGCCATTGGGCTTGGACTGTATAGACCGGCCCTGCAGGCTGCAGGTTGCTTGAAAACAAAATCACCCTATCCACCTCAAAGCTGCCGAAATCCCGCTTTTTGTAAGTTTCAATGAGCTTTTCCACCTCTTCTTTGGCACCGGAGCCTTCCTTGAGCCGGCTTACAGTGAGGTGAGGGATAAACGGCTTGTCCTTTCTGAACTCCGGAAGCTTCCCGGAAATGACCTTCTCCAGAGCGATCAGCTCGTTGTAGCCTCTGTCCACCTTGACAAAGATTACCCTCGGAGCACCCCTGCTGAAGAAGGCCCCAAGACCTTTCAGGCTCACAGAAAAAGGTTCCATCCCAGCAAAAGCTCCGTGAAGGCGGCTTGCAACTTGGTCCAGGTCGCCTTCGCCCAGGAAGTTTAAAGTGAAATGAAGGTTTTCCGGAGCCACTCTCTTTCCGGGCAGACTCACCTCATCTGCCCAACTAGAAAGCTCCCGGCAAACATCCGGTGCAACTTTGACAGCTAAAAACAGACGCATGTTTTTATCTCCCGCTCTTTGCGTATTTGTAAAAAGTGAGCACTAGGCTCACTTCACTTCGACCATCTTTATGCTGTCTATCCAGATAGTACCAGTTCCCTTATAGGCAAAAAGAGCCAGTCTAATTGCCTGAGTTTTTGGGGGAATAGTAATGGTGGCCTTGATCTCCCTCCAGTTGAAGGTACCGTCCACAAGATCTGTCAGATCCTCGCGATTTCCCCACTGCTTGTTGGTCCCCTGAAGCCAGTAGGAGATGTTGATCCCTGCAGGCGACTGCCCGTCTGCGGTCTTCCAGTTAGCCTTCACCCACATGGAGATCTCGTAGGTCTTTCCGGACGTTACGGGAATATCCTGATAAACTCTTCCTGCGAAGTTGTTGGCCACATCTAAAGAAGTGACATCAAGCCTGAGACTAGCGTTTCCGTCGATATTCTCATTATGGTCCATGGAAGGCTTGTTGGGTCCGCCTGAAAACAACCAGGTAATGGACCAGTAGTCGGGAAGACCGTTTTTGTCCCAGTCCATGGCCATGTCTCCGTTTACCACCATGTTTGCATCGGTCCAAGCACAAGCCAAAGCGGCAAGCAACAGAACCAAACCCAGCAGTTGGAGCCTTTTAAGCACAGCTTTCACCCCTTTTCTATGATCCTGCAATCACTTAGTATATTTTCTACTTCTAGAGGTCTAATCCTTTATCCCCTGCGAACTCTGCTTTAGTTTGTGCCTTTAGACCGTTAAAAAAGGCCCCTTGCGGGGCCTGGAGCTTCTAGTTAGTTATCTGGTTCATGATCTGGTTAGCGTTTGGACCTTGTCTGTTTGCTGCGTTGGCGTACTGATTAAGGTCTTGCGCCAACTGTTGTTTGTAAGGAGTGCCTACGCTTGGCGTTCTCCCGCTTTGATACTGCGACAAGAGCTGCTCTTCAGCAAGCTGAATCATGCGCCTTACCATGTTGCCACCAACAGCACCGCAATCGCGAGATGTCATGTAACCCCAGTAACCGTTTTGAATCTGGGTGGTGTCGATATTAAGTTCATTGGCCACTTCGTACTTGAACTGGTCCAACGCTGCTTTTGCACCAAGAACCACAGGGTTGTTAGAAGAACTGCTTCCTGCACCCATCTTGATATCACCTCCTGGCATCATTTATTCTGCCCGGGAGGTAGCGATTGATGCTACTTTATTTCTTCTAACGTTGGAAAAACCTAACCGACCAGGTCGCCTAGCTCCTGGGCTCGGCCGTCTCTGACCTTAACCATTATCACCCGGCCGTTAAGAATCACCCTTTGGTTTTGCACCACTTCCACGGCTACCTCAACATGCCTACGCCCGATCAGAACTACCTCGGCACTGCCCACTAGCTCGCCTTCGGGCTGAATGGGGTTTTCCAGGTCGAAGCTCATGGCTTTCAACGTGCCTACTCCAGTAAGATCGTAGGAAGTGGCTTCCGTTGCAGCGTCGATGGCAAGGCCACATGGGAAGGTGGTCATTGGGTGTAGATCTTTACCTACCGGCACGCCGTCTGTACTCTCCATGAGATAGTTGTAGACATCGGTTCCCATGATAACCTCTGCTTTATCACCAACGCTGATCTTTCCAGGAGTTTTGGGTGTTCTCACGATTTTCCTTGCACCTTTTTCCATAAAGAACCCTCATTCCTTTAATTCAGTCATTACATCAATATGTCAGTATGACTCCGATATACTCTTCCTTGCCGCTTTGGATCATCTCGTAGGCCTTTGCGGCATCTTCGAAGTGATATCTGTGGGTAATCAGTTCCTTGGTGCTGATTCTCCCCTTTTCCAAGAGCCTGATGAACTCCTGCATATTCCTTCCTTCAGTCCAGCGAACGTACTGCAGCGGATAGTCGGTCCCGTGCAGCTCGTACTGGCGATCGTACCGGCCCGGACCGCCTGCCCTTGTTACCATAACTTCACTTTCTAGCTGGAACATGATCTCCCTGTTGATGTTGAGAGGAGATACGCCGACCATAATGTACCTTCCGCCAGGTCTGAGCGCTTTAAGCGTCTCGTTTACGAGGCTTTCGGAGCTGCTGCCTGCGGTCATCACCACTGCATCGACGCCCTGACCCAAAAAACTCTTGATGGCATCGGCGCCGATCTCTTTAGCGTGGCCTGCCAAGTCCACACCGGCCTTTTTTGCCAGCTCGATCTTCTTTTCATCGAAGTCGGTGGCAATCACCTGATATCCGGCATTGACAGCGATCTGTGCGGTGAGCTGACCGATGGTTCCAAGTCCGATCACCCAGCAGCTTTCGCCAAACTCCAACTTTGCCGCTCTCAGCCCGTGGATGCTTATGGCACCAAGGCCCACAAACGCTGCTTCTTCAGAGACCGTCTCCGGTTTTAGGGGAACCATGAGATTTCTCGGTACCGCCAGATACTCGTGGTGGGCAACGTAAGGGCCACCGTACACTGCCACTCTTGTACCTACATCGTAGGGTACCTCAGGTCCCTTCTCCACAATTGATCCTACCGCTTGGTAGCCCAAGTTGGTGAGGTTTCTGCCGTCCTTTGCAGCGCTATCGATCATGAAGGTTTCTGTGCCTGCCGAAATTAGCGAACACTCCACCTTGACTAAAGCCTGTGCCGGACCGATTTGGGGAATGGGATAGTCTTTGATTACAACTTCCTTGGTTTCTCCTGAAAAATACACACCACGCATGGTTTTCTCCGACATTTTTAACTCCTCCTTTTAACCCCTGCAAAGTGAATAGTAGCGGCAGTTGGCCGCGCAGTTATTTCCAGGTTCTGGAAGACTCCTTTCGTCAAGAACCTTGTTTATCTCATCTAAAACCGCATCGAGCCTGCTTTGCGCTGCTCGCGTATCGATCTCGTGTTCCAAATCGGGGTACGGGAAATAGATATAAGCCCGAACCGGCCGTTTGAGGCTTGCTTCTAACGCTTTAGCATAGACCGTAAGCTGCATCTCGTAGCCTTGGGCGATCTTCGGAAAATCACCTTGGGTTTGGGTTTTAAAATCCACTACTGTAACAAGCTCCGGCTCCACAATGACTTTGTCGGCAAAGCCGATTAGGCGCAGGTTCTTCTCGGGCAAGTACCACGAAAGTGGTACTTCTGATTCGCCCTTACTTTGGAAAAACCTGGACCTAAAGAAGTTCTCCAGGATGGTGATGTAGTTTTCCTCAAGGTTATCGTAGCCGCTTTCACGCAAAAACTCCAGAGCTTCTTCTAAGTTCTCTGCCGAGGCGAAGATCTCGTGGAAGATGGTGCCAATGGTTGCTTTGTCCGGAGTCCCTTCTGCCGGAGGGAGCTCGTCTTCATATGAGAAGTCCAATTCGAGCTGAGTGAAATCCGTCGAAGCAATGAGCTCGCGGCTGGGAACCTTCAGCCTCTGCTCAAGGTAAAACAAGCGTGGACACATGTCAAACTGAACCAGAGCAGACGGTGAAAGGGCGCGGTATCGGGGCCTTAGATGGGCTTCGGCGATCTTCACTTCCGGCAGTAACACCTTTCGCTTGGCGTCAAAGTTCGCATATTCGTATTCGGGAAAGCTCAGCTCTAGGTCTTTAAACCACACTTTCTGGGCCAAAAAATTCCAGTCAAACATTTTAACAATGCCATTGGCATACTCACCCTTTTTGGTGATTATTTTGCCTGCAAAGACCAAATGCAGCCTTTCTCTGGCTCTGGTAAAAGCAACATACAGAAGTCTTTGGTCTTCATAGGACTCCTCGTCTTTTTCTTTTTCGAGGTAGCTGAAGTACCTGGGGTCGGCACAGGGGACCGATACTCCGAGTTCGGGAAGCGGACTGGGTAGCGAAACCATCAGGCCCATTTCTTTGTGAAAGTCGAAATGGGCAGAGTTTCCAGACCGCCCTTCAAAATCCGTCAAACCCGCAACAATTACGTGTTTAAATTCCAAACCTTTAGCTCCGTGAATGGTCATCACCGCAACGCGGTTTTGGTCTTCCAGCACAACCTGAGCGTCGGGAACGGCTTTTTCCTGCTGTATTCTCAGTACCTCCACGATTTCGTTGTTGGATCTGCCTTTTTGTACCTCCTGGGAGATAATCTCCAAAAGCTTTTCCACATTGGCCAATCTCTCCCTTCCCATAGTTTGGGCCAGGAGGATCAGGTTGAACTGGGTTTTCTTGATCGCTTCGTGGAGAATATCTGAAAGGCTCATGTAGCCATAATAAGTGCAGAGTTCAGCAAGATGCTCCGCTAAATCCTGGAGATTGTTCCCAGCTGTCTGCTGAATGCCAAACCTCTGCCGCTCTTTCTGCACGTAGAAACCGGCTCCGCCGCATCCCAGAATCGCTGCGTAAAGACTGCTGCATTGCAGTTCTTTTTTCAGAGCCATAATGCGGTAGATCTCTTCGTCGCTAATTGAGAAGAACGGTCCTTTAAGGCAGGCTGCAAGGCTCAGATCGTCTGTGGGGTTGTTTAAAAACTCGATTAAGGACAGACATTCCCTGATCTCTTCTCTTTGGAAAAAGTTCTGGCTGAGGCCTGAAGTAAACGGTATGCCGAATCTAGCAAACTCCTCCTCCAGCTCGGAAAGACCGCTACTTCTTTTAGAAAACAGCACCGCAAAGTCACGGTACTCTGCCTCTCCACTTTCCACAGCCTCTTTGATCAGACGGGAGATAACCCTTGCCTGCCACAGTTTTGGCGGGAGCTTTTCCGGTTCGGCTTTTTCATCATAATTACAAGCGATGATATTCAGAGCTTTTTCATCTGGATTGTGATGGAAGTTCCGTGCGGCTTCATAGCCAATGGCGTAGGGTTTGCTCGGATCTCCCGGCATGTAGTTTGCGAAAAAGCTGTTGTAAAAATCGATCAGGGTTTTGTTGGAGCGGAAGTTAAAAGTCAGCGTGACATTTTCGCCGCCTTTTTTCCGGATCCTTGAGCTGGTATCCTCAAAAAGGGCAACTTCTGCGCCGCGAAAGCGGTAGATGGACTGTTTGGGATCCCCAACAATAAACAGGTTCACACCCTCCTGCCAAATCTCATCTACGATCTGCTGCTGGAGGTAGTTGGTGTCCTGGTACTCGTCGATCATGATGTAGCGGTACTCTTTCTGCAGCTGTTCTTTGACATCGGGATGCTTTAGGATCTCTAAAGCCTTCAGCTGCAGATCGGTGAAGTCCAAACTGGCTGCCTCCTGCTTCAGTTTGGTGTAGCGAGCGTCGATTTGCTCCAAGAGACTGGCAAACTTCTCCACAACCTCCCTCTGATCCGCTACGGTAAACAGGAAGGGAATGGTCTGTGCACCCTTGAGGATAACGTCTTTATACTCATCAAATGTGGCAGACACTGAAGTGATGCCTTTGAAGCTCGCTAAGTAGTCGACGATAGCCTTTTTTCCCTCTGCGGTCAGCTCTTCCTGTGATTCGAGCCTGCGGAAAACAGGTTCCACCTCGGGCCATTTCGGCAGCAACTCTTTAACAAAGCGCGTTCTCTTATCGGCGATGTTGTGTTTGCTGTAGGCATACTTCATGATTTCATTGAACGCTTCTAGGTTCTTTTTCGCCTGTTCTTCTGCCCATTCCAAGCTCTTTAAGGAAATCTCCAGGGCTTCACTAACGGTATAGCCGAACTCGCGAATTTTGTTGTATGCAGCTTCTAGGTTCTCCTTCAAAGAGTACGACCTGGCTTTGAAGCGGATGAAGATGCGATCGTCGGCATTCTCGTTTTCTTCTAAAACCTCGGAGATAGCTTTGATGAGGAGTCTCGATGCATCGTCTTGGTCGAGAATGGCAAACTCGGGTACATAACCGATCTTGAGGGCATATCTTCTGATCAAGTTAGCACAAAAGCCGTGGATGGTTGATATTGTCGTGAGAGGTGCTTTAGATAGTCTGCTTTTTAGGAGCGGGTTTAATTCCATCTGCCTTCTGGCTTCTTTTCTCAGCTTAACCTTCATCTCCGCTGCGGCTTTTTCCGTAAACGTGATAGCAACGATGTTGCTGAAGTCAGCCTTCCCTTGGAGCACGATGTTTAAAATGCGGTAGATGAGGACTCTGGTCTTTCCTGCACCGGCCCCGGCAACCACTGCAACGTCCCTGTCCAGGCAGTTTATGGCCTTTTTTTGTTCATCTGTCGGCTCGTAGTC
>LFSI01000083.1:428-6506 GCA_001512545.1 Clostridia bacterium DTU065 | reverse complement strand
CTTTTGCTCTCGTAGTTTGGGGTGTACACTCCGCCGTATAGCCTTTCTGCAGCATTTTTGGCGCGCTGCAGCTCCCCTTCAAGCTCCTTCTCAAATTCCTCGATGCTGAGTTTTAGCCTGCTCCGTCTCCCGAGAATCTCATCTGCCCACAAACTGCACCTGTAATCGGTTTCGCCAGTCAGCGCATGGAACTTACCGCCTAAAACCGGCGAAAACCCCAGGTTCTTGATGGCTAGCATGTAGGCTTTGATCTGGAACCGATTGGTAGCTTTAGCGGTGTCAATAGAGGTTCCCGAGCGCTTGTAGTCGGTTACAAAATAGCCCTCTACCCAACCGGTTTTGGAGACATCTCCGCGGAGCAAATCCAGTCTATCGATCTCACCCCTTAAGGTGTACGGTCCCACCTGCAGGCCTTTCACTCTACCGCTGCCAAAGGACATCTCCAGGCTCTTAACGATGAAGTTCTCCCTTGCAAGATCCTCTGCGATGTAGTTCTTCACAGTTTCGTAGTACTTTTCCATTTCCACTTTCTTGTAGAACTCGCTGGCTTTGGCAGCTGCAAACTGCTCAGCGACGATCGCGTCAAACCTCGCTTCATCAAATTCAAAAGGCGGAGACCGGTCCAACAGGTCCTTATAATACAGCTCCAACACCCTGTGCCACAGGCTCCCTCCTTCAAGGCTGGAGACCTCATCGGTGATGGGCTCTTCTTCGCGAAGTTCCAGCATGTTGTGGACAAAGAACCGGTACGGGCAGTCCAAGTACTCATCAAAAGCGGTAACCGAGACGGTTCTTTCGTACAGCTCCCTTTGATAGCCTAGCTCCGGGAAGGTATGCTTCTCTAAAGCGCTCTGTCCGTAGCTTTTTATTTTTTCCTGAAGATCCATAGGCAGCATGTCCAAGCTATCGGGCTGCTGCACTAGGTACTCTAAATGCTCGTTACTTGTGGTAATGATAGGCTCTATCGAGACCGTTTCGCAGGGCTCTTTAACACCGAAGTCCTCGATCTCGTCGATGTACCGTGAACTCTCTTTGACAGCGCCATTTACCTCTTGAGGGCGCAAAAGATAAACCTGACTGCAGCACCTCAAAGACTCCCAGTAGAGGTAATCCTGAAGGCCTTCCTTCTCTTCTGTAAAGCCGAGCCGGTGTGGGGAAAACTCGTTGATGATCGCCCGCTCCCCATCGCTCAGGGTCCAACTTTCTACTAGGTCTTGGGGAAAGTCGCCCTCTGACAGACCGACAACGAAGGCCAGCTTCCCTGCTGCAAGGGGTGCTTCAGTGATGCTATGGATGCTGATGCCGTCTTGCGCGATGTTCAGGCGGACGCTTCTCAGGCTGTAGATCCAGGATGTAAGAAACTCGCCAACCTTGAACAGTTCTTCTCCGGTCTGCTGGGCAAGACTGATCAAATGCTCCTTCGCTTCCACAAAAGCTCTTAGCTCCAACACTTGATGAGGATCGAAACCCGATGTCACGAACAAATTCTCGTGAACTTTGAGTTTTTCCAGAAGCTCAAGAAAGAACCGGGCAATCTCGGGAGCCGTATGCAGCTTTTTGCCGAACTTCTGGAGCTCCGCAAGACCGGAAAGTGCAGTTCTCAGCTTTTCCACCTCTGGGAAAGACCTCCCAAGCGCCGCAAGGCGCTGGCTCCACCGCTCCATGGTTCCGGTGAGTCTCACCCTGTCCAAAAGCGCTGCCATCTCTCCTTGGGGAGCACCGCTTAAGTACTCTTCGAAGTTAAAGTACCTGCTCAAAAGGATCGCTCTCAGTTCCTCTTTTTCCAGAGGTCTGGAAACCAGAGCCACGAGGCTTTTCAGTTCCTTTACAACAGTTGTCTGATCCAGTCGAACCGGGCCTTCACGAAAAGCCAGTTCTTCTCTTGCACATGCCCTGGCAAAAAGCGGCCCGTAGTCTTTCAGTTTATTAGTAAAAACTACCACATCGTCGGTGTGGACGATTTCCCCAGCCCAGTGCAGCTTCTTGATGGTCTTGAGCACAAACTCCGCTTCCTGTTTGGGCGTCTGCGTCTTAACCACTCTAATAGGTCCGACCTTCCTAGGAGCTGCCTCTTCAACTTTATCGGCAAGCTCCTGCAAAAACCTCCAGCCTTCCTCCAGAGCTAAAAACGCCGGAGAGTCAAGCAGATAGGGGTAGCTTATGTGGACCTCAGCCCCTGAGGTGCGGAGTTTTTGAATCAGCACCCGATCGAAGGAATCCAGATTGTAGAATCCGTCTAAGATAATAGTCTCGCTGCTGGAAAACCGCAGATCATCTAGAGCTTCCCATAAAAGGTCTTCTTGTTCCTTCAGACCTTTTTCCCTGAGGAGCTCGGTGTACGCCCTATACAGGTAGGCAAGGTCCCGGTTTTTCGGAGTACTCATTTTTTCCGTGACTGCTTTCCCGAAAAGCTCGGGAGTCACTCTTGCAGAACGCAGTTCTTGGAAAAGCCCGTGGATAGAAGACACAAGATCTCTTCCTGGAAGCTCGCCTAAAAGCTCAAGGCGTTCTTTTCCTTCTTCTAGCAGTTTTAAGAGGTAGAGGTTTTTCAGTGCCGGATGAATGGGCTTTTCTCGGCTCCGCAAGACCACATCCCGAGTGAGAATTGGGTTTGGTGCAAGGGCGGCAAGTCCTCTGTCTGCCAGCATCTCCTGAACTCTGGTTCTCAGAAGAGGCTCCTTGACTATGTATTTTATCTTCCTGTCTTCTCTTGTCAGCCTTTGGCAGAGTAGACCTACCAGTTTTTCCCTATTTTCGGCGGTATCGCCGAGGTAAAGAGTGAGCATCTTCCCCACCTCCACTTATCCTTAAAGTTCACGAAACGCACGCTCAAGTCCTCCAGATCAGATGACTTTTGCAGCGGCAAAACGCCCACAAAAAAACAGGCCTAAAAGGCCTGTCTCTAAGCTTGTCGCAATCCCGGATGAATCAGCTTGCCATCTGCGGTGTTTACTCCCCTGGCAAGGGCCGTGTTGGTGATGATGGCATCTTCAAAACCCTTGTCTGCAAGGAGTACCACGTAAGGCAGAGTCGCGTTGGTCAGTGCGAAAGTGGAAGTACGGGGAACTGCACCTGGCATGTTGCTTACGCAGTAGTGGGTAACGCCGTCTACAACGAAGGTCGGGTTGGAGTGAGTTGTAGGTTTGGAAGTTTCGAAACATCCTCCCTGGTCGATGGCCACATCTACCACAACGCTTCCCGGCTGCATTTCGGCGACCACTTCTCGAGATACAAGATGCGGAGACTTGGCGCCAGGAACAAGCACCGAACCGATTACCAGATCGCTCTGCTTTACGGCTTTTTCGATATTGTACGAGTTGCTGGCCAGGGTTTGAATCTTACCCCAGTAGATGTCGTCTAAGTTCCTCAACCGCTCCAGGTTGATATCGATGACGGTGACCTGGGCACCCATACCCATAGCGACTTTTGCCGCATTGGTACCGACGGTTCCAGCACCGAGAATTGTTACCTTTGCTGCAGGAACTCCGGATACACCGCCCAAGAGAATGCCCTTCCCGTCTCTAACTTTCTCCAGATGCAGGGCGCCTTCTTGAACAGCCATGCGTCCGGCGATCTCGCTCATGGGCGCAAGAAGGGGCAGTGCGCCGGAATCCAATTGTACTGTCTCGTAGCCGATGGAGTTGACCTTCCGGCGGATAAGTACTTCTGTAAGTTCAGGCGCTGCAGCAAGGTGTAGATAGGTAAACAGAGTGAGGTTCTCGTGGAGGTACTCAAACTCTTTGCCTACCGGTTCCTTTACCTTCAGCAACAGTTCGGCCATGTCCCAGAGCTTGGCAGCATCATCTACGATCTTTGCGCCCTGGGCCTCGTACTCGGTGTCGCAAATCCCGCTGCTCACACCGGCACCTGCCTCAATGTAGACCTCATGTCCCCTTTCAGTTAAAGCCCTTACACCAGCTGGCGTAATTGCAACGCGCCACTCAGAATCCTTGATCTCTTTAACCACACATACTCTCAAATAAGTTCACAACTTCACCTTGCGGTAAAAGTTGCTTCCTCCCTTCTTTTCAGCGTAAACGAAACCTGCCTAACTGAACTATATGTTTTTTATTATAGTGGCTTTCAAAGCTGTAATCAATAACCTTGAAAGCTGAGTTCTCCACTTAATACTCAGTTGACTGCCAAAACTCCTGCAAGCTCCTCTCCTGAATCTATGGAATTTTCTCTTAGTTTATAGAGAGACTGGAGAAGGCATCAGGTTGCACCTGGCGTATTTATTATTTGAAACTTGCGTGCTGCTTAAAGCGAATGTCAAGGCTTTTCCGCAGGCAGTGCTTTAGGTGCCGAGCAAGACAATACTTAGTTTGGAGGGGAAAAAGGTGTCAGGGATTAGAAAGGGAGCATTACTCTTGGTTATTTTATCCATACTCAACGTATTGCTGTTAGCCGCAGATGACACAGGGACTCATGATTACTCCATCAATCTTAACGAGGGCGCAAACCTCAGAGGCGTCGCCCAAGTTTACGTAAGCGGAAGTGAAGGTGCGGTCTTCACCTTGAAGGTGAATGATGCGGTGCTTCTGCCTTCAGAGAAGGAACCGGAGATCCGCATGATTTACCGGGGAGGCGATGGCAATCCCGATCGCGACATTAAGACCGACAGCACCTACAACGCCAGCAACACCATCGGCATCAACGGCCGGAACCTGGGACGATTCCCCAGCGACGGTTCAAAGGGGTACGCTATTCCCACCAGTCGCTTTGAAGACGGCGAAAACGCCATCTTCGTAATGATTGGAGGCTTTTGGGGAGATGGCCCCTACAACGAACGCAGGCCTCACGGCCTTGCCGCTGGATATCAAGGCAAGAACAAAGACGACTTTCTCCTCAGTAATGTTAAGTTCATCCTACCTGATGGTTCCGTGGTGATTCCCGACGGCTTCGTATCTTACAAAGCCAAAGCGGTAGGTTCCTTGGAAAAAGTAGTCACTAGGTACGTTCCCTACCCGTTTGCAGAAGATGAATACTTCTGGTTGGGCGACGGTTGGGGCAGCTACGATACCTGGGCGGGAAACACCACCGACAAAACCAGGATCAACTCTGTAGATTTAGGTCGCTACGATATACCTTACAAAGTTGAGTTTCTCCTCAACTACAAAAAGCCCGGCTCCGAAGCCATCTTCGAGATCGACACCACAAAGCTTGCAGACGGCAGGAACCTGATCGAAGTATATGACGGAGACAAGCTGATTTTTGCCAGAAATGTTGTGATCGACAATACTCCGCCCAAGATCGAAACCAATTTGGCAAATCTAAAGATCATCTACGACGGCTTCGTGCTCGAAGGCTCAATCTCCGACGAGATGAGTCAACTGAAGACAGCCAGCGTCCGTTTGGAAGGCACAGAGATCGCAAGTGGTCCGGAGTTCTCCTACCAGTTTAACGGATTGAACCCTGGCGTATATTCGCTGATTATTGAAGCCAGCGATGAGGCTGACAACACCGTTTACCAGAGCTTGTACTTTATAGTGGCAGACAAGCCCAGTTTAGGCCTGAAGTCTGACGCCCTAAGCGACGGCTCGTACGTGCTTTCTGCAGATGAAGACTCTACCATCTCACTTTTCAACGTCGACCTTTTGGACTATGAAGCGCTCTACGGAACGAGTCAGGACATGAAGGACTTTTCCACAAACCTCCCTGCACCAGACTTCCTACAACCTGTCAAAGGTGGAACCGGAAAGCTGACCACCAAATCAGCTGCTGGGATTCCCTACCATCTTTTCACCATCGACGTAGAAAACAGGACAAGCGGCACTGTACTCATCTCCTATAAGGGCAAAACCCTTGACGGAGAAAGGCTGGCTCTTAAAGTCTACGACCCTAAAACCGACCAGTTTACCCGTGTTGCCTACGGTTACGGAGAAGTAGACCTCACCGCTGAAGTGGACATCGCTAGCTACGCTACAAGCGGCAAGATTTACGTGCTAGCGGTACCCGATTACGTGACAAACGGCAGCGACACGTTTTTGTGGATCACAGATCCCCAGCACTACACCAAATTTGATGACCTTAACGACTTCTACTATAAGATCCATCAGTACGCCGCTGCAGAGTACC
>LFSI01000083.1:0-413 GCA_001512545.1 Clostridia bacterium DTU065 | reverse complement strand
GCTCAGTGGGAAATTGCCGACAGGGCGTTGAGCTACTTGGATGAAGCCGGCGTGCCAAACGGCGTCGTTACAGGCAATCACGACACCGACAACTATCCGAGCACCGACTACAGCCTTTTCTGGCAGCACTTCGGCGCAGACCGCTACAGAAACGAAGACTTCTACGGTGGCAGTCTCAACAACAACGCTTCCCACTTCGATCTTGTCACCATAGGCAACACCGACTTCATCTTCCTGTATCTCGGCTACGGCGTGGAAGGCACTCCCGAGACGGTGGCCTGGGCCAACCAAGTCCTAGAAAAATACCGCCACAGAAATGCCATTATCTGCACACACCAATACCTGAAAGCTACAACAGGCACCTGGGACGAGACTTCCAGAGCTAACGTGATCTTTAACGAAATCGTCGTTCC
>LFSI01000092.1:2236-2492 GCA_001512545.1 Clostridia bacterium DTU065 | reverse complement strand
ACGTTTCCTTCAACCAATCTTCAACTTGAGCTGCAGTCATATCAGGGAACTTACGCAGCCAAGCTGAAATTACACCCTCGTATTTATCGAGCCTTCTTCGTCTGTTACCAGCCTGATCGACGGTCTGAGCAAAACCGTCAGCGTCCATCCCCCAGTACTTATCAACTGTCTTCCAGTTGAGGTTCAAGTGCCGCGCTACTTGAGACTTGTTGAATCCCGACTGTTTTAGTTGCTGGATTTCAATGAACATTTTCCA
>LFSI01000092.1:0-2165 GCA_001512545.1 Clostridia bacterium DTU065 | reverse complement strand
ACAGGTTGGAAATTCTCCATTTTTATCAGCCGGAATTTCTCCCTTTTATTATGCCACTCACAACCTAGTACTTAGTGAGTGCGAGTATGGGTGTACGGTTATTGGTGTTGATGTGAGGTTTGACGAAACTCTAATGGGTCTAAAAGATGCTTATGTCGATTAATGTCGAATCGAGGACTAAACCTCGAAAAAAAGCAGACTGGTGCAGTCTTCATCTTTATTTGCTTGACTAGGGCGCTTTTACCATCGCTTCGAAGAGAAAGATCTAACACAGTGCTGAAGGAGTTACTGCGTGGCTTGACTCTCCTGCAAAAACCCTAAACTGATCAGTGGCTGGGAGTATAAGAACACAAAAAGGATATGCTGAATGTCACGCAAGAAATGTGTTACGTAGCTCTGGCAGGGATTAGTAGGCCAACTTGTGGGTTTACAACTAGGTTTACGTAACGAAGCTACTCGGTTTTGTTATCCTTCTAACTACACTGTCTTTCAAAACAGAGACAAGAGCATAAGTCAAAGTTGTTCTTTGGAATGACTTGGACATGCGTCTGTTTGCTCAACAAGCAAACAGACAACCGCCAGTATTGCTTGCCGACATAACCGAGAGGGGGACAGGTGGTGTACGCATTGGAAGACGACATCAGATTAGCCGCGTTCAAGTTTTTGGAAGAAAAAACGAAATATGATGAGATCGTGTCTTGGCAAGTCTTAACCCACGGATTTGATTACAAAGGACAGAGGATCACATTAGCCGGGCTTAAGGGGATTTGGAAACCGAAGGTTTTTAAAACCATACCACTTTCGATCACAACTTCACCGAAAGGCCCGTACAAAGACGTTATCACTAATGATGGTTTTCTTGTTTACAAGTACCGCGGTACTGATCCATATCACAAAGACAATGTTGGACTTAGAGAGGCAATGCGAAACAGAGTACCTCTGATCTACTTTCACGGCATTTCACCAGGCAACTACCTAGCTTTTTGGCCAGTTTTCATCGTAGACGATAGTCCAGCAAATCTTTCATTTTTAGTTGCAGTAGATGATTCTCGCGTGTTGTCTATGGGAAGCTTATCCGAAACTCCGTTAAGTACGCCAGATTCAGAACTCTATCGACGCAAGTACAACACATTCTTAGCTAGACAGCGCTTGCACCAGGCTTCTTTCCGTGTTCGAGTTCTCAATGCTTACAGAGAGCAATGTGCGTTCTGTGCATTAAAACACGTCGAGTTACTTGATGCTGCACATATTTTGCCGGACAGCCATGAAAAAGGCGATCCAATCGTACCTAACGGTTTGTCGCTATGCAAAATACACCATGCCGCTTTTGATAAGAATCTTATCGGTGTCAACCCAGATTACAGGATCATTGTTAGGGAAGATGTCCTTTACGAGACTGATGGCCTGATGCTTCAATATGGAATCCAACAACTACATAACAAGTCGATTATTTTGCCAAAAAACAGGGAAGAGAAACCAGACAGAGAACGTCTTGCAATTCGCTTTGAAGAGTTTAAAAACGCGATTTAGTTGCTAATGTAGAACGGAGTAAGTTAAACGTGTTTGAGTTTGTGTCGACCAAAAAATCTGTCGAAGTCCAGTACGCAAACACCATTGCATTTGTAAATGATTTTCTGTGTTCGATAAGCTAGCGACGAAATCACGTCTGTTGTTATGGTAGAAGCTCCTTATCGACTAATCGAACTATTAATGAATGTGGGTTTAATCTCGTTAGGGAAGGTAATAGAAGAAAACGGTTTAAGCGGAATTAGTGAGTTTCTGTAGTATGGTCGCAATCTTAGTAGCAACTTATCGATGGCTAGGATCTTTATAGATCCTAGCTTTATTTCGTATAATGTATGTTATGTAAACTAAACATGTATAGAGGTCAGTTTGAGTCTGATATTCGATAAAACTCTTCCACTCCACATATCCAACGTCACATGCTATGGCGTGTTTACCGCACTCCCATTTTCCTGTCTGAGTCTGGCTGACTGTGATTATTTCTTTGTCCAAAATCACTTTCGAGTCTGCCACTGCGGATCACATATCAAAGACAATACATACTTTCTCTAAAACTACTCGCATGCTTCTCTGTACATTGCACTTAGCAGGTTCTGTCGATTTTTTGGCCGTTTATTTTGCCTTTTAAGGCCCTTCAAATT
>LFSI01000028.1 GCA_001512545.1 Clostridia bacterium DTU065 | reverse complement strand
TTGGCTGTCTCGACAGTGGTGATTATAGCTCTGCTGATTGTTGGCGTTGGCAGCGTCAGCAACCTGGACCGAGCAATGACCAGAATGTCAAACAGAGAAAACACCATCAACACTTCTTATGTAAAAAGCCAAATTGAGAACATACTGTCTCCCAAAGCAACTCTCATTGAAGGGCTCGCCACAACGGCACCTGTGAAAGACTTCGACTTCGAGCTTCTGGCCGATTCCTTCATAGAGATCCTGAAAACTCATCCCGACATTTTAAACATCTATCTAGCACCGTCATACGAAAGAGCATTTTTCGTCATGACTAAAGTGGGTGACAGAATATATGAAGATACGCCTCCAGAAGGCTTCGATGCTAGAACTAGAGACTGGTACAGAAACGCACAAACCCTGCAGAAAACCACTTTTACCACCCCGTACATCGACACCGGAACAGGCTCTTTGGTCTTCACCATTTCCACACCCATAAAAGATAAGAACGGGTTCTTCGCTGGTGTTATGGGAGTGGATGTTTCCCTTGACACCATGAAGGAGTTCTTGGCAGGCGTCACGGTAGGTGAATCCGGCCACATCTTCATGGTGGACACTTCTGGATCGATCATCTTCCATAACGATGAAGGTTATCTCTTCACCAACGTGAAAGACTATCTGGACGGAGAAACCGCACAGCAAGTCTTGAGCGGAACCTCCGGTGCAGGTGTTGCCACCGTAGGCGGTGAGCTTTACAACGTCTTCTTTGAACCTGTGGATCTTACAGG
>LFSI01000037.1 GCA_001512545.1 Clostridia bacterium DTU065 | reverse complement strand
CAACCTTACCTCCTCATGTTAGATTGTGAGTTTTTACTCCGCCATTAAGTCTCTCTGCATCTAAACAAACTCCTTTGTGATCATTGATAATTTCAATAAATTCGCCAATTTTGCGGGCAAGTGTTTCTACGAGTGAGTTATTTCTATTTTCGCATGTTTGATAACAGCAACGACTTGCAGACTTTTAGGCAGTTTGTAGGTCCGCTCGAAATTGTCAAAAAAACTGCTATTGTTGGTTTTGTCACCTCACGGAAGGGGATGCGCGGAAGCGTCTTTGTAAAACGAGTTTCTGCGAGTATAATAATCTTAGACTTTATCGAAGTTGGAGATGATGTGCTATGAAGTTTTGCTGGGCAACGCTCACCGTAAAGAACATGGAAGAGTCTTTGAAGTTTTACCAGGAGATCGTTGGGCTGGAATTAGAAAGCAGGTTCCAAGCTGGACCTGGTCTGGAGATCGCGTTTTTGGGAAAGGGAGAAACTAAGGTCGAGCTGAAAAGCTCCGAAAATCCTACAGAAGTAAATGTGGGTAAGGACATCTGCTTGGGCTTTTCTACAGACTGCCTCGATGAAAAGATGGAGTTTGTTAAATCCAAAGGTATCGAGATCCACAGCGGTCCGTTTCAGCCTAGTCCCACCATCAGGTTTTTCTACGTGCTTGATCCTAATGGCCTAAAGATCCAATTCGTTGAACAGAAGTAAGAAGGGAAAGCATCTCATTTTTGAGGTGCTTTTTTTGTATCTTTGGACACGCATCTAGAAGAATGTGTTGTCTCGTCTTGTGTTAGAAGAAAAAGATCGTCAAAGACGTTAACACACTTTCTGCTACACATCATTTACAAGGACAAGCAGGGGTTCTGCAGAACTACATGGCAAAGGGGGTATGGGAAATGAGATCACCGGCAAGGGGTTGTACTAAGTTGTTAATTGGATTGATCGTCTTTTTTCTGGTCTCTTTTCTTGCAGCAGCAGAGGTTACCATCTGGACTTGGTATGGAGGGGTAATGGGTCAGATTTTGAGCAACATCATCAAAAGCGACTTTACTGCAAAGACCGGGATAGAAGTGAAGATCGTTACCGTACCTGAAGACGACTCCCACTTTCAGAGCTATTTGCTCTCCTACATCGGTGGCAACGCTCCGGACATCATCGAAATCTACTCTCACCATGCAGGAGAGCTGGGCATGCGCCAGGCTCTGACGGACCTTACCACGTTCCCAGACAGCGACGAGGTCTTTGGCAAAATCCCGGCAAAACTCCTGGATTCTGTGAGTTTCAAAAATGCCATCTTTGCCGTTCCTTCAGAAGTGAACTGGGCGCAGATGTACTACAGGAAAGACGTTCTTGCCGATATAGGCGTAGAGCCTCCAAACACCTGGGATGAGCTGGGCAGGCTTAGCATCAAACTGCTTGCCTACGGCAGGAACACCTACTACGAGTTCCAAGGGGACAACCAAGCGGCTTTCCTCTACTACCCGTTCGTCTGGCAGAAGGGAATCGACATCTACAACGAAGACGGCACGGCGTCCAACTTGGATGCTCCTGAGGCGGTAGAGGCTTTTCTCCAGTTCACAGAGCTCTACACCACCTACGGACTGGTTGTGGAGACGCCGATTGTCACCACCTTCGCGTCTGCCGAGACTCCGGTAGCTATTTTGCAAAACTGGTACTACTCGGTATTTGAAAGAACAGCTCCTCAGGTAAGCGGCTTGTGGGGTATTGCAGAGATGCCAGGTACTCCGGACAAGGACGGAAAGCTAAACCGGACCAACACCGGCAAACTCCTTACCTGGGGCATCTCCGAGTCTTCCACTCGCAAAAAGGAAGCTTGGGAACTTCTGAAGTTCCTTGCCTCCGAAGAGTTCTTGGTGAAGTTCTCCGAGCAGGTCTATAACTCTGTGGAAAAGTGGCGGCTGGTGTTCAGTAATGCCAACATTCTCCCTCAGTCTCCCTTCCCTGAAGAGGTCAAGGGGATTCTGGACAGCTGCTTGAATGACTGCCGGCTGAAGCGAGTCGTCCCTGGAGGTTATGTGGCAGACCGCTACGTAGAGTTTGTCTTCAACAAGGTAGTTGTGGGCAAAGAAGACCCCAAAAAAGCCATCTTGCAGGCGGCAAACGAAAGCACTATCGAGATCCAGAAAAAGATCAAAGAGTTCTCGCGCTTTTTGGATAAGTTGGAGTAGCACTCGCTCTCAAGACCGTTCTGTTAAGTTCTTAATATAACGCATAAAGCCCCATGGAGGCCTGTGCGCCTTGATGGGGCTTTAGCGTTTAAAACACTGCCCCCAATCTTCTGGGGGCAGCGATATTATTCAGGTATTTTATAGGTTCCCTTGACGAACTGATAGACGTAGTCGTAGTAGAGAGTACGTCTGTCGAAACTCAATGCGGCTCTCGCAAAGTCTTTATAGTTCTGATAGTAGCCGACAACAGCGTTTATATACCCGTACTTTACGCCGCCGTTCAGGTAGTCTCTCCACTTGTTTCGTTCCACGAGGGTATCGTTCCAGTGTTTCTCCATCTCCACTCCCATGCCCAGATAGCTGGCAAGATGCGCTGCATTCCGTACCCTGTCTTCCTCGCTATCGGAGAACATATAGCTCGGCTGGAGCATTACCGCATCAAATCCGAAGTTGTGCCAGTCGTAGCTACCGGGAGCACCGTAGAACGGTATCCAGAAGAACTTCAGTCCTCTGGAGTGGACGAGCTCGCTTACCTTTTTCACGAACTCTCCCTCATAGGGGCTCTGGTGGTAGGCGATAGCCTCTGGGTGCCAGTAGAAGCCGATGAGTTCCAGATACTGGGTATCGCCATTTTCGAAGCCTTCGATCAGCTTATCCATCAGCCACTCAACTGCAGTCAGTCGGTTCTCCATGGCCTCCTCCGCCCCAACCCGATCGTGGTTGAAGGAAAGGTTTTTGCCTCCGGGCTCTAGAGCTCCGAAATTGTTCTGCAGTGGCGAAGGGTTAACCAGGCTGAGAATGACCTTCACTTTGTGGTCTTTATCCTGCAGGATGTTGCCGCAGAAATCTACCGCTTTGTTTAAAGCAGAGAGCTGCCTGTCGGGTTTGAAGGTCTCTTCGAGATACCAGATCCAGTCTTCGATGGTTGCCGCATGAGACGCCTCGGTGGCGTAGAGCTTTTTTTTGTTGGGAGTTTCTCCCTGGGGTGAAAGCAGTATGGTGTCGAAGAACCAGTCCTGAGGAATGGCATCTTCCGAGATATAAGCCACGTAGGGAATGAAGTCGGCGCTGATCCAGGTTGCATCGCCAGTTAGAGGAGAGGCGTAGACGGCAATTACGATGTGCTCTGCACCCCCTGCATTAGGCGAGCCCTTGGGGATGTAACCTCTTTCAGGCAAAACATCCGGCCCGAAGATGGCACTCTTCCGCCACATTTCCTCTTCACTAATCTCGTGGAAAACTTCGAGCACTGCAGATCCCGGGACGATGCCTTCTTTTCCAAAGACTTCCAGCTCATCCATGAATACGTTGACATCAGTGGGGAACTGGAGTTTGACGTACCTTGCCTGATGGTTGAGGCCGTCCAGGGTAAACTCTTCTTTCTGCACCCTCCTGTGCCAAGGGCCTACGCTGGTTTCCACAGTCCCCATGTAGGCGTAGTTTTCGCCATCTGCTGAGAGGTAGTAGTCGATGTAGTGGGGCACGTAGATACCAGCGTCACGATGCTGCAGAAAGTCACCTGTGATGCGATTTACCGTGTGGACATCTCCTAGATCCAGAATAATCGTTCTTCCGCCTTGGCGGTAGAAACTGCGCCAAGCGGGATCGAGGTACTGGGTTGTAGCTTTTTTGCCATCTGTCAGTTCTATGCCACCGGTATCTTCGTAGCTTTTTTCGTAGACTTCAGAAAGGGCATCTGGCCACGGAACAAGAACCTGGTAAGGTTTGTTCAACGCAAGGTTTATCAGCGGCTCTTCGTCAGCTCTGGCAACCTGCACCATCAACAGCAGAAGAAGAAGAATAGGGAGATATCTCATCATGGGCAACACCTCGATCTTGTGGTCTTCCCGGTGCCAAGTCAGCCTCTGCGGTCTTTGAGCGCACCGGAATACTGCCACCGCCTACAGTAGATTCTTGATGAAGCGTTCGTATTCAATGGTCTTTTGCCGCAGGTCCGCTTCGGTAAGCGTATGAGCTTTGTACAGAGCCTGCTCCGGAGTTACTCCTAACTGCAGTGCTTCGTGTACGGCAAACTCCACGTAGCGGTTGATACTCATAGCCCCTGGATAGTAGGCGAAAGGTGTCGATACCGCCAGCTGTTTGTCTAGAGTAGGTCTATCGGATTCTCTAACAGGAACTGCTTCCAAAGCTGCTTTGTTCCCCGGGATCAGCATAGCTCCGGGCATTCTTCTGGGGAGCTCGGTAAGGAGCCTGGTCTGTATATCATCGCTGACCAGCCATGCGATGAACTCCATTGCTGCTTCTTTGTTCTTGGAGTCTTTGGAGATGGCAAGGCCTTGCGCGGCCATGAACGTCTGATGATCGATAGTGCCGTCGGGACGCGGAGTTCCGGGCATTAGACCGTATGCCCACCTTCCGGCAATCTCAGGAGCACCTTTATCCACAGAAGCATAAGCAGTTACCGAATCGAAGAAGATCGCCAATTCTCCAGTTCTGAACATAGTTAGATAGGTAATCTCTTGAGGCATTTTGTGGACGGTGTAGAGTTCAATGAACTCTTTAAAACCTGCAATGGTTTCCGGATCGTTCAAGAGCGATCTGTAGGTAACTGTGTCCACAAAACCTCCACCGTGCTGCTTCATGAGTAGATAAGCACCCCACTGAGGACTAGAACCAACGCCTCCGTAGCCAAACGCCACTTCATGACCTTGGGCTTTCAGCTTTGGCAAAATCTCGTACAAATCCGCCCAGGTCGTGGGGTATTCTACACCCAAATCGGCCAGAATGTCTGTTCTTTGATAGCCAATGATACCACCTACGTACTGGACCACACCGAAGCCCTGTCCTTGGTGATCCATACCGGCTCCAGAGTAAAGCCTTGGCTCGATTTCGGCAAGTTTTTCAGGGAAGACCTTACGGAGGGGCAGGATCGATCCCCTGATACCGTACTCGACAATGTGATCTACCGGACCCGTGACAATGTCTGGTGAATCCCCTGAAACCATCGCCAGAAGGACCTTGTTTTGGAAGCCCTCACTGGGATAGGCCAGGACGTTCACGGTGATCCCGGTTTTGGGAGTGAATTCCTGTTCGATCAGCTCTTGGTGAATCTTCACATACTCGTTGGCCATACCAAACATCCAGATCTCGATGTTCGCAGCAAAAACGGACGCTGCAAGCACACCGATCAAAGCTGCAGCAAACATCAACCTACGCATCATGTCCCACCTTCTTTTCAGATTGACTTTCAAAGCAACAGACTAAAGCATCTTTCTAGCTTCCCGGAGAGCGTACGCTCTAGGCAGTCAAAAACCGCGTTTCCTTCCGCTTAGGAATGATATGTAGTTTTGCTTTAGTCGTAGGTGAGAGTCTCTGGTCTCGGCAAATAGCCAAGACTCTTTCGAGGTGCTGTTTGGACTGCCTGTTGCGCTTGCGTCCGGTACATTTTGCTTGGAGTTTCCCTGCAGATGGTCAAGGGTCTTTTCTGCAAATACTCCTCTGTTTTCAGAACATCTTTTTTCATTTGAGGGGTTCTCTACACGAAAAAAATGTCCTTCTGAGAACCCTGGGATTATTCAAAAATCGTAAGCGATGCCTGTCCCAAAAAACCAAAGCGAGAGAATTGCTGCTCAAGCAGCGCTACCATGAGAAACCATGAAAAAGCACTGCGGGCAAACAGAAGGTTACGTTCAGCCCGCAGTGCGCACTTGGACGACTTGTTTTCAAGGCGTCTCTTTTTCGGTTGTTTCAGTATCTTCATTGGAAAAGCTTTGCGGTGTGTAGCGCCCTGTTTTCTCTTTTTGGCGGACACACAAGGTTAGCAGGTATTCGATCTGACCGTTGATGGAACGAAAGTCTTCCTCAGCCCAAGCGGCAATTTTGTTGTACAGTTCTTCAGGAAGCCTTAGGGGGACCTGTTTTCTGTTCTTGCTCATCTTAGGTGGTGTTAGTACAAGCTGCCGCTATTTACAACTGGCTGAGCATCTCGGTTTCCGCAGAGGACGACCAGGAGATTCGATACCATTGCAGCTTTCCTTTCAGGATCGAGTTCAACGATGTCCCTCTCACTGAGTTGGTGAAGGGCCATCTCTACCATACTGACTGCGCCTTCCACGATCATGGTTCTGGCATCAATAATAGCACTTGCCTGTTGACGCTGGAGCATTGCTGCAGCGATCTCCGGTGCATAAGCGAGGTAGGTGATCCTGGCTTCGAGAATCTCCAAACCTGCAACTTCAACCCTTTTCTGGATCTCGTCGCGAATTCTCTTGGCCACAGTTTCGCTGGAGCCGCGGAGGCTGCCTTCGTCTGGGATGCCATCACCAGTTGTGTCAATGTTGGGAGCAACATCGTAAGGGTAGATTCTTACTATATTTCTAACTGCTGCATCGGCCTGGAGCGAAAGGTACTCTTTGTAGTTGTCGACAGCGAACACAGCTTTAGCGGTGTCTACTACCCGCCAAATGACTGCAACACCGACCTCTACCGGATTGCCAAGTGCATCGTTGATTTTTTGCTTGGCGTTGCTTAACGTTGAGACTTTCAAAGAGATCTTTTTGCTCGGTATAGTGCTTTGAGAAAGACCTACAGTGGAAACCTCAATTACCTGCTTCCCTCTTCCTTGGGTGTCTACATCATGGCTTTGACCGAGCTTAGTCATTGCTGCTGGATTTACTGCAGAACAGAAAGGGTGTACGAAAAAGAATCCATGGTCTTTCAGAGTTCCGACGTATTTACCGAAAAGAGTGAGGACTAGGGCTTCGTTGGGGTGGATGATCTTCAAACCGAGAAAAGGAATGATTCCCAAAACCATCCACAGAATTCCTACGACAAGAAACGGTATGCCCCAGAGGTGACCTTTATCGAGTTGGATGCCTCCGAAGATGATAGACCCGATTCCCAGGAGATACAGTAGGATAAAGAGGATGAGAAACGGCAAACCTGGCTTGGCTTTCAAGATCTTTTCTTCCATCATCAATACCCCCTCAATCTTAATTGTCTTCTGATATCTTAAAGGTATCATTTTGATATCGTAAAAACAATACCTACTAAACAAAAAGTATGAAATCTTTGCAAGTTTATGAGAAGGGTTTATGAGGTGAAGATGGTCTCTATTGGCGCAAAAGCCTCTCACGTGGGCTTTTATCCACATGAGAGGCTTTGAAAAGTCAAAGCTTAATAGCATTTCCTGTGTAATCAACAGTCAACAGAGCAATATGTCGACTCCGCTTGTTCACACTAATTCTCACTAGCCAGACTGCTGTTTGTTCTTTAACCCAAGATATTCCGTAAACGATGATGCTCCCAATAACCTCCGCTTGCTTAGCATGTTTGCCCATATCTGATTTCCTTGACTCTCGCTTATAATACCTTGCTTAAAGGCATCCACTAAAATATCTCCCGTTGTCAAGTGTTTCAACGAGAATCTATTAATATAAACATTTATATCACTTAAATTATTACTGGCAACAATTCCATCATATATTTTGGCCATTGCAATGGAGGCTGCTTCTCCTGCTCCAATCACTTTATATCCCGGATCAGGATTTCGAGTTAATTTATGGTATAAATTGTACAACTCGGTGTCCACGTTGAGATGCTCCAGCTTAGCTTTGTGGTTATTAATCAACGAGTCTACCCCTTGTTTTAAGTGGGGAACATAAGAGAGTTCGTTATAGACCGGTTTCGGAATAACTACTCTGTCGGGGTAAAGCTGACTTAGCAAACGTTGCTCATTGACCCACAAAAACGCAGAGACGCAATCTGTATCAAAGAAGAGCGAATTAGTCACGTAATTCGCTCCCTTCAACTTCCTCTCCATACACAATATCTGGTCTGAAAGACTCCAGCAACAGCTGTTCGTACTTGCCTAGGGATATAAGTCCTTTTTCCAAGAGTTCTTCTGCTAGTTGAACATAGTACCCATACGTTTTTTTCTGTTTTTCCTCTGGAAGCGGTTTGTACAGAGAGTCATCGTAACCTAACTGCGAAGCTGAGCGTATGACGTTTTGCTTAAATCGTTCTGTTTGCTCAGTCGTTAACACCCTATCATATGCTAATCTGTAAAGCAATGCTTGTCTACTTACCCCAAAAAACTGCTCCAACCAAACCACGTGTTGAATATCTAAACCACTCTCAGACCTACTCTCGATTGTCTCGATCAAACCAGACAAAGCTACTGGTGGCATCAACAAAAACGAAGCAAATTGATCAGCAGCTTTTTCAACGTCATTGCCAGCACCGATTGTCCTCGCACAAATCGTCAGTTGCCGTTTCTCCGTGTAATAAGTCAATGGATGTCCTTCGTCATAATACAAATGATAAAGCTCGTGAGCCATGGAAAACCGCTGTCTTCCAAGTGACATAGTTGAGTTGATAGCAATTATTGGTTTACCATGATTCTTTATACACATCCCGCTTAAGCGCTCACTCATCGGATAAAACACCAAGGTCAGATTCGGAATCGAATGAGCTAACGAAAAAACATCGATTGGAGAAGCCTCATCTGCTCCCAATCTTTTCCTAACTTGACGTGCCCGGACATACATTTCAGTTCCACTATATCGGACTTCAGTGGCACTTCTTGGCTTTTCTCCTTCGCTGCCCTTTAGTGTCGAGGGTACTACCTGGCCTTGCAACAAAGTTGTCATAAAATCTAAGTTTAAAGCTATTCTATTGATTGCACTGATCGTTTCCAGGTCCTCTCCGTGTATTTCTCGAGCTCGGAGAGAATGGGAGATGGTGCTTTCTGGCGTGGATTCCGACATTAGGTCTTCTGGAGTCACCCCAAACAACACTGACAACTTGTCTAGCATGTCTGATGTCAAAGCTCGTTCGCCGCTTTCGATCTTCGAAATGAAACTTTGCCCAACGTTCAAATACGTCGCTAAATGGTCTTGGTTGAGATCACTTCGGTCTCTCAGAGCCTTCACATTTGCACCGATTCTTTTCAACAAGTCCTCCATTCCCTGTCCCTCCTCATTTTTATTATACACCTTTTTGTCATATTTTAAATACCATTTTTGTAAGTTTTTATGACTCGCTGCATTGTCTTAGTTTTTCCATTTTCTTCCGTAAAGAAGCTGAGATTAGGTTGGAACACCTGTACTATAGTAGGTTCGGTTTAAGTCTAATAAACGACCTTATCGGCAAACAGTGTTCCTTTGATCTATCGACAAAACGGGCTCGACGTGAAGAGTGATCACGGCGAAGAATATCCAGTCACCAAAAAAACAAGGTCGTCCCGTCCACCCTCCACACAGTGAAACGAACGCCCTACGTTATTGTATATCCATCAGAAAGAAAAAGGTGATGTCCACAAAACCTAAGTTGCAAAGTCTTTTGGCGCTTATTTTACCGAAAACTGTTAAACTCAGAAAGGTATGTGTGCAAACGGCTCTCCCTTTTTTGGCATAAAAAAGCCTCATGTGGAGGCTTGTCCACATGAGGGCGATGACTTAACCCCAGTAGTTCTTCAAGTTTGAATTTAAGCACTTAGGCGTCGCTGCTCATCTTTTTTGTAAACACGAGGATGGCTATGATTGTCATTGCCACTGCGTAGCCTATGACCCACCAGAGATGAGGCATGATGTTTTGATATGCCCCTGACATGGCAGCTCTCCCTGCATCAACTGCGTGTTTGAAAGGTAGGAGTTCGGCCACTTTCTTGAACGCTCCACCAACAAGATCCAAGTCGAACCAGGTGCCTGAAAGCCATGCGCTTAGGTTTGTAAGAAGTGCTCCGCAGATGCCACCCACTTGCTTTTCGTCAAAAATGCTCCCACAAAGAAGGCCGATGGAGATGAAAAGCAGCGCTGCTGGAAGGAGCACAACGATGGAAAGGAGTGTGTTCAGGTTCACCTTCAGTCCCAAAATTACAGCAAAGGCAAAGCAGAAGATGATTTGCAGAGCAGCCATGGGAAACAGCGGAAGGGTGTATCCGAAAATGAAATCTCTAGAGGTAAGGGGCGATGTGAACAGGCGGAGCATCAGAGAACTGGATCTGTCTTTTGCAATCAGTAGCCCCGAAAAAAGTGCCACAAAAGACAGCCCAAACACTGCAACTCCAGGTGTCAGGTGATCTATCACAAACAGTTCCACAGGGACATTGGCCTGGATCGCTGTAAGAAGGAGGAGAATTGCCACAGGAAACCCGATCCCAAAGATTAGGTTGAGCCTATCCCTGATGATTTCTTTGGTATTTCTTAGGGCAAATGCTAACGTCCTCATACTCCACTCCCTCCTTCTCCTGCAATCTTGATAAACGCATCTTCAAAGTTGTCCATGCCCGCTTGCTTCATCAGCTCATCGGCCGTCCCTGCTGCCTTCAGTTCTCCCCTTGCCATGATTCCTATGCGGTCCGAAAGTGCCACTGCTTCTTCCAGGTAATGGGTAGTGAGAATGATCGTGATTTTGCCTTTCAGACCTTCAATTACCTGCCAAAG
The DNA here is from genome assembly GCA_001512545.1 of Clostridia bacterium DTU065. Classification (GTDB taxonomy): domain Bacteria; phylum Bacillota; class DTU065; order DTU065; family DTU065; genus DTU065. Next base: position 2,455 of record LFSI01000037.1, on the reverse strand, counting down.
TTCGCGCCTTGCGATAACATCAAGACCTAAGGTAGGTTCGTCAAGAAACAGCATCTTAGGTTCAGAGATCAGTGCCATGGCGATGCTGAGCCGTCTCTGCCAGCCGCCTGACAGTGTCTTGGCTTTATCCTTTTCGATGCCAGAAAGCCCAAATGATGCGATCATTTTGTTGGCTTTTTCGATCGAGGTTTTCCTGTCGTTACCGTAGATTCCCGCAATAAACTCCAAGTTCTCTCTAACAGACAAGTTGGGCGCAACTGCCGTTTCCTGAGGAGACACATTGATCTGCTGCTTAACTGCAAATGGCTCCTTGTTAATGCTATGACCTAGAACCTCCGCATCACCGCTTGTCGGCTTGATCAAGCAGGACAGCATTTTTATGGTTGTAGTCTTGCCTGCACCATTTACGCCGAGAAGTGCAAAGAGTTCTCCTTGATTGATACTCAAGTTCAGGGCATTTACCGCAGTTTTGTTTTTGTAGGTTTTTGTGAGGTTCTTTGTTTGAATTGCGATCATTCCTCGCCCACCTTCTCCTTGTGTAGTCTCTTGACCGCTTTGGCAAAGTTCAGGCTTTCATCTTCGCTGCCTTCAGGATAGATTTCTTTGGCTTTCCCTGCCAAAATCGCATCTGCAACAGCGTCGAAAACGTCCATACGCTGGATGGCAATACCTCTCTCGCTATCTGCGAGAAGTACCAACGTGTCGCCTGGCTTTATGTCGAACATGTCCCGCACTTCCTTGGGAATCACGATCTGGCCCTTGGCTCCAACATTGACGGAGCCAATGTATCTACTGCTTTTTTCGGTCATATCAGTTTCCTCTCTTCCGAAGATCTGTAGTCGCCTTTGTTATACAAGTATAACTTGTTATACTTAGTGTACCTTTTACAGTAACCACTTGTCAACATTAGTTCTCCCCGTAGGTTTAAAGAACAATGAAAAACGCCTCCTCGTGTGCTTTCCAGCTGCACGAGGAGGCGTTGTATTGTCTGGTTTTAGCTAAATCCTTGTTGCAAGGAGCTTTACGAAGGTTAGGTAGTCGTCTTTGTCTGCTAAAAGCAGCTCGTTATCGCAGTTTGCTTCCAGCCAAAAGCGCTTACTATCTTCGATCTCTGTAGAGAACTCCACCTTTACCAAACCGGTCTTTGCAAAGTGATTCTCCCACCACGCAGCAGAGTGGAAAGCGAACATATCCGTATCCCAGTAAGGCCTAAGGTTTTCCGGCAGTCCGTAACCGAACTCTCTCGTGAGCCCTGGAACTGCGATACCGATCTGACCGCCTCTTTTCACCAGCTTGTGGAAGTAGTAGAACAGGTGAGTTTCGTCGGTTCCAAAGTAGTGGTAGGCGTCTCATCTCACAATTGCATCAAAGAACTCAGCAGCATAAGGCAGGGAGCGTGCTTCACCCTTTATTGGGTATACCAGATCCTCGACGCCAGCTTCTTTAATTCGCTGCCAGTTATCTGTGGGGCTTATCCAAAGATCATTGGCCCAGACCTGGACGCCATACTCTTTCGCTAGGAAAATTGATGTAATGGCTTTCCCGCACCCCATGTCCAGGACATTCATGCCGGGCTCTAAAGTCATATCCTTGCACAAATCTTCCAGTAGATACAGCGGATTGGGTCCCATTTTGTTTTCCTCAATCCACTTAGGATCGTATTTTGCTGTACGTGGAAATCTTTCTGTCATGGTTTCGCTCCTTTTTCTTTTTTTGCTTTGCCTGCCGTTGGGCGTTCAAGTTTCTGCTACAAAGTTTGCGAGCTAATGAACTCCCAATGCTCGTGGTATGTAGCTTGCGGGAAGACCCTGCATTCACTCCTGCATTATCGCTACTCTGTAAGGAAATACGTCTGCTGTCATAATGCCTTCAGCCACTGCTGGGTCGTTGTTCATGATGCTGGAAGCATCATGAAGTGAATCTGCTTCGAAGATGACAATCCCAAAGGTCTTTTCATCTAGTCCTCCAGTTTTGCCTGCTAAGATCAGCTTCCCTTCAGCTAACATCTTCTGGAGGTAGGCAAAATGCCTTTCAATGATCCCTTCTTCTTTCTCTGTCCAATTTTCCTCATCAAGTAAGCGTGGTATTGATTTCAAGACGTAAATAAACTGGCTTTTATTTTCTTCCATCTCCAGCAGCTCCTTTGCTGGTTGTTCTGGTTGTTTCCCTGACACTAAAAGATTCTAGTCCCGCTCACTCAGTACGCGCTTTCCATCTTTTTGACTGTGTCGTAGATCCACCTGTTTACCGGCACGTCGATGTTGTGTTTTTTGGCTAGAGAAATCACCGTTCCGGCAAACTGCTCCACCTCTGACTTTCTTTTCAGAAGACCATCCTGCCTCATAGACGGCATACCTTCGGGATCCAGACTGTCCATAAGACCGACATAGTAGTCGAAGTCTTCTTGAGTGATGTTGATGTTTTCATATCGTGCTAGCTCTATTACTTCCTTCAT
>LFSI01000045.1:7877-14371 GCA_001512545.1 Clostridia bacterium DTU065 | reverse complement strand
CTTCCATTCCATAGAAGGCAGCAGGGTAATCAGACCGAACCCCGGCATCCCCATGGGATTTGCCATCACCAGATCTTCCAAAAACAAGGACAAGGCTCTGAAACTGATCGATGCCATTACAGACAATTACTACGGACTTTTCTAGCTAAAAGCAAACCCGCCAAACGGCGGGTTGTTTTCTATCTGAACAGTTCGATTGCCAGTTTAGGTTTGTTTGTTGTAATACCCGTGATTCCCAGCTCCACTGCTCTTTTCATATTCTCTTCGTCGTCGATGGTCCAAGCCCACAGCACGTAGCCCCTGTCGAGGAGCTTTTCAGCTGCATCGCGGTCGAGTCTCGCATGGTAAAGGTCCAATGCTTTGGTCTTTGCTCTCTTTGCTACTTCCACGAACTCTTCGAACGTGCTTACAGCTGTGAGCACTGCGCAGGGGAGATCTGGAGCAAGCTCGCTTAGGCGGGCACACACCTCGGGATAAAAGGAAATAATCACCACATCATCCAGCATGTCGAAGTCCCGTAGATCCTGCAGGAGCACCTCTTCAGCTCCGGGGACCTTCATCTCCACAAACAACCTGGTTCTGCCCTTTACAATCTCCAGAACCTCTCTAAAGGTGGGAATCGGTTCTCCTTTGAACGCTTCGCCCTTCCAGCTGCCTGCATCGAATTTTTTCAATTCTTCCACAGTCATCTCTCTGATTTTCCCTGTACCGTTTGTAGTGCGGTCGACGGCATCATCATGCATGACGATAAGCTGATTGTCTTTGGATAGGTGCAGGTCGATCTCGATGGCATCGACATTGAGTTCCAATGCAGATTTTACCGCAGCCAGAGTGTTTTCAGGGGCTTCTGAGGAATTGCCCCTGTGGGCAATGATTCGCGGAATCAAGGGATAGCTAGTACTCATACTTTATTACCTCTTTTCACCGTCTATTTAACAAACTCCAGTATCCCAAATGAAGTGGCGTCGATGAAGTTGCCAGACTTGAGAGGACTCCAGGAGTACGCCTTTCCAGTTACAGTGCAGCCGCGTCCGATGTTGAAGCCCCAGAGGTCTCCTACTTCAGGCCAAGCCCAAACCGCGTCAAAGGCGATCTTCACCTCGGCGATATAGTAGTCTTCTGCTTCAACGATGGCAACTTCCCAAAAGTCGTACTCTGGTCTCGGAGTGCCTCCGTAAGCCAGACCCGTCCGCACCGGGATACTGTTAAAAGAAAACTGAAACATGCTCACCTGCTCAGGAAACGCAGGATTCAGGAAGACCGAGTTCTCGTCGTCTTCCCAGGTGGCTCCGCCGTCGACGGTGATGTTCTTGGCGAGCTTCGACGTATCTACGTAGTTCTTGATGGCAACGTACAGGTGATCCCAGTCCCAAGCCACCCAAAACTCCGTCTTCAAGTCAGGGGTTCCCCCTGTAGAGATGGAAAAGTCTGATCTCGGCACTATCTTCGCCCAAATCTCGTCGTCCAAAACCCCATCGATCTTCGGCGGTTTGTCGGTGAACTTCGCCTCTACAAAGGCTTCGGCAAACCCCACCGCACTGCATACGAAAACAACCAAAAAGACGATGCCCAACCACTTCCTCACAGATACCAACCCCTTTACCTTAGTTTACTCAGCAATGAAGCTTGTATCTTGATGAAATGACCAACAGAACTTCTTGCAAGTCATATGTTTTCGCATACCATAACTTTCCTTGTGGCAGAAAAAATCCCTGCCTCTTTTTGACAAAAAGGGGCAGGGAACTATGCACCTCTGTGGGCAAAGCGTGGGAGTCCTGCCAAGCCATTAATCCAGACTGGTTCAAAGCAGAAAGCTCCGAGGAGGTTTACTGAGCATACTCCTCTGCTTCTTCCTTAGTGCGGTGGATTGTGCCGTGCTTGTGGGCCGGCGGTCCATATACCGAATAGAGCTTGAGGGGTTCATCTCCCGTATTTACCAGGTTGTGCCACGTGCCGGCGGGAACGAAGACAGCGTCATTCGGACAGACTCTCTGGTGAAAGTTCATGTAGTCAGCTCTCTCACCCATCATCACCAAGCCACTACCCTCAGTGATAAAGAGAAACTGATCCAAGTTCGGATGCATCTCCAGACCGATCGAATCCTGCACTGCGATCTCCATCAGCGTCAGCTGCAGATGCTCCCCAGTCCAGAGGGCAAAGCGGAAAAAGCGGTTTTTGTCAGCAGCTTTTTGGATGTTGATCACAAATGGCTCGGGACCGTAGTCGCGAAGCTGTAACTCTCCTGTTTCCAGGTACCCTCGATTCTCATCAAACACTTCTCTCACCTCTTCTCATGCTTCATCATATGAGGATGAGAAGGCCCTCGCTTGGGATAGGAGGAGTATTTCTCTAAGCTACTGTGAAGCCCTTCATCCTGAAGCAATAAGAAAAGACCCGCCTGACTGCTTCTTTCAGGCGGGTATAAATAGCCGATTCTCCGACTTATTGGGGGATAATAAGTGCGGCGACGATGTAGAACACCACTGCTCCCACAACTAGCGATGTAAGGCCGAGGAATAGATATATAAGGCGCACAACTGTCGGGTCGACATCGAGATACTCGGCGATACCGCCGCAAACGCCAGCTATAATGCGATTCTGGCGGGAACGATATAGTTTTTTCATGATGTCACACTCCTTACTGGTTTTCCAGTGGCAAAATGGTTATGGAACCATTGCTGGTTCCGGCTTGAAGCCGAACTACCTGGTCTTTAGGGTAGGATGCAACTGCCATCGTAGTTGCGTGGAGGTAGTTCTCCCTCTCCCTGTTTACCTCCAGGTTTCTCACCGGAAGATCCAGGAAAATCCTGCCCCATACGGTCCGGGCTTCAATGTTGTAGTCGAATCTCTCGCTGACCGGCAGCCTAACCCTCAGCGGTCCATTGGTACTGTTCAAAGAAGCGCTGGTGCTGTCTCCCAATAAAGAGTATTCGATGGAACCATTCTGAGTAGCTGCATCTAAAACCTTGAAACTGCCAATAGCATCGATACTGCCGTTTAAGGTTTTCACGTTAACGGTCTCTCCGCTGCACCTTTCAACCAACACTCTTCCATTCACGGTTTCTAGATTGGCCGCGGCAAGATCCAAGTCGTTTAAACGGATTCTGCCGTTTACCGAGTGGATCTGCAAATCGTATCTGAAGTTGCGAGGAAGATACAAAACTGCATCAACCCAAGTCTCTCTTCTCTCTCTCAAGTCTAAGAAGATCTCGTCTTCACTGGTGCGTATCTGGAAGGCATCTCTAAGCAGGGCATCTGCTTCGTCTTCATCGTCTGCTCTGATAAAGAGCTCCAGTCTGAACTCTCCGCCAGGACTGTCTATACCTCTAATGTCCACCGAACCGTAGGTTCTAATCTCCACCTTTGCTCCATCTCTGACAGTGCCCCTGATGTTCCGTTCAAACCTGCGCTTCCCTGCAAAAGAGCCTGCAAAGTCTCCTGCCCTTTCGATTCCTTCGGAAAAATACTGTCCTAGGTTCTCGATGAAGTAGTTGATCTTCTTCCCGATCTCGTCCACTATCTTAGACGCTTTTTCATCGAAATCGTTCTTCTTGTCGCCGCGGCGGTACCTCTTGGTCATTTCCTTAGCGTTTTTCTCGCCAAGGGCTTCAAGAAGCATCACCGCCTCATCAACTGTTATTCTGCCCTGTTCGAGCAGATCCAGGATGCGGCTTTTTTCGCTATTCATCTCTATCACCAACCCTGAGCCCCCGCAGCAGCTCTGCTGCCTCTTGAGCGGAAATCCTCCCTGCCTCAAGGTCATCCAAAATGGCCTTGCGCTGGTCGAGGAGCTCGGCGTCTTCAGAGGTAAGGGGCATGATGTCCAGGCTCCGCAAGATCTCGTCAAGCCTTGCCCGTACGGTAGGATACGACACACCGAGAATGCGTTCCATCTCCTTGAGGCTGCCTCTGACCGAGAGAAACTTCAGCACGAACTCCTCCTGCTCTGCGCTGAGAAGCGCAAGCTTACTGCGGGTAAACTCTCCTTTGATTTCCAGACTGCATGTCGGGCAGTATACCGATGTCTCCACCAGGTCACCGCTACATGCAGGGCATTTGTGAAACGATCTAGGCATACAACTCACCCTCTTCCTAAGACCATTTTATTCGGAGGTTTAACTATTGTCAAGTGTAAACTTGATTTTATTAAAACTCATGTTTAACATTGCTTAGCTTTCACTTTAACTGTTATGAATGAGGGAGACAAAAAAAAAGAGAGGCGCATTTTTTTGCGACCTCTCTTCGCATCTAGCGTTAAAATTGGTAGCTCAATCCTACCCCGTAGTTGTCAGCATCTGCTTTGACCAAGTAGACGCCAATGGGGAAGCGTCCATGGCTCTTGTACTGGAGCCTTAGCTTGAAGGTAGGTGCTTTATCCTGCGGGTATTTCTGATGGGTCTCAAGGCCTCCTGCAGCAACAAGTTCGCTCACACCATCGTCGAAGATGAACTTGACGTAGCCTGCAAGGTTGGGATCTACGCGGAAAACGTCACCGTACTGTAGCGAACCGAAGTTGAGAGTGCCTTCAAAGGCCCAGTTGCTCCCAATAGGAGCCGAATAGCCGGTAAAAAGGTAAGCACCTTCAGGCAGAAAACCTCTTGTACCGTTTTCAATACCTAGACCGACGCTCAGAGAACCGTCTCCTACATCTGGTTTCAGCCAGTTTATCGACAGGCTGTTCAGCTCATTTGTAGCGAAGTTCCGCAGATAGGTAACTCTGAAAGCCCTGTCAGGATACTGCTTGTACAAAACCGACAAATAAGCGGTGAACCCCTCAGTTGCATCCACCAAAATCAACATTGGCTCATCCAAAGGAGATACCCTGGAATGCACTGTGTTTGCACTGTAGAAGCCTTCTGAGACGTAGTCCGTTGGGTACCTCATCAGCCTCATCTGGACTGAGGTGGTAAGGAGCGAAGCAAAAGCATCGATGGTGCCGCCGAGGACGAAGTTCTCTTTCACTGCGTCTCTCTGGAGAAAAACGTCAAGATCGGTAAGGATAAAGCCGAACCCAGGATAAAACAGCATGTTTTTGTTCTCATAGGAAAGAATGAACTTTGCTGGATAAGGCAGAGCGTTAGTGGCCGAGGACTCGAAGGCGGTAAGCCTCAGTGCATTGGTCTTTTGCCCGCTGCCAAAGACCACCTCCAACCCCAAGGCCAAATCGGCTTTCCCTGCACCAGCTAGTGCCGCTGCAAATGTCTCAACTGCAGGTCCACTTGCCAGCGCCCCTGCGCAAAGTGCCAGCACTATAGCAAGCGCGAATATCCTTTTTTTCATAAAAGTCAGCCCCGTTCTCTAACTTTTTTTCTTGCTTTTTCTAACAGATAGTAAATGCAAGGCACAACAGTAAGGGTGAGCAGTGTAGAGGTCAAGAGACCTCCCATAACCGCAAGGGCCATGGGAATCTGGATGTTGGTGTAGCTGTTAAGGCTCAGCGCTTGAGGTAGAAGACCTAAAATGGTGGTAAGGGCAGTCATGAGAATGGCCCTCAGTCTATCTCCGGCGCCCTTGACCGTGGCCTCTTCTAGACCCATGCCTCTTCGTCTCAGCTGATTGATGTAGTCTACAAGGACGATACCGTTGTTAACAACAATACCTGAGAGAATGATCATGCCGATGATACCCGAGATATTTAGGGTTCTATCGTAAACGAACAGGAAGATGGCACTGCCGATCAAGGCAAGAGGTAGAGTTACCATGATGATAAGTGGAGATAGAAATCCTTCAAACTGCGAAGCCATGACCATGTAGATCAGGATGATGGCCAGGGCAGCGGTGAGGATAAGATCGTCATAGACCTCCAGCTTAAACTTCTCCATCATTCCCCGATCCACAGAAACGCCTGCTGGCATCTCTAGAGTACTGAGGTAATCAGCGATCCTCTTATCCACCTCTGAGATCGCATCTGGAGCAACTTCCAGGGCAATCTCTACAACCCTTTGACCGTTGGTTCTCTGGAGGACGAATGGCGACCTAGTTCTGTTTACCTCAACTACGTTTCCGAGCCTAAGGCCCATAGGTGTGGCGGTCTGCCCGGTAGATGCTGCAGGAAGATACAGATTCTCCAGATCTTCCAGAGTCCCGACTGAGTCGCTGTGGGCTTTAAACACCACCGGAAGCTTACTGCCGGAGATCTCTGCATAGCCTACAGTCTCACCAACTATAGCCTGCCGTACCGATTGGGCAACCTGGGCCGAGACCTGTCCTGCAAGGAGAACCTTTGCCGGATCGATGGCAAGCTCCATGAGAGGCTGGTCTTCTGCATAGGACCAACCTGCAGAGATGACCTCCGGCCAGGACTTGAGCTCTTCTGTAATCTTCAAAGCAACCTCTTCTACCTGACCTGCATCTTTGCCCATGACCCTTACTACATTACCTTCGCTCAAACCTGTTTGAGCCATAAGATCGCTTACGGTTACATCTACTTCTAAATCTGGATAGACCTTTTTAGCATCTTCCAGTATCTTGAGAATCTCACCAGCCACAGCTAC
>LFSI01000045.1:3075-7849 GCA_001512545.1 Clostridia bacterium DTU065 | reverse complement strand
TCATGAGGTTCATGCCGCTAGAAGTTCCAGCAAGGGTGTAGATGTTTTCAACTTCAGGGAGCTCAACGATCTTCGGTTCAACGTACTCCACCACTTCTGCAGTCTTCCACAAAGGAGTTCCTGCAGGAAGCGACAATGTCACGCTGATTTCATTGGAGTACTCCTGAGAAAATAGCTCAAAATCCATAAACTGCAGCATCACTACAGCAACTATCACAAACACGCCGGTGCCTAGAAGCCACGCATACTTGCCCCGTCCGGAGATGACTTTTGCAAGCATACCCCGGTACCAGTTTTCGATTTTAGAAACTGCACTCTTGGCGTATTTCTCTCTTCCTGCCTGGTCCAAGCGTAGGAACTTCGAAGCAAGGAGGGGGACTAGGGTCAGCGCCACAAGCAGAGAGCTAGTCAGCGAGAACGTAACTGTGAGGGCTAGTTCCTTGAAGATGGTCCCAGCAAGTGAACTGAGAAACACTACAGGGAGGAACACCACAAGGGTTGTGAGAGTTGATGCGAAGATCGCCATCCCCACTTCCTTGGTGCCGGTGATGGCAGCCTCATCTGGCTCCATACCTTCCTGCTGCTTTCTGAAGATGTTCTCGAGAACCACGATGGAGTTGTCGACGAGCATCCCCACTCCCAGCGCCAGTCCACCGAGACTGATCAGGTTGAAGTCGATGCCAAAGGCGTACATCAGCGCAAAGGAGACGATGACAGAAAACGGGATGGAGATAGCGTTGATTAAGGTCGTACGCCAGTTCCTGAGGAAAACGAGCAGAACTATAATGGCCAGGACTCCGCCGACCAGCATGTTATCCACTAGGGACTCCAGAGACATCTCGATGAAATCGCTCTGATTGAACAGCACCTCGACTTCATAGCCGTCTTGGTTTAGAGTGCTGAGTTTGTTCAAAATCGCTCTTGAGGCGTTTACGGCATTAGCATCACTGGCTTGATAGACCATAACAACGATAGCAGGCTTGCCGTTAACCGTACTGATCTGGCCTTCTCTGGAGAAGACCTCCCTAACTTCTGCCACATCGCCTAACCTGACCATCCTGGGAATGGCGATGCCTAAAAACGGGTTGACTTCGCCCTTTGCCTGCCCCACAACGAGAGACTCGATGTCTTCGATGGAAGTGAAAGCATAACCTGCACGGAGGTTGTAGTTCAGTCCGCCGTCTTCAATGGTCCCTGCAGGAATCATCAGGTTCTGATAGGCAAGCATCTGGCCGATGACAGACGGGGAGATATTGTATTCCGCAAGCTTTTCCGGGTAGTAGGCGACTTCGATCTGATGCACCGGCTGCCCGTTGACATCAATGCGTCCAACTTCGCTGACGCTCTCAAGGGCCGGGCGCAGGACTTCATCGACCCACTGACTTGTATCGATAGCTTCTCCACCGGCAACAGTCAGCGCCATGAGCGGTATCTGGTTCATGTCCACCTTGTAGATCATGGGAGTGCTAGCACCTGTTGGCAGAGAATAGCTTAGCATATTAAAAAGGCTGCGAATTTCTTCAGAGGCATCTTTAAGATCAGTTCCCCATTCAAACTCCATGACGATAACAGCCATATTTTCAAGGCTGTTTGCCATAATGGTGTTGACTCCGCTTACTGTCCTTAAAGAAGGCTCTACAACTTTGGTAATCTGTTCTTCTACTGTTTCCGGATCTGCACCTGGGTAGGGAATTACTACTGCGGTCACGGGAATGTCGATCTCGGGGAGAAAGTCCAGACCGATTTTAGTAAGAGATATGAAGCCGAAAAGAAGCAAGCCCAGTGCGATCATGGTTATGGTAACTGGTCTTTTAACGCCAAATTCTGGTAGTTTCATTTTTAAATCTTGTTCCTCCCTCGTCTAATGGTAAACCCCGGCGTGCGGGGTTTTCTTGCTACATATCGAAGATAACCGCCGTTTTGGGCAGCGCTCTTAGGCTCGCAAGATCCAGGCCTTTGTTAATCTCGACTTTATCCAAGGTCATGGTCATGATTCTATTTCCACCGAGGTCGTAGGATTCCATGTAGATTGGAAACTTATCTGCTTTTCTCAGCCAGATCTTCTGTAGACCTACTTCGTTTTTAGTGTCCATCACGGAGATGACGTATGCAGGTACTCCGTCCAAAGTGGTTTCGTCAAGACCGAGAACGAAGCGATCCAAATCCAGCTCGTCAAGATTTGCTACATTCAGTTCCATAAGGCTGGAAACATCAAAACCAGTCCCTGCTGCTTGGGCGTTAGCAAGGGGCATCCTCACCGCTTGACCTGTGGGATAGTAGTTGATGAACTGGTCTTTGGGTTTATCTACAATGATGATCTGCCCTGCAAGTTCTTTAGGTGAGGTAAACTCTAAGCGCCCGACCTCTTCCTTGAGATGGCTCTTTACAGACATGACCATGGTGCCGCCTAACCCCTGACCGGTTTCCACTTTAAGCTCCAATGAAACGGTTTCAAACTTGCTTATGTTTGCGAGGGCTTCATTGACAACGTCCACAGCCTCTAATGCAAGAATCCCTACACTTAAGGACAAAATAATGGCTAAGATGCTGATAATATTCCGCTTTGCGCTTTTTTTCATTCTCATCTACTCCTCTCAAAATAATCTGTCCCCTGCCTCTGTAATTTGGCTTAGACTCTTGGGATTTATTATTGAAAACAGTAAAAACTTGCAGGGTGGACAGTTTCTCTAGTCGAATGAAGTATAAGCTGAGTTTTCCCAGCTGCCTGAAACCCGCACTAAAGCTTCTTTTACAAAAACTCTAATTAGGCTTACACCTTTTTCAGCCTACAAATGCAAGTTCCAATATAGGTTAGGAGGGAAGGTGCTTTATGCACCGATGGTATGAAACGTGTTTCTAAACTGCTATTAATCTGCTCTTTACTTCTAGCAATCTTAACTTCTGCACTGGCCCAATCAGAACCCCTTTTTACGGTACAGGCTAAGTCGGCGGTTTTAATGGACGCTGAAACTGGACAAGTTCTTTTCGAACAGAACGCCGATGAGAAGCTGCTTCCTGCAAGCCTTGTCAAAATCATGACCTTGTATCTTACTTTTGACGCTATAGAAAAGGGCACCGTTTCTCTTGAAGACCGCTTCCGCGTGAGCATCAACGCTTGGCAACCAGAAGGCTCCAAGATGTTTATCCGCGAAGGCGAACGTGTCAGTGTTGAAGATCTCATAAAAGGCGTAGCCATTGTTTCCGGGAACGATGCCTGTATCGCTCTTGCTGAGGGTATCTCCGGTGTTACCGAAGTTTTTGTTCGCTCCATGAACCAAAAAGCCCAATCTCTTGGTCTTACAAACACTTACTACACTGATGTCCACGGGTTGGACAACACCGGGGCGCAGTTCACTACAGCAAGAGATGTGGCGATGCTTTCAAGAGCATACGTCAACGATCACCCTGAAGCACTAGTCTATCATTCCACTCGCGAGTTTACCTACGCTGGGATCACCCAAAGAAACCGCAATGGACTTCTTTGGAACTACCCGGGAGCAGATGGACTGAAGACCGGTCACCTAAATGCCGTTGGCTACAACCTAGTGGCAACAGCGAAAGAAAACGATATGCGCCTTATTGCTGTTGTTTTAGGTGCAGACTCTGAGTCTGTCCGCGAAGCAGAAGCAAGAAAGCTTTTAAACTACGGCTTCCGCAACTTCGAAACAGTTAAGGCTTCCGAACTTGTTAAACCGGTAAACACTACGGTCTACAAAGGCAAGGTAGGCAAGGTGAATGTAGTTCCTGCCAAAGATGTTTCCATGGTCATTCCTCAAGGCGCAGCTGATAGGGTGCGGGTAGTCCGTGATCTGGACTCTGCCCTTGTGGCGCCAGTGAAAAAAGGCGACCCTGTTGGCGAGTACCGTTTCTATTGGCAGGATGAACTCATCGCATCTGTAGAAGCAACAGTTGCCGAAGATGTAGAGAAAGGCGGATTCTTCAAGGTGCTTTGGGACTCCATCAGGCTGTTCTTTGCAAATCTCTTTGCCAAGATCACAAATAAGTAATCTCCTGAAAGATCCTATGCTAGCTCCTTCCGGCAATCGCTCCTTCTCTTACAATACCGCAAAACCATTGGGTTGTTAAGATATTAGTTAGGTAACCTAACAAAATTATCTTTCATAATCCTGGTTTCTTCAAGTAGCAAAAACCCCCTAAGTTCAAATCGGACTTAGGGGTTTTTTTCTTAAACTGTATAATCAGCAAGATCCACCACTCTGGTAAAACCTTCCAGAGGAAGTCGTTCTCTGGTGAAAAAGAGCACCGTACTTCTGGGATCCTGCACGATCTCTGTCAAAAGGGACGCATCGACTTGCCAGTCGAAGGTTGAACCGTCAACGAGGAAAAACCTCCTCCCTCCAAACAGAGCTCTGAGATGAAGGAGCTTTTTTTCCTCAACCCCTCCGTGAGGAGTTAGCCGGTCCAGCAGCCTTTCAGATCTTTCAGAACTGGCAAGGATTCCCGCTTTTATCAGGAGTTCCAGGATCCTGCCGTCATCGTTGACTTTTGTGATGTCGCCAAATCCTACCTGTTCTCGGACGGTGAGACCCCACGACTTTGTTTGGAGTTCGGGAACTGACAGGTACGCCATCTGCCTCAGAGCCCTCAGCCTGGAGATGGTTCCCTGGTCTACATCAACATAGGAAACCCCGCCGGACTCAGGTCTCTTGATTCCCAAAAGTATCTCCAGGAGTGCCATCTGCTCCGCCCTTGAGGAGACGACCTGGACCTTTTCACCGGCAAGAACCGAAAGGGAAAAGTTCTGTACTTCCCC
>LFSI01000045.1:0-2966 GCA_001512545.1 Clostridia bacterium DTU065 | reverse complement strand
TTTCGACGGTTTTCTGCTCGAAGTTGTCTCTACGCAACACCTGTTTGATGGATGTGAGAATCTGACCGAGGTGTTTTTGCAGGCTCCTACCAAAGATGAGCACTATAAGGACGCTTCCGGAAGTTGCTTGAGCTTGAGCCAGGTAGTAAGTTGACATGCCTAGGCTCAGGAGAAAAGCGCCCGCTTCGATGACTCTACCCGATGAGGCAAGAAAGTTAATCACCATTTGGAACTTGGCAGACCTTTGATTTTCTTCTGCATATAGCTTTTTGATTTCCCCAAAGAAAAACTCTTTGGCCCCGTAGTGCTCCGCTTCAAATAGCCAATCGGGACTTACCTGGAGTGTGGATCCCTGGCCTTGATATTCATGTGCAACAGCCAGCGGTGCGGTGAAGTAAAACGCAAGAAGCGACCCTACGATGAGAACCAGCACTGCCCAGGGAGCAAAGTACGAAATGGCAAGGCCTAGGAACGCTGCTCCGAACAGTCCCTGTAAAAACTCGAAGAGACACCGGCTGCGAAGCTCTGTGCGCATCTCCAGCCCACGGTAGATCTCCTTGAAGGAGAAGTCCTTGTCTCTGAGGAGCTTCGGCGAGACACTTTCCAGCAGATTCTTGATTTTGCGATAGAACACATTTCCTGTAAGCGTCTGCTGAAAAACCGACGTAAACAAACTGATCAACCGGGAAAAAGCAAGGAGAATTAGTATATAGGTGAAAAACAGGTCCAGAGGCTCGCCTCGTGTATAGGCTACAACTATCTGATCTGAAAGAAACACTAGGGGTACCAAACAGCTGGCATAAAGGATGATGGACAGTGCTGCAAACAGCGTTGTAGCAGCATCTCTCGGTGTCTTGAAACACTCAATAAGAAAAAAACTCCTCTGGCTTGCTCTCTTTCGCTTCACTGCTTTCACCCCCTAAACCCGAAAACAAACTTGGCAAACTCTCCACCCGATTGCACCAGCTGGTCGAAAGAGCCTTCCTCCACAACTCTGCCATCTCGGAGAAAGACCACTTTATCCGCTGGCTGACCTGCATACGGGTTCTCGCTAAACCACACGCAGGTCTTCTCATATTTTTCCAAGAACTTCAGTAACCACAGTTGTTCCTTGTCGCTGCCAAACGGTACATCATCGATGAACACTATAGCCGGATCCCTGTAGAGGGCTCGTGCTAAAGCAATTTTCTTGACTAGGAGCTTTCTGTCTTCCTCTCTGAACTTTGACAGGATCTCTGAAGACAGTCTCGTCTCCATGCCTCGGGGGAAGATGCGCAGCGTCTCTTCCAGCCCCGATTTCAAGGAAGCATTCTGCAGCTTGCGGTCGACATCCGGTTGCGACTTTTTGTCCAGAGTAATGTTCTCCTTAATACTTACAGGGAAAACCATGGGATCCTCAAAAACGGCTCCGATAAACCTTGAAAGCCTATCTCCGAGTAAGCTGGTTGGAATTCCGCCAAGACTAACCTCACCGGAGACCTGCTCGTATCTGCCCAAAATGGCTCCGAGAAGAGTTGACTTTCCCGAACCGCGCTCGCCAACAACTGCAACTTTCTCTCCAGGACGGATCTTGATACTGACTTCTTCTAGCAATCTTTTTCCGCCGAGCTGCACCGAAAAATCCCTGATCTCAAAACCCACCAGCTCGCTTAAGTCGATAGAAACGGCAGAGCTATCTGTGTCTCTGCTCGCACCTGGCACGACTTCGAAAAAGTCAGCAGGTAGGTCGATCTTTGTGCCGAAAGCACTGCCCACCTGACTTGCCGACCTCTCCAAAAACTCCCACATCAGTTTTGCGCTAAAAGCCAGGCCAAATAGCGCTCCTAGAGTGATGCCGCCTTTATAGACTTTTGCAGAAATCAGTAGCGATACAAAAAGTGCAAACGAGTAGCAGATGAAAACCGCTGCGTTTCGGAAGTTCTCGGTAAACGTCATGACGATTTTCTGCTTCCGACTCCTGAAGTAGCTTCTGGTGAAGCCGGACATGAGGTACTTTTCTAGATTGTAGATCACTTTTTCGAAGATAAAACCCGACTCTGTAAGCAAAGCGAGGTTTCTTTCTTTAAGGGTGCTGTCTTTTGTTGTCTTCTGAACTTCTGCTTTAACCGCTCTTGCGGTGCTGAAAAGAAACCACCAAGAAACAAGCGAAGCTGCACCGAAAATGATTAGGAATAGCTGCAGAGACCTAAACAGCAGCACGATACAAACAAAGATCGGTAGATAATAAAAGAAGAGGAAGATGGATCTTCCGAGCATAGTGACGGTCTCTTCTGCTCCTGTGAGCATCTTAACTTCCCTCTCTACATCAAAGCGGCCTGATTTGCCGAATATCAGCTTGTGATGCCGAGCATCTGTTAGGTTCTGCTTCTGCCTAAGATTGCACGATGCTTCCAAGTTCTCTCTAACAAACGCCACCACAAGATCTAGGGTAAAGGTGAGCACTAAAAACCCGAAAAGGAGTGTGGGCTCAGAGTACTCTCTTGCGTGGAGGCTCACAGGCAAAGCATCCACCAGGTTCTTGAGCAGATAAAGCTTTGCCGCTCCGAAGGCTCCACCGAGAACTGAAAAAAGCAGCGCTGCAAGAAAGATCTTCCGCAAACCTTTAAGGCTGAAAGAAAACAGCTTGAAGATCCCCATCTTTGAGAGCCGCTGCTTTTTGTTTTTCCGCATAAGTTCTGGAGCTTCCACCATAGCGATCACTCCGTCTCGGGCAAGTTTTTTGCTAAAGTTTTTTCTGATTCTATTGTTACTCTAATTCCGGAAAATTCCTCTTTTTTTGCATTCGCAGTTGCTTTTTAATTGCACAAATCATAGGCGAAAGCTGATTTCTGAGCAGCAAAGGAAAGCGCTGTTCAGGTGGCATTCAGCACACCTAGAGCATCACCACCACACGGCAGGCTATAAAGGGAATTATCAGATAAACCAGAAATGTTGTTCTAAGTGCCTTTTCTTTTTGAAAACCGGAC
>LFSI01000030.1 GCA_001512545.1 Clostridia bacterium DTU065 | reverse complement strand
TGTTACGGTAAAGTGCAGCGATCTCCAGTGGAGTGAAAAACAACGAATCTTTAGCTAGTGTACTCTTTTCCCTCGGCTTCACGTCCAACGCTGAAGCGAAAACACTTGCAATTTTGTTTTATCCGTATGTCTTCGAGATTCTTGCGAGCTTCTACGTTAAAGTCACCGGTTTAGGCCGCATCGGAGAAGGAAGCAATCAAACTGCAAATTCCGTAAAACAGAGTAGCTCCCAAGAACACTAGCACTGGATCGGGAAGCAATCTTCTGAGCGAGGATGCAGAGGAGATGGAATAGAGATGAGTTCCATTGGCAGCTTGAAAAAGACCGCAAGAGAGCGCATGCGTTCTTTCTACTGGGCTGCTTTTACGGTCAATAACATAGCCAACTTTTACAACGTCTACAACTGGATCGGAAGTCTAAGTAGGCTTCTAACAGGCTCCAAAGGAAGTGCGATCACCTCCTTGGTACCTGCCTTCGCCGATCTCGATCTAATCTTGTGCTTAAACTTAGCGCTGTACCCAGCTCTTGTACTGGGGAGCTCAACGTTTTTTCTGAAGCTGATTAGGGGAGAGGAAGTTCGCGTGAGGGAGGTCTTTGGAGGGTTCCGCAAGTTGCTCAAAGCTCTTGGGCTATTCTTTGCGCTACTTTTAACAATAGGGGTGCCGGTTATCCTCATTGTCGGCTTCGGAGCAGTAGTTGGAAACTGGCTGGGACTAGGTCTTGGATTCCGCGCAATCGTTGGTTCTGTTGCAGCGTTGGCGGCCTTGTTCTTGTTCTTAGATTATGCGGTGGTATTCTACGTCCTTGCTGAAAACCCGAACCTATCAGTGCTTCAGGTCATGGAGCGAAGCAGAAGCATCATGAACGGAAGAAAACCGGAGTATGCGTTTCTTGGGCTGTCTTTTTGCGGTTGGATTCTCCTGGACCTGTTCCTTCTGTTTGGACTCGTCAGGATCTTTGTTTATCCCTACATAGAAGCAGCG
>LFSI01000040.1 GCA_001512545.1 Clostridia bacterium DTU065 | reverse complement strand
AACCACCAGTTCGAAAGTAGTATGTACGGCAACCAGATAAGTATGAAATTAGTAATGGTTATCAATTATACTAATCATTCTAGTACTAAAGTCCTAGGGCTGTCAAGGAATTTTTGATCAGTTTTGTGTAAATGTCAAAAATCATTCAAAAATCAATGCAAACGCAGAGCTGGGAAATTGTCAGGCTTTTGACAATTTGGGATTTTTTGCAGGGATTTGGGCCACAAAAAAAGCCTGAGTATCACCTGAAGCGTTTGAAACTTTAAACGGAGATGATAACAGACTCTGGTGTGATCGGGATATGAACACTAGACCAGCAGTACACTTTTGTACGGATCCTGTAGAAATAAAAGCTTGGCAAGTCTTCCACTTGCAGGAAACAGGCTGCGGTATGTGTGGTTTGATCAACTAGGACTAAAGAACTACTTTAGGAACAATCATACAAGAATCTTTTGAAAAAGGCAATAGTAAAATTTTTGCTTTTTTGTTCATATCCTATGGCAGCTGAAAAAACGGCACATTTCCACGTTGGGGCAAGAAGTTAAAAAAAGGAAGCCTTCCAACCGAAGGCTTCCTTGTCACACTTCATGTCGGTCTTAAAGGGTAACGATTTTGAAGGCAATAGCACCGGTGTAGACTCCTGCTGGGTAGTCTAGAGAGAACGGGATGCGGAACCGGTGTTCGATGGAGGTGGCGCCATTTCTGCCGTCCTCCAAGATTTTTTCGGTTTTACCTGAAATGGGTTTTGGTTCTGAATAGTCCTCACCGCCTTCGACTTTGACGCTGTGTTCGAGGGGTAGGGTAACATAATCGTCTTCGTCTTCAGGCGTCAGGTAAGCAGCGGTAACAATGTACTCAAATTTAGCATTGGTGACGATGCTTGCCACAAGGTTTCTCTGAGCAACTATATAGACATTTCCACTTTCGGGATCTGGGTTCTCAACGGGTTCCCAGTTCTCGTCCACAAAGCCTGCAGTGCTATCGAAAATCAGCGATACGGTTTCTTCCGAAAGGGGTGCGGACGAGAGACTGGCAAACTGATCGGGACCTATTATCCCCGACCAAACGTCTCCTATAGCTGACAGCGAAAAGCGGATGAATGTGGGAATCTGTGCTGTTGCGTTAATGGTTACACCTACTGTCTCTTCACTGGCAAAGGCAAAAGCGCTTACGACCAGCAAAACTGCAGCGATAAGTAAAGTTCTATACAGGTGTTTCATAGTAGAACCCCCAATTATTAGAGTAAATCAGGCCACTAATACTTTGGTAATCGTCACATACCCCGAAAGTGGACGGGCTAAACCTGATGTGCATGAATTTACCCAATACATAGAAGATTATTTTATTCTTTTGCGGTTGCGCTTCTTACCTTCTCGTTGACCGCAGTTCCAGCACTCGGGATAAGGCCGCATCAGCAGAGGAAATCATAACATTGTACCTGGAAAACTCCAAAATAGGGTCGTAGACTCGCTGGCAGTAGAGGTAAGCGACCATGATGTCTTCAGGTCCAAGTGTACCGAGCTGGAGGAGCCTGAAGGCAATTCCTACAGTAAACGCCAGGCCAAGGGCGATGATCGTCCGAACGAGAGGCCAAAATTTCACGAAAAAGCTGGTAATGCCCGCAGCAGACCTGGTGGCTTCTTCGTTGCTTTTTTGAAAAAACAGCAGTGTGGATTGATCGGTGCGTCTCTTCGCGAAGTAGTTTCTTGGTGTTTTACCCCCAGCAATTGCCTCGTTTACGGCATCGGCTAGACCTCCAAGGGAGCTTTGCCTCATCTTTGCAAGTTCCTTGATCTGGATGTAGCTCCACTTAGACAAAACGTACAAGATCGGAACGATGGAAAAGGCTACAATGCTCAAGAGGGGACTCCAGGTGTAGAGGAGGGTAAGAGCCCAAGCAAGCTCCAAAGTGCTTACAACGATCCCTCTTAGTGGAAGCACCACCGCATCGCTGGCGATCTCGGTGTCGCTGATGATCCTGGCTACCACATCACCGGTCTTATGGGTGTTGGCAGGGCTTGCAACGGCCCATGAAAAGGCATCTTTACGCATGTCTTCACAGATCCTCAGCCCCAAAGTTGAAACCAGCAGGCTGAACAACTGTAGTATGACCCCGGAAGCTATATAGATGAGGGCAAAAGCCAGAATGTAGTTGATGGGATTTGTCCCCAGGTATCTGACCCAAAAAGTGCTGGTTTTTTTTGTCGGACTTGAGCTCACCACATCAACGAAAGTAGCCATCACCTGGATCGGCAAAAGGTTTAAGCCGGAGGTGAAGAAGGAAAAAAGAACTACTAACGCGACCCTCAGTTTGTAGGGTGAAAGGTAAGGCCAGATTCTCTTGAGAAAAGCCCAACTGTTTTTCATGGTTCCGCCTCTTTTCACCTGTGCTGTGCTATATATGAAGTTATGAAACAATTACCTCATAAAGAACGCAGGAGCCGAACTGTTTTTCTGGAAATCTCGAATATGTTGGGTTAAAAGCTCACAAATGGGGTATAGAGAAGTAGTGGAAGGTTCGCGCAGCGGGCTTCTTTAGAAAACTGACCAAACTGAAGGAGGATAAGTTGATGGATAACTACCAAAAAGTATTGGATTTCTTTGCAAAAGCAGACAAGCCTCTGAGCGCAGGTCAAGTTGCAGAGGGCACGGGGATCGATCGCAAAGAAGTGGACAAAATTATGAAAACCCTCAAACAGGAAGAGAAGATCGTCTCTCCTAAGAGATGCTACTGGGAAATCAAGAAATAACAATAGGTAGGCGCAAGCCTACCTGTTTTTTTAATCGTAAGTCACGTCGGTGACGGGGGGAGAGTTTTCGCGACTAGGATAAAAAGAGAACATGAGCATTTTTCCGAAAGAACTAGGAAAACGCACTCAGCTGCAGAATTTTACCTGTAAGATATGCATAGTGGGGTGAGTGGGATTGATGAGTGGTGCAAAGGTTAAAGGCATGTTTGGTGCTCTGTTAAAGAGCGTGAAGCGGTTCCCAGTTACCGTTGCGCTGACTACAGCGCTGACAATCTGCTTGATTCTGAGACGTGATGTCCTTCAGCCTATGGACGTTCTCAGGGTAATGTTGATACTGCAGCTTGGGATTCCCGTGTCTTTAATCGTGAAGCTTGCTCTGGAAAGGCTGGAGGATCTCTCTCTAGGCAGGGCTTTCGCATACTACGGCATAGGACTTTTGTTCGTGGTCCTTTATGCGTTGTTCGGAATGCCCAAAATAACCCCTTTGGAGGTCTACGAAACTCACTATGGGTATCCGGATGCGCTGGGCATGACCAGATACTTGGCTGTAAGTTTAGCCTTGTACCTAGCGGCAATTGCAACTCCGTTTTTCAGCAGGGATGGAAGCGTTGAACAGTGGGTCATCAGCTTAATTCAGCGGTTTGCCGTTAGCTTCGTTTTTGCGTTGGTTTTGGGCGTAGGTTTCACTGCCATCTTCGCTACAATTCAACTACTGTTTTCGTTGAAATATTACGTCAGCTTCTACGATCACCTTTGGTTCCTAATTATGGGGATCTTTGCACCGATACACTTTCTTGCAGGCGTCCCTGTTGATCTTGAGGAACTGAAAGACCGTGTTTATCCTCAAGCACTGAGGATTCTAATGCTGTACATTGTTATGCCACTGATCGTGATCTACACTGCAATCATCTCCGTTTACTTTCTCACGATCCTGATCTCGGTTAGCATGCCTCAAGGGGTTGTCGCCAATCTAGTTCTCTGGTACGGAGCTGTCACTACCTTGGTGATGTTCCTTATCCACCCGCTGAAAGAAGAGTCTCGGTGGGCTCAGCTCTTTACTAAAGTGCTCAGCATCTGGATTTTGCCTCTTTTGATTATGATGTTTGTAGCAATGGGCATCAGAATCGCTGCTCACGGCGTCACTGTAAATCGCTACTTTGTGTTGGCTCTGGGAACTTGGGTGTTGGTTTCCATGCTTTACTTCGTGTTTTTCAAAGGTAGGCGAAATGTTTTTCTGATCGCATCTCTTGCACTTTTTGTGATCTTGTCAGTGATCGGCCCGTGGAGTGCCTTCAGCGTGTCGTTTGCCAGCCAAAGAAATCGCCTCACAGGTCTTTTGGAGAAGTACCATATGCTAGAAGGCGGAACCGTTAAAAAGCCCGATACTGTAGTCAGCGTAGATGATCAGGTGGAGATCAGTAGTATTTTGGCATACTTTGACCAATACGACGGCTTCGCTGAGCTGCACTATCTGCCCGCAGGTTTCAATCTGGCGGACATGGAAAAGGTTTTCGGTTTCCGATACACGAGAAGTTATGGTTTGCCTGACTCTTTCCGCTACTACAGTCGAGAGGACCGTGGTTTCATCGATATCGCAGGATACGACTATATCCTTGTCTACGCTGACTACATCCAAGATACGGAAGAGACTCCATCTGAAAATGATGTGCGGTTTATGCTCAGCGAAGATAACGAGCGCCTTGCGGTCTTTTATAGAAATGAAGAGATCTACTCTTTAGATTTTGGCGAAATGGTAAGAGGGCTGGTTTTAAACTCCGAAAGAACGGTGCTTTCTACAGAAGAGATGACATTTGTCGATGAAAACGAAAGGGCCAGGATAAAGATCGTGTTGAATCACGCCGTTCTCAGAAAAGGAGAACATACGGAGATGATTGAGGTAAGCACTGTCACTTTTCACCTCCTTGTGGCCTTGAAGCAACCGGAGACTTAACGCTCCAAAGAGCGATTCCCGAGGTCATCGGTAAAATGAACTGCACCTTTTAGCATTGGTAGGTGCAGTTAGCAGTAGTTGGAGATGTTGGGGGAAAAAGTAGAGAGCCTCAGCGGCTCTCTCCTAGAAGCGATTGTACGTTTCCCGTTAGCGGTCGCACTGATAGTTTTGTTTTCAGTCTCTTCAAAGCTGCACCTAAACGCTGTTCAAACTGAAAAATCAGCCCTCTTCCATGGGGAGAGGGCTGATTTCTGCTTATTTTTTCTTCCAAATGCTCGGTGAAAAGAGCATGATAATGGGGAAGATCTCAAGCCTCCCTACAAGCATGTCGAAGATCAGAACCAGAAGCGACAGATTGGAGAGACCATCGAGACTTTTGAAGGGTCCTACTCCGTTTAGACCTGGTCCAACGTTGTTTATGGACGTTACCGCTGCAGTAAAAGCAGTCACCAAGTCGAGGTTGTCTAGTGACAAAAGCAGGACCGAGAAAGCCAGAAGCACCATCAGGGTAAAGAAGTAGATGTTAACGTCGCTTACGACTCTATCGTTTAGGCCTTGACCGTCGAGTTTAATGACCTTGACCGACCGAGGAGAGATGAGGGTTCTTACTTCTCTGAGCATGGACTTGACAAGTATCACTAGGCGGGAGACTTTAAGACCGCCGGCGGTAGAGCCGGCCATCCCGCCGACAAACATCAGAAGCACAAGAATTGTTTTGGAGAAGTTCGGCCAGAGGTTGTAGTCTGCTGTAGTAAAGCCTGTGGTGGTGATAATAGATGAAACCTGGAAGAAGCCGTATCTCAAGGATTGCACCGCGTTTTGGTAAGTTGAGTAGATGTTGCACGCGATAGCGACGGTAGATACTAGTATGATGCCCAGATACCACCAGAGCTCTTCGCTTTTCAGAGCGTTTTTTATGTGAGCGGTAAAAGCTAGAAAGTACAGGTTGAAGTTGATGCCGAACAGAATCATGAAAATGCCGATAATGGTCTCGATATATGGACTGCGGTAAAAAGCGATGCTCAAGTTTTTGATGGCAAAACCGCCTGTTCCTGCAGTGGCAAAGGCAGTCACAATGC
The DNA here is from genome assembly GCA_001512545.1 of Clostridia bacterium DTU065. Taxonomy (GTDB): domain Bacteria; phylum Bacillota; class DTU065; order DTU065; family DTU065; genus DTU065. Next base: position 9,385 of record LFSI01000040.1, on the reverse strand, counting down.
TGTCAAAAAGGGGCATTCTCCCTAGAAGCAGTAACCCTATGAGAACAAGGGTCATTAAGATGTAGATTCCGTAGAGAATTATCACGGTATTTTTGACCTTGGACACAAGCTTGCCCACCTGGTGTCCGGTCATCTCCGCTCTCATCACGTGGACGGATCTAGAGTTGGTTTGGGGGAGAATAGCAAGGAGGAAAACCAAAACCCCCATACCACCGATCCAGTTAGTGAAGCTGCGCCAAAACAATAGGCTATAGGGCATTGTTTCGACGTTAGCTAGAACGCTGCTTCCTGTAGTGGTGAAGCCGGAGACAGCTTCAAAAAGGGAGTGCAAGTAGCTCAACCCCACGTTGGAGAGGTAGTAGGGTAGAGCTCCAATGAGCGACACGATAAGCCAGGCGAGCGCCACGATCAGGTATCCTTCTTTGGCGTAGATGGTGGTGTTTTTCGGCTTCATCTTTCTGGTGGCAAAGGAAAGAAGAAGCAGGGTGAGGCTGGGAACGAGGAAAGCCCAGAAGTTGGCTTCTCCGTAGATCACGCTCACTAGTAGGGGAAGCAGCATCAAAATGGCCGTCATCCCGATGAATTTCCTTAAAATGAAGAAAACCATTGTGTAGTTCATGTGCAATACCTCTTAGCTTGAGTTAGTCCAGGATGTCACCTAAATCGCCAATGGCCGTATTGGTAGTCACAATAATCACGCTGTCCATTTTTTGGATGAAGTCATCACCAGATGGAATAATAACTGCATCGTCCCTGACAATCCCTGCGATCAAAATGTTGGGTTTTATAGCAAGGTTCTTTAATGGCACCCCAGTATACCTTGCGTTTTCCTTAACCTTGAACTCTAAAGCTTCTACCTGGCCGCCGACGATCTTGTACAGGGTTTCTACGTTGCTGCTTTCAGCAGCGTTGTGCATAGCGCGAACGTAGGGCAGGATGCGGTTTACAACGGTTTCTTTCGGCGAGACGATGCTGCCGATCTCCAGGCTTTCTAGGATCCTGCTGAAAGCGTCGCTGTTTACTTTCGTAATGATCTTTTCCACACCTAAGGACCTAGCGTACATGGAAATGACGATGTTTTCCTCGTCCATGTCCGTCAAAGAGATGAGAGCTCCAGCCCGTTCCAAACCTTCTTCCAGGAGGAGATCCTGATTTGCCCCATCTCCGTGGATGATCTCTGCCCTTTTAAGGTTTCTACTCAGCTCCAGGCAGCGTTGTCTGTCCTGCTCGATGATCTTCATCTGTACGCCTAGCTCTTCTAGCCGCTGTGCCAGGTAGTAGGTGATTTTACCTCCCCCGATGATCATCACATCTTTGATTCTAGTTGAGCCCAGTCCGCAGAACTCAATGAAATTGTTGAGGTTCTTTGGGGATCCGGTTACGTAAATCTTGTCGCTGGCTTTTAGGGTAAAGTTTCCGCTTGGGATGTATACGTCGTCGTCCCTTTGCACCGCGCAGACCAAAACCTTCAGGTTGTGCTGCTTCAGCGAAGCTAGAGTCCTCTCACGAAGGGGATTTGTTTCGCCGATCTTAAGCTCGGCAAGCTCCATTCTGCCCCTGCTGAACACGTCTCTAGTAATGGTTGCAGGGGAGCTGATCATTCTAGCGATTTCTACTGCGGTATCCCGTTCAGGGTTTACCACCATGCTGAGACCCAGCTCTTCCCGCATAAAGATCAGCTGGTTTCTGTAGTCGGGATTTCTCACCCGGGCAACAGTATGCCTTGCTCCCAGTTTCTTTGCGGTCAGGCAGCAGAAAATGTTGATTTCGTCGGAAGACGTCACTGCAATGAAGATGTCCGCTTTGTCAACACCTGCTTCTAGCTGTACCTGGTAGTTTGCGCCGTTGCCACAGACCCCGATCACATCGTAGGTGTTAACGGCTTCTTCAATAACCTCCGGATCTTTGTCTATGACTGCAACGTCATAGCCTTCGGCGGAAAGATGTTTGGTTAAGGAAGTGCCAACTTTACCGTCTCCAACAATGACAATGTACATGAACTTCCCCTCCGCAGCGGTAAGAATCACAGGCCAATGCCTATGTAAGTTGCTCAGTACTATCATACCCATACCCAGGAAAAAAGGAAATGCACAAAAAAATGTGCTATACTTCAATAATACAATACACTCCGAAGGAAACCTGTATCTGGGAATCAGCTTTCCTGAAAAAACGTCTTTAGCACAGCTAAAAGACTAAGGGAAGGGGTCAACACGCGATGTTTGTGGGAACTGCCATCGTCAAGCTGCATGCGCCTTGGGTGCATTCTTTAAAAGAGAAACGGTCTGAAGTGCAGAAGCTGACAAAAAGAGTCCGCAACAAGTTCAATGTTTCGGTTTGCGAAGCGGATATGACAGATGTCCACCAGACCATAGTGCTGGGGCTCGGGTGCGTATCATCAAGCAAAAGCCACTTGGATGCAGCTCTGCAGGAGATCATTAGGTTTATCGAACAAAACACCGATGCAGAGGTCTTCGATGTGGAAGTGGAGATTAAATAGGAAAGCAAAGAAGGTGACCGAAAATGCGGTCACCTTTCATTTTCCAGATTATTAACTATCTTCGGTCTGGAGCAACCATTTTGGAAACCTCCCCGAAGATCAGCGGCAAGAGGCTTAGACCGAAAATCGCAAGCCACTCCTGCCCGGAGAGGGCCGCTAGTGAGAAAGCCCTGCCAAGGGCGGGGAAAGCAAACAGCGGCACCATCAGGAGAATTGTAACGACCACCGCCCATACCATCAGGGGGTTCTTGAAAAAGCCTGTTTTCCAGATGGAAGCTTTTTCAGATCTACAGCTGAAAGCCCGGAACAGCTCTCCGCAGATGATGGTAAGAAAGGCCATGGTGCGCGCAACCTGCAGGCTGCCCCGAGTAGTCAAACCGATGAGAAAAGCGATTAGGACTGAAAAAGCCAGGACAAAAGCGTGGAAAAAGATCATGCCCCAGGCGGAACTGTTTAAGAGAGGTTCTTTGGGGTCTCGGGGCTTCTGCTTCATGATATCCTTTTCGCCCTGTTCAACTCCGAGTGCCAGTGCTGGAAGAGCGTCGGTTACCAGATTTATCCAGAGAAGGTGCACCGGACCGAGGGGTATGGGCAGGGAAAAAAGCATTGAGATGAAGATCACCAAGACCTCTGCAATGTTGCAGGAGAGAAGGAAGAAGATCACTTTCTTGATGTTGGCATAGATGATACGACCTTCTTTGATAGCATTGACGATGGTAGCGAAGTTGTCATCGGCAAGGACCATGTCTGAGGTTTGTTTGGCAACATCGGTTCCGGAGATACCCATAGAAACTCCGATGTCGGCTTTTTTCAGTGCCATAGCATCATTGACTCCGTCTCCGGTCATGGCCACAATGTGTCCGTTGGCCTTTAGAGCGTCAACGATTCTCACTTTGTGTTCCGGCGATACCCTGGCGTAGATGTTTACCTTTTCCACTTCTAATCTCAACTGGCTTTCTGTAAGCCGATCGATGTCCGTGCCGGTGAGAACCCGATCGCCTTCGCCTGCAAGACCGATCAACCTTCCCACCGCAAGAGCGGTCCGGGAATAGTCTCCTGTTACCATCTTGGGGGTAACCCCCGCAAGACGAGCTTTGAAGATGGCTTCTTTGGCCTCGCTTCTTGGAGGATCGATCATGCCCATCAGGCCGAGGAAAACCAAACCGCTTTCGTCTGATGGGGTAAGCTTCTTCGGGAGTTTGACATAGTCCTTGAAAGCAAAGCCCAGGATCCGCAGGGCTTGATCGGACATGGTTTCCATTTCTCGAGCGATAGTCCGCCTGAGCACGGGAGTGAGAGTAGTTATAGTGCCGTCCAAAAGTACTTGCGTGCAGTTTTTCAGGATTTCATCGGGGGCGCCTTTCACAAAAAGGCGGTAACTGCTGCTGGTTTTGTGGAGGGTGCTCATCTTTTTGCGGCTGGATTCAAATGGCAGTTCCATCACTCTGGGATAGAGATGTTCCAGATCTTCTTTGTGGAGACCGCCTTTTGCAGCTGCAACGAGCAGCGCTCCCTCTGTAGGATCGCCGATTACGGTGTGCCTGCCATCTTTGTTGGTGTAGATGGCGTCATTGCAAAGAACACCTGCTGTGAGAAGTTCGTTCAGACCGCTCCTTCTGCCGCTCGTAAGTTCGAAGCTTCCCGAAGGATCGTAGCCGATACCGGAGATGTCAAACCTGCCCGACGGAAGATAGATCTTCACGACGGTCATGGCGTTTTCCGTGAGAGTCCCGGTTTTGTCCGAACAGATAACCGTAGTGGTGCCTAAAGTCTCTACTGCAAGTAGCTTACGTACTATGGCGTTTTGCCTGCTCATTCTGGTCATGCCCATAGCGAGGATGACGGTGACTACCGCAGGCAAGCCTTCTGGAACCGCTGCAACTGCCAGGGCAATGGCAGTCAGGAACAGGTGCAGGGGACTTTCCAAAGACTTCAGAAAACCTGTAAGAAACACGACGCCGCAGATTACAAGCACAGCGATACCGATCTTCTTACTCAGGTCGTTGAGTTTAACCTGCAGAGGAGTAGGGGATGTGTCTATTGTGCTTATAGCATGGGCTATCCTGCCAATTTCCGTCTGCATTCCCGTAGCAACAACAACTCCAGTTCCCCTTCCGTATGTTACAATTGTACTCATGTAGGCCATGTTCTGCCGATCGCCTACTGCCGTTTCTTTGGGATAGACTCGGTCTGCATCTTTACCCGAAGGAACCGATTCCCCGGTGAGAGCTGCCTCTTGGATCTCCAAGTTACTTGTTTCAATAAGCCTGAGATCTGCAGGGACGCTGTCTCCCGCCTCCAGATAAACGATGTCTCCAGGGACAAGCTCCTTGGCATCAACCTGGGATTTTTTTCCGCTCCTCAGCACTTTCGCTTTTGGAGCGCTCATATCTTTGAGGGCTTCTAAGGCTTTGTCTGCTTTGCTTTCCTGTACCAGTCCGAAGACCGCGTTTACGACCACAATGGACACAATCAGGAGAGCATCTATATATTCGCCCACCAGGCAGGAGATGAAGGCCGCTCCTACCAGAATGAGGATCAAAAAGTCGCTCAGCTGATCGACGAGCTTCTGGATGAGCGTGCGTTTTTTTGCTTTGACAAGTTCGTTTGGACCGTGCCGAGCTTTGCGGCCTCCGGCTTCCTTTTCTGTAAGGCCTGCTCCGGGATTTGCTCCGAGCATTTGCAAAACCTTGTGCTTTGGCAAAGTGTGAGCTTCTAAGTTTAAACCAAGCATCTGCATCCTTCCTTTTTGCCGCCGATTTGGGTAAACTGTCTCCCGTAAGGTAACATATTAAAGGACAAGTGTACTTCCTTCATAAAGGCTAGTACAAAGCAGAGAGTGAACTAATCTAGCAAAACAATGCAAAACTTAGCATTTAAAAGAACTGAAAGAGGGACAAGAATTGAAGATCAACATTTGGACCAACAAGTACACTGCTGCAGTTTTAGCAATAATTGCATGCGTGCTGTGGGGAAGTGCCTTCCCCGTGCTGAAGGCAACCTACGCCGAGTTAAATCTGAGACCCGACGATGTCTCGGGGAGGCTCCTTCTTGCCGGAGCCAGGTTCTTCTTGGCGTCTGTCATGACCTTTATAGTGGTTAGGTTCGGTATGAAGAGTGAGATGACAATATCCAAGAAGTGGGTGCTGCCCCTAATTTTTTTGGGGATTTTTCAGACTGGCCTCCAGTACTTCTTCTTCTACAGCGGCATCGCTCACGTGAGCGGTGTTAAGTCTGCGATTTTGAGTTCCATCGGGAACTTCTTCGTTGTGATTTTTGCCCACTTCATCTACAAGAACGACAAGCTGACCTTTGCCAAAGCGTTCGGCCTTTTGACCGGATTCTTAGGCATTGTTATCGTAAATTGGACCCCTGAAGCTGCCGGCATGAGTTGGAACTTCACTCTTCTCGGCGAAGGTTTCATGATCATGTCCGGTCTTACCAGTACGGTGGCAACCTTCGGTGCCAAGAGACTCTCGGGCAAGCTCAATCCGGCGTTGATCAACGCCTACCAGCTCTTTTTCGGTTCGCTGCTTTTAATCGGTGCAGGGCTCCCCGGAGGGATTCAGCCTCACATCACCTTCACACCCAAGTTCTGGGCACTGTTGATCTATTCGGCCTTTTTGTCCAGTGCCGCATTTTCCATCTGGTACAATCTACTGAAGTACAACAAAGCCGGAGAGATCACTATTTACAGGTTCGTCATTCCGATCTCCGGTTCGCTCCTTTCTGCTCTGCTAGTACCGGGAGAAAAGCTGACCGTAGGCATCGTAGCTGCTTTGGTTTTGGTTGCCCTTGGGATCGCCACGGTTAACTACTTTGCCGGCAGCAATAACCAGGAACGAGCCGCTTAACCACTGATTAAAAAAGGACTCCCCGGAAGGGTCCTTTTTTATATGAGGAGTAAAAAGAAACAGGGAGACAAGCGATTGGCCTGCGTGACAAAACCGTTCGTATTTTGCTGACGACAGAGGGAAATCGGGTTGTTTAGCAAAACTTTGATTGGAAGGGAAACTTGCAATGGGTGCGGTAAAACTCGAGACAGAACCGGAGCTTCATTGGAAAGCCCCGGTTTTCATTGGCCAATGTGACGTAGCAACTTGACTTAACAACCCCGGAAATGGCACAGCAGGTTCTTGCGATGACAGTTGACGTGGGAGTGTGTCTGTATAGGAGATAGGTAGGAACATTTAAGAACCGCAAGTAACACATCTTTAAAGCGTATACAGGTGGATAACCAAGTCCGTCTAGTTTTTGGGCATGACTAAAACGCCGGTATCCACTTGTTGCACATTTGGGAATGCACTGCTTTTTCTCAACTCCAGTGTCCTTATACATAACCCCGGGAACCTACCCGGGAGCGCAAAACGCGCCTGGTTCGTCTAACAAATAGGCGCGGCTAACAGGAGGAACTCCAATGTTTTTTTTGCAGACGACGAACTCATCGAAAGCGCATTTGGAAAAAGAAATAAACCGACTAATCGACCTTTATGGCCAGGATGTCTTGAGGACGGCCTATATGTACCTAAAAGATCTCCAGAAAGCAGAAGACGTTTTTCAGGAGGTCTTCATCAGGGTCTTTAGAAAGTACGAAACCTTCCAAGGTCGGTCTAGCGAAAAAAGTTGGATCATCAGGATCACGATCAACCTCTGCAAAGACGTCTTGAGAAGTGCCTGGCTAAAGCGGGCCCTACTCACAGACAAACCTGTGGAAGAAGAACTGCCTCAAGAAGGAGAATCTCTAGAAAGCAGAGTGGCGCAGGATGCAGAGGACAAACTCTTGTTTTCAGAGGTAATGAACCTCAAGACCGAGTTCAAAGACGTCATACTGCTTTACTACTACCACGGCTACGACACAAAGGAGATTAGCGAGATCCTAAAAGTTAAGGAAGGTACAGTAAGGAGTAGGCTTCACAGAGCAAGGCAGATTCTCAAAGAACGGCTGGAAGGGAGGGTTGATTTCGGTGACGCAGATGAAAGATTTTAGGCGAATTGCAGATGAGTCCATGGCAAATGTCAACGTGAGAGCAGAGCTCAAAGAAAAAACTCTGGTAAAACTTTATCGCAAGCCCAATACCGTTCGTTTCTTAGTTCCCGCATTAGCTGCAGCGTCTATCATGCTGATTCTGGGTATTGCCTTCTGGCCGGAAAGCCCGCAGAGCATGCCGGAAGACGGCAGCACCGAAATGGGTATTATGCAGCTTAAAACACTGTCCTCGCCACTTGGCGCGCCCGAGACCTCCCGCTTCATGGCAATGGATGTGAACAGCTGGAGCTTTGTATCTGTGGAGGAAGCGCGGGACGCATTTGGCGAAGGGTTCCTTACCCCAGGTAACATCCCGCTTGGTTTTGAACTGGAGTCGATTACAGGAACCGGAACCGAAGACCAGGTAGAAAACGTTACTCTGACCTACAGCGAATCGGCATCAAGCGTAGATGGGCTTATCCGCTTCATCACGATTACCCAAGAAAAAGTAGCGTCATCTTGGGAGTACTACGGTTTCGAAGAAGTGGATCTGTTGGGGTACACCGGATATGTTAGCGCCAGTGAGGAAACAGCAGAACTGCACTTTTTCCTTGGCAGCGTCCGCTACGACGTCATCGGACAGCTCCAAAAAGACCAGGCAATTGCCATTGCCAAAAGCATGATTCAAAGCACGAGGTGAACTGGTTGAAGCAACTCAGAGCTTTTAAGAAGCTACAGTTTGTGTCTGTACTCTTAGTGTTTTTTGCCTTAAGTTCTTCCGTTTTTGCAAAGACTCCCATACCTTCCGGGTATAATAACCTGGAGATGTACTACAGACACAAAGACATAGATCGCTACTTGTTTCAGGATCACAAAAAGGACCTGGAAGTGCGGGGGATTACCGTCACTCACACAGGTCCGGTGAAAGACCGTATTGAAATCGGCATCATGCCATATACCGAGGAAAACGCCCAGTTCCTTTACAAAGCGTTGGGGAGGGAAGGAATAGTAGTCGTGCCTAGCACGCAGGCGACCCTCTATGTAAAAGACGCAAACGAGACGGTTGAAGCTTTTGCTCCCCAGTCTGGAACCATCTCCGAAGACGTTCTAACAAAGTACCAAGAGATAGCTCTGTATGTGGCGGAAAACGGCAAAGACCTTGCCAAACGGGGCACACGGGTAACCTACGTAAAGCCTACAGCTAGCAGCGTTGAAGTAGGCATCTTACCTTACACCGAAGAAAACGCTGCCTATCTTAGAGATCTGTTTGGAGGCGAATTGGAGATTACCGCCGGAGCCAAGCTCAATCACGTGAGGTTTGGCAGCCCCAAACCTCCGACAATCCAAGTGCTGCAGAACTCAGAGAGAGCCTTCTACATCAAGCTCGGTCTCGCAGTTCTCGCAGGCGGACTGGCCTTAGGTTTGTTGTTCTTCAAGCCGAAAAAACAGCATAACTCCTCCCTTTAGTTTTCGCAGGGCAGACCGAACAGGTCTGCCTTTGTTTATACATGTATGACTGGTCTAACGCACCGCTTCATCTTGAAACTGCAGCAGCCAGCGGCGGAACTTCGTCTCAAAGCAGCTCCGCAAAACTCTCTTTAGAGCGTCTAGCTCGTCGGGGTTTTTGCTTCGCTTGATGGTCTCCAGGTACTTCGGATACTCGCTGTACAGAGCAAGTTCGGCCGCTGATAAGCTGCTCCACGAGCTGATTACATCGGCTTCTAACGCTTCTTTTTGATCTCTAGATAGGGACAAGTCCAGTGCAAAATCGAAGAGCTCCACTAAGGCTCTTGCGCACAGCGCGACCTGGGCCGGCTTGTAGTTCAGCTTGTCCATGACAAGCGCTCTGAGAACTGAATTATTCTGGACGGTCTTGATGGTCAAAGAACTGAGGAACGACTGCAGAAACACTACAGCCTCGT
>LFSI01000034.1 GCA_001512545.1 Clostridia bacterium DTU065 | reverse complement strand
CCGAAGACCGAGCCAAGAGTTGAAGAGACCACAACGCCCCAAACCTTCATGGTAGTGACCGTTGTTAAAAAGCCTCCGAAGGTGAGAATCAGTTCCGAAGGAATGGGCGGGAACAGGTTCTCGATGGTGATTAGGGCGAAAATCCCGATGTATCCGTACTGGTTAACAACCTCTAAGATGAAATCGTGCATTGGCGCTTTTCCTCCATCCCTCAAGAATCCTGCAGGTCCCCTCGAGACAATATTACCCGAAGAACGCGAAATAACCAATCACCAAAAGGCCTAAAACGATTCTGTACCAGCCAAAGGCTTTGAAGTCGTTGCTTTTTACGTACCGCATCAGGAACTTGATGGCAAGTACCGAAACTGCAAAAGCCACAACCATGCCTACAAGTAGGATCGAGAGTTCCAGAGCGGTGAAGCTGAACCCGAACTTAACCAGCTTCAGGGCGCTTGCCCCGAACATCACCGGAATGGCAAGGAAGAAGGAGAACTCCGCAGCCACAGGGCGGGAAGCTCCAAGAATGATTCCCCCGAGAATGGTAGCCCCAGAACGGGAGGTACCGGGGATCAAAGAAAGCACCTGGAATACTCCGATCAAAAGAGCGGTCTTGAGGTCCATCTCCTTGATGTCCGCCACTTTAGGCTGGCGGTTGCGGTTGCGGTTTTCGATAACGATAAACAGCACGCCGTAGATAACCAGCATCAATGCCACGGTGATGTAGTTGTAAAAGCGGGCGTTCAGCCAGTCGTCGAACAGAACTCCAATAACCCCGGCGGGAATCACGGCAACTATGACTTTAAACCAGATCCCAAACGTAGCGTTTCTTTCCTCTGGGGTCTTTGCCCTGGCAAAGGGATTCAGCTTCTGGAAGTAGAGAAGCACCACCGCTAGGATGGCACCTAGCTGAATCACCACGAAGAACATCTCTTTGAAGGCTTCCGATTGACCTAGCTTGACAAACTCATCAACCAGAATCATGTGTCCCGTGCTGCTTATAGGAAGCCACTCGGTTACCCCTTCTACAATCCCGAGAAAGATCGCTTTCAACAGTTCAATTATGATCATCGAGCATGCTACCTCCAAAACTACCGATTTTTACTGAGACTATACTTCCGGCCCGGGGCTTTTATGAGCCTAAAGGCAAATGTGCTATTAAAGCTATTCCACAAAAAACCAAAATACCATGCAAACTTCTGAGGCTCTACCTATAGAAGGATCAGTTCGGCAATGTAGACCACTGCGCACATCCACCCAGCCACCTGAATCAAGCTCTTTCCCTTCCACGCAAGGTAGACCGCAGTTCCAAGACCTAAAACCCCAGAAAGACACGTTCCCGTATCCAGGATCACTCCGGGAACGGTCATCACCGCCAGGGTCACGTAGGGTACGTAATGGAGAAAGGACCGGATAAAGGGGCTTTTAATCTCCCTCCTAATGAGGGCAAGTGGAAGAACGCGGATGAGGTAGGTTACAGATGCCATCACCAGGATGTAGATGTAGACGTTAGGCTGCACTTTCCCCCTCCTCTCCTTCTCCTTTTGGCACCGGATAGATCGCGGCAAAGAGTGCTGAGATTAAAACTGCCAGGATGATGATCTTAAAGCCCTGGGGAATGTTCTTCAGTCCGGGAAGTAACGGAAACCCTGCACTTATTGCCATAGACACGGCAATGGCAGCAAGAAGCCGCCGGTCTTTTTTTGCCGGGGGCACGATTACCGAAATAAACATGCCGTAGAGGGCAACGCCCATAGCGCTGAGGAGCCTCTCCGAAAGAATTCCCCCAATGGTGCATCCTAGAAATGTCCCCAGCGTCCAGCCGGGAATGGACATAGTGGAAAGACCGTATGTATAGGCGGGATTGAGATAGCCGTCTACAGCGCTTAAAAGGGCGAAAACTTCATCTGTGACGTTGTAGCCTAGAAGCAATCTGTGAAAAAAGGGTGCTTTAGGCTGAATCTTTTGCGACAGTGAGCAGGACATGAGAAGATACCTGAGGTTTACCACCAGTTGCACTGCTGCAAGTTCCAGGTAGCCTGAGGAAGAGGCAATCAGCCCGATGGCCACAAACTGACCTGCAGATGTATTGTTCAAAAAAGACATGAGGGAAGCCTGCAGAGAGGTAAGGCCTGCGTTTCTGGCAAAAATCCCCACCGTAAACGCCACCGCCAGGTACCCCAGAAAGATGGGCACTCCATCTCTCAGGCCTTGTACATACCATTTTTTGCTATCCATCAACACTCACTTCCGTATCTGTAGCTGTAAAACGCCATACCGGCTGGAGCGATCTAGAGCAGCTTGGCTCCAGGTCGCTCTCAACCCAGTTAGTAAGCTGCTATGGTACCGTCTGTTCTAGGCTCCGTACCTCCGGCTAGCGTCCCGTTTGGCATCCGCCAAATGATCTGGCCCCTACCAAAGCTCCCTGAGGTGACGGGAATTCTAACATCGTGCCCCATGCGGCTAAGCTTTTCCCGAACAGAGTCGGGCATGGTGCTCTCAAGTTCTACAGTTTTTCCTTCAAGCCACTGGAACCTCGGCGCATCGAGAGCTGCTTGAGGATTGAGACCAAAACCCACCGCGTTCATGACAACTTGAACGTGCCCCTGGGGCTGCATGAAGGCTCCCATGACACCGAACGGACCGACGGGCTCGCCACCTTTGGTCATGAACCCGGGAATGATCGTGTGGTAGGTGCGCTTTCCCGGCTCCAGGCAGTTGACATGGGTCCGGTCCAAGGAGAAGGTGTGGCCCCTGTTCTGCAGGGCGATGCCCGTTCCCGGTACCACAATTCCCGAGCCAAATCCCATGTAGTTGCTCTGGATGTAGGAGACCATATTTCCGTATCTGTCGGCGGTGGCCAAGTACACCGTGCCGCTTTGCGGGAGCATTCCGGGCTTCGGTAGAAGGGCCGAACTTCCGATGAGCTTCATCCTGGATCTTGCATAGTCCAAAGACAGAAGCCCTTCCACATCGACCTTTCTGAACCTCTGATCGGTGACGCAGGCTTTGGCATCGCTGAAGGCGAGCTTCACCGCCTCGATCTGCCTGTGGTAGGTGAGCGGTGTGCCAAACTCCAGATCGTCGTAGAGGCTGAGGATGTTAAGAGCCATCAGCGCCACTATCCCCTGACCGTTGGGAGGTATCTCCCAGACGTCAAAGCCCCGATAGTTGACCTTAATGGGCTCCACCCACTCTGGCACAAAAGCCTCCAGGTCCTCTCTAGCTATGAGTCCGCCGGTTTTTGCGGCAAAGTCTACGATTTTTTCGGCAAGGTCGCCCTGGTAGAAGCTGCGGGCACCGGTTTTGGCGATGGACTCCAAAGTTTTGGCGTGTCCTTTTGAGCTAAAGACTTCCCCAATTCCAGGCGGCTTTCCTTCCGGTGCAAAAACCTCAAACCACGGCTCAAACTCCGGTCCCTTGAGGTTCTGCTTGTAGATGTCAAACGCTCTCTGCCAGTAGTACCCTGTAGTGGGAGAGACCGGATACCCTTCTCCTGCGTAGGTTATGGCAGGACTGAGGTTAGTTTCTAACGGGAGCGAGCCGAATCTTTCCGAAAGGGCATTCCATGCCGCAGGAACGCCAGGAACGGTGACCGGAAGCCAGCCCCACCTCGGCATCTCCGAGTGCCCGCGCCTTTCTACCTCCTCGATGGTCAGCCTCCTTGGAGCAGGTCCGCTGGAGTTCAGGCCGTAGAGCTTTCCGCCGGTCCAAACCAGAGCAAAAGCATCTCCACCGATGCCGTTGGAGGTAGGTTCGAGTACCGTGAGAGTAGCTGCCGTTGCTACGGCAGCATCGATGGCATTTCCCCCCTGTCTGAGGACAGAAAGCCCCGCTTCAGCTGCTAGGGGCTGGGAAGTTGCCACCATGCCGTTTTGAGCAAACACCATCGTCCTCTGAGACTTGTGGGGGTAGTAGAGAGGGTCAAACTGCAGCATAGCTTCTCCTCCTAAAATCAATGTAAGGTGCCGTTCACTTAATTAGCCCCTGCGGGCGCAGGGGCTAACTGCTTACAAAACTATATTAACCAACTTGCGGGGAACCACGATGACTTTCTTCGGAGTCTTGCCTTCGATCTGCTTCTTTACAGCTTCAGACTCGAGAGCAAGCTCTTTGACCTTTTCTCCGTCCATGTCCGCAGGAACAACGATCTTATCCCTGATCTTGCCGTTGATCTGAATGACGATTTCCACTTCGTCTTCAACGGTCTTGGACTCATCGTAGGTCGGCCAGCTTTCGTAAGCGATAGTATCCTTGTGGCCGAGCTTCTCCCACAGCTCTTCACCGATATGGGGACAGATCGGCGACAGCAGCTTCACAAAGCCCTCAACGTACTCTTTGGGAATCTCCTGCACTTTGTACGCTTCGTTGATGAAGACCATCATCTGGGCGATGGCAGTGTTGAAGGCCAGGTTTTCGTAGTCGCGGGTGACCTTCTTTACGGTCTTGTGGTAAATCCTCTCTAGAGGTCCTCCGGTGGTATCTGCCTTTACTCTATCGCTGAGGTTCCCGTTTTCATCTACAAACAGGCGCCATACCCGGTCCAGGAACCTTCTGGCACCGTCGAGGCCTTGGGTTGACCAAGCTTTGGAGCTTTCCAGTGGCCCCATAAACATCTCGTAGAGTCTCAGGGCATCTGCGCCGTGGCTGTCTACGATCTCATCTGGGTTGACCACGTTGCCGCGGGACTTACTCATCTTCTCGCCGTCTTCGCCCAAGATCATGCCCTGGTTGAACAGCTTCTGGAACGGCTCTTTTGTTGGCACAATGCCAAGATCGTACAGGAACTTGTGCCAGAAGCGGGCATACAATAGGTGCAGTACCGCGTGCTCGGCTCCGCCGATGTAGAGATCCACAGGGAGCCACTCGTTCAGCTTCTCGGGATCTGCAAGCCTCTCATTGTTGTTGGGGTCGATGTAGCGCAGGTAGTACCAGCAGCTTCCGGCCCACTGGGGCATGGTGTTGGTCTCCCTGCGGCCTTTCTTGCCAGTAACGGGATCCACAACGTTTACCCACTCTTCAATGTTTGCCAAAGGCGACTCGCCAGTTCCGGAGGGCTTGATCTGCTTTGTCTTCGGCAGCACTAAGGGCAGTTCGTCTTCTGGGACGGTGGTCATTGTGCCGTCCTCCCAGTGAATGACCGGGATAGGCTCGCCCCAGTACCTCTGACGGCTGAACAGCCAGTCGCGGAGGTGGTAGCTGACCTTCTTCTTGCCGAGGCCCTTCTCCTCAAGGTACTCGATCATCTTGGCGATGGCATCTTCTTTGTTGAGACCGTCAAGGAAGCCTGAGTTGATGTGCACTCCGTCACCTTCAAAGGCCTCTTTTTCAATATCTCCACCTTCAAGAACCTGTTTGATGGGCAGGTTGTACTTTTTGGCGAACTGGTAGTCTCTTTCATCGTGGGCGGGAACCGCCATAATGGCACCTGTGCCGTAGCTGATCAAAACGTAGTCGGCGATGTAGATGGGCATCTTCTCGCCGCTTACAGGATTGACGGCATATGCTCCGGTGAAAACACCGGTTTTCTCTTTGGTCAGAGCTGTGCGCTCTAAGTCGCTCTTCCTCTTGACTTCGTCCAGGTAGGCCTCTACGGCCCCTTTCTGCTGTTCGGTGGTGATCTCCTTCACCAACGGATGCTCTGGCGCGAGAACCGCATATGTTGCGCCAAACAGCGTGTCCGGACGGGTGGTAAAGACCGTGAAGGTCTTGTCGGTGCCGTCGATTGTGAAGGTAATCTCAGCGCCTTCGGATCTTCCGATCCAGTTCCGCTGCATTTCCTTGACGCTTTCCGGCCAATCTAGCTCCTCCAAGTCCTCCAAGAGGCGATCGGCGTAGGCGGTAATCTTCAGCATCCACTGCTTGAGGTACTTCCGCTCAACAGGGTGGCCGCCACGTTCGCTTTTTCCGTCAATTACTTCTTCATTGGCAAGAACCGTACCCAAAGCCGGACACCAGTTTACCGGTACCTCATCCATATAGGCCAGGCCGTGCTCGAAAAGCTTGATAAAGATCCACTGGGTCCACTTATAGTAGTTGGGATCAGTGGTGCTGATCTCCCTATCCCAGTCGTAGGAAAAGCCCAAAGACTTGATCTGGCGGCGGAAGGTGTCGATGTTTCTGTTTGTGAACTCGGCAGGGTCGTTGCCGGTTTCGATTGCGTACTGCTCTGCAGGAAGGCCGAAAGCGTCCCATCCCATCGGATGGAGCACGTTGTACCCCTGCATTCTCTTCACTCTGGCAACAATGTCTGTTGCCGTATATCCCTCTGGGTGACCAACATGGAGACCTGCTCCTGAGGGATATGGAAACATATCCAGTACGTAGAACTTCTTCTTGGGACTGAAATCAGGAGACTTGAAGGTCTTGTTTTTCTCCCAGTAGTTTTGCCACTTTTTCTCAATGGATTTGTGATCAAAACTCACAGCGTATACCTCCCCTTCTTTATTTAAAACGGGTATAAAAAAATCCCGTCCTCACAAACAACAGGGACGAGAATCGTTATACCTCCCGCGGTACCACCCAAATTAGCAGCCGTCGGCCACTCACTCATTGCTCCTTAACGCGGAAAACGGCAGGCACTACTCATATTTCGCGCCGGCAACTTCAAGGCGAGTTCACGGCTTCCCGGTGCTGGTTTCCACCTGCCACCAGCTCTCTCCAACCAAGGCTCTACCGCTACTGCTCCTTGTCATCGTCTTTTGTAGTATACATTTATATCTATTTTATACAATTCGCACCCAAGATACAAGAGGAAAAATACAAAGATGTATAACCTGAAAATTGCCCGTCCCGACTGCCCCTTCTACTCCAAAAACAACGACCTGGTTCTTGGCTTCAAAGGCTTGACCGCCCTCTCTGTGATCACATCTAGAGCACCGATCTCGCTGCAGAGCAGAGGTGAATCCTGCCTGTAGTTCTTGACTTTTTTCTGCACCTGGGCGGCGCTGCCGTTGGCATAGCAGTAGACGCAGCCCCAAAGACACGTGTCGTAAGCGCCCACATCGACGCTTACGTGGCACCGGCATTCAGGTCGCTGATTAGGATCTTTTTCAGCGGCTAAGTTCTCCCCGGCGATCTCGCCGAGAAGGGTGGCATCAACGCACCTTGCCCTTGTCACCTGAATCTCTCCTAAAAGCACCGCCTCGCAGCATACTTCTATGCCAAGACCGTTGGCTTTGGCGATTTGGATAAGCTTCCTTAAAATCGCAAGCTTTTCCTCTAGGCTTGGGTCCACAGCTCCTATGGTTTCTAACTTCTTTCGAGCTTTAGCATAGAAGTCTACAAAGCTCACGATGCATTTTTCCGTAAAAGACCCGAGCTCCTCTGCTAAAGCCTCAAACTGGCTGAAGTGGTAGTTTGCATCCATCAAAGGGCTGATGACGATGGGGTCGTAACGCCAAACGATGCGCTTTTTTCCAATCATCCCCGACAGTTCCTTAAAGGTTTTCACAACCTGGTCTTTGTCCAGACCGGGCTCGAGGTCTCTGCCGTACGGGGTAAGCGTGAACTGGAAGTAGTAAGGTATGGATCCCAAGCGGTTGAGCTTCGGCATGAGGTTTTTGGGGTTTTTCGTCCAGAAGACGATTCCTTCTATCTCTTCTTTGGTGAAGGAGACCCGGCTCACCTGTCTCGGATTCATGGGGTTGCGCACGAAAAAACACCCTTCGTCAAGCCTCTGGAAGAACCAGTCGCTGTAGAAGGCCGGAATATCCGTTCTCCTGCTTGCACTGATAATCACCGCACTCCCCCCCTACTCCTGCTTTTGGCATAGACCTTCTTTTAGATTATCCAAAAAGACCCCAAACCCTCTAGAAGAGCTAAGAACTCGTATTGCAAAAAAGCCGCACCGGTTTTAAGTGCGGCTTGGAAACTCTCCTTAGTTCAGCTTGCTGATAAACCTTGCATACTCCTTCTGCTTTTTCTCCAGCTCTACATTCATCAGGCTTGCTGCTTCCAAAATAGCTTCGACTGGATCGACGCCCTGAAGCACCGCTTTGGCACAGGCATTGTTGATAAACCTGTGGGTGATGGACTCTGGAGCTAGGGCATACGCAGGGGCTATGCTGTGGGATGCTTGAAGCATGTAGGCCTCCACGTCCTCCTCGGGTAGAGGCATGTTCAGCATAGCATGCCGGTTTGCAGGGATCACGACAGAGCCAGGCAGAGCTTTAGGCACTTCGTTGATGTATTTTGTCTGGGTCTCTGTTGAAAGCCACCACTTAAGCCAGGCAAAGGCTTCGTCCTGCTTTTTACTGGCCTTAAACATCACGAAGGTTGAGCCACCGATGTAAGCAGCGTGGCTGATGGTCCCGTCTTCCCGGACCGTTCCGGGTACAACTGTGACCTTCCACTTGCCTGTAAGTTCCGGTGCGGCAGTTTTGATGTAGGAGTACTGAGCGGAGCTGATCTGCAGAAGCGGCAGTTCTCCGTTTTTGAACCCCATAAACCCGTCTACAGCTTTGGGAATGTTGTGTTTTGTGTATAGTTCTGCGTACTCAATAAAGCCGGCAATGGACTCCTCACAGTCCAAGCCCGAGCGCGTCCGGTCCTCGCTGTACCAGTCTCCTCCGTGCTGCCAGATGAACATGGACACGTCGGCATAGGCTACGTTGCCCACTCCGTCGGCAAAACCCCACGTGGGGGCGAAGTTGTAGCCGTTGGCTTGGAGTTTGGGCAAAATCCCGTAAAGTTCCTTCCACGTGACGGGCACGTTCATCCCCATTTCGCTCAAGATGTCTGTGCGGTAGGCCATGGGATACAGTGCTGTGTCTGCCGGAAGGCCGAAGTTCGTCCCTCTGAACTCAAACGAGCGCATGAGGCCCGGATACATATCGTCTCTGACCGCAAGGTACTGGTTGCTGAATCTCTCGTAGAGGTCAACTGCAGCACCTCTCACGCCAAGATCAGCTGGGCCCAGCGACCCGGTGATACCAATATCAGGAACATCTCCTGATGCTGCTGCAAGGAGCAGCTTGGTCTCCATGTCTGCGGCGGGAATGGCCACGATCTTGACTTCGATCCCGGTCTTTGGGGTAAACTCCTCATCTGTCAGCTTCTGGATCACTCTGTTCCACTCCACGGTCCAGGGCGACCAGACGATTACAGTGTCGGCAGAAACGGTAAACGTTAGGATCAGTGCAAAAAGCACTAGAGACAGCCTCTTCCACACATTAGTCCCCTCCTGTCGAGATAGTCTACCTAAAAAGACCGTTCGCTTGCAAACTGCAAACTCCTTTACCCTATACACGCGTCCGCTGCAGATATAAGAACGGGCACCTCCCTCAAAGGTCGGCACCCGTTATGGACTTTCTGTTTTGTTCATATGAACTGTAAAAAGCTTCTACTTTAGCAGCACTTGGAACTTGATCGTTCAACACTCCAAGTTTAGCTCGGGCTTTTTTCCAGGATCCGACGGAGAAACTCCAAACCCTGACTGGAAAGGCCGAGCTGTCTGTATTTGATGACTCCGCTTTCGTCTATGAGGTAGATGGCAGGGGTGATCTTTACCTTGAAAGCCCATTTAGCGGACTTCCCTGCGTCTGTGTAGACCGGTAGGTTGAAGCCTTTTTCAGCAAAGAAGTCGGTGGAACTAGAAACACTGTCTGCTACGTTAACGGGAACCACCGTCACGTTGGAAGTCTCGGCTGTAAGGGTCTCTAGAGCTTCGAGAGCCCAGACACTAGGCGTGCATCCTATGCTCCAGAACACAAGGACCGTGTCACCTTCTGCAACTTCACTAAAGCTAAGCTTCTTGCCTTGATCATTTATAACAAGGAAGTCTTCGATCTTCTCACCGATTCCCGGAGGTGGTCCCTGCATTCTCGCGGCATCTTCCAGAGCCGCTTTTTCTTTGGTGTAGTTTAACCCCAGAATGAAAACAAGGACGACCGTAAGAAAAACGTTGAAACCTATCGTCTTCCAATTTACTCGCTCTGTCACCTTACCACCTCCTAGTTCAGCCGTGGCGTTTTGCCCAGGCACTCTGTAGGATCCATGGTTGCGGCCTTCCAAGCGGGATACAGCCCTACAAGAACCGTAAAGACCCCTAACCCCAAGAACGAAAGGAGAACCAAGGGCAGATCAAAGAGCATGGGCAGGGAGAGGGCCCTTTCCAACAGGCGGTGCACTGCACAGCCTGTGAGAATGCCTAAAAGCCCAGGCAAAAGCAGATCTCGCCCAGATTCCAGAAGGACCTGGAGCAGGATATCCACAGGTCTTGCTCCTACAGCAATCCTGAGACCAATTTCCTTATTCCGTCTGAAGACGGCGATCATCTGCATGCCGAAAAAGCCGAGAGCTGAGACAAACAGGACCAGGAAGGCAAAACCCCCGAGAATAAAGATGAGAAGGCTTTTTGTCTGGCCATCTTCGATCTGGGTTTTGGGTAGAGGATTTACCGTAAAGCGCAGGCCTTCCCACGTGCCTTCTAGGGATGAAGCAAGGTGGGCTGCAGCAACGGGGCTGCCTTCAACCCAGACGGTCCGGTAGGCGTTGAAGCCTATCGGCATCCTAACTGAACTCATGGGGTAGATCACGAAGCTGTTTGAAGAGATGTTGAACCGTTCTAGTTCCGTTCCCATCTCGTCTACAGTCTGAACCGGAAGCTTTTCACCATCTTCAAGGACGCCGATGATCTCAAACCCCGCTGGAAATAGCTCGGTCTTAAAAGTCTTTCCGAGGCTTTCTGCAATGGTTCCGTATAGGCCTTTGGCGACCTGTTCGCTGACCAGGCAGACCGGCTGCATATAATCGTCTTCGGTGAAGTATCTGCCCAGCCTCAAGCTCGGCGCAAACACCTCCAAGTAAGCAGGCGTTGTGCCCAAGTAGTCGTAGGTGGCACCTAGAGCTTTCGGTAGGTACTCTGTGACCATTCCGCCTCGTTCCACCACCTCTCGTATCAACTCCAAAGGCAGAGGTTCGGCTGGGCTCAGGTAGTCCCGATACACGCTTACGGCGGATATTCCAGAAGGGTACTCTGCCCTTCTACGCTCTTCTTCGTAGATCGCTCCTCTGGTAATGCTCAAAACCAGCACTAAAACCAGGCCGATGACGAAAGCCTGAAAGGCAAAGGAAAACCGATTTTGTTTTGCCACAAGACTCACCTCATCTCTCTTCGCGGAGGGCTTTCACAGGATCAATCATCGCCGCTTTTCTTGCAGGGATGAGTGAGGTGATCCAGCCCACAACAAGGGCCAGCACCACACCTGCCAGTGCCGTGACCATGTTGAAAGCCGCCCAATATTTGCCAACGTAGTGGTTGAGGAGCGTGTTTACGATACCAGCGACTACAACTCCGAGGTACCCGCCCTGGAGAGCACAGCCCAGGATCTCCTGGCTGACTTCTTTCACGATATCCCCTGGTGCTGCACCTAAGGCCGCTTTCAGTCCGAAGACCCTATGCCGATCGTAGACGCTTGCAGAGGCGATTTGAACGATGTTCAGCCCTGCAAGGAGAAAGACCACAAAGGCCACAAGGAAGATGGCAGTAAGTGCAAGGAGCACTCTAACTAGCTCCGTTCGGTCTGCTTCACCCCATTGGAGTACTTTTAAGCTAGGAGCGTTTTCCAAAGAGGACAGGTTAGCTGAGAGTACCCGCTGGAGATCCCCTTTTGTCAGTTCTGGTGCCAAGACGGCGATCTCTGCGACAAGACCTGCAAGAGAGTCTTCGTTCTGAATGTCACTGTAATAGACTTCAATCGGGAGAAAGACCGAGTTTGTCGAGTAGTCGAGTGGCATGGCTCCCTGCCGGTACATCTCGCCTCGAACCACACCGACCACCTCAAACTCTGCGTCTCCGATTGTTATGAATTTCAAGTCGCTTCCGAAAAGCTCGTAGATATCGGAGGTTACCGCACAGACTCTTTTCCGAGTCTCCTGCTCCTCCTCGGTGAAAAACCTACCCTCCACTTCTAACTCGAAGAACTGGAGAAAGGTGAAATCGGTTCCAACGACGTTGGATTGATAGAACTCCGGACCTATCCGAATACTTCTACCGTAGTCGACAGCTACCGCACTCGATGCAGTGCCTTTCGGAAGCCAGCTCTGAACAGTCCTTGCCAAATCCAAAGACATTCCGTAGATGGTGTTTGGACTGTCTCCTCCGTGGTAGATCCAGTAGGCACCCGAAACCAGGTTTCCGATGCGGCTCCGTTGGAGAAAGAGCGTCTGTCCTACGCCGATGATCAGTGAAGTGGCAACCACTCCCATGGCTATGCCTACGATGAGCAATCTGCGGTATAGAGGTTTCATCGCATCTCCCTCCTATTCGGCGGGATGGGAAAAGCTCACGGCACCTGTTGGCACGGTAGAGTCGTCGATGATCCTGCCGTCTACCATCTGCAGGAGCCTTTGCGCTCTACTGGCAACAGCACCGTCGTGAGTTGCCAAAATCACGATCTTTTTTTGCTTTTCCACCAAGTCGCAGAGTACGCTGACAATCTCCCGCCCGGTCCCGGTGTCGAGATTCCCCGTTGGTTCGTCTGCAATGATAATCTCCGGGTCGTTTACCAGAGCACGTGCGATGGCGACCCGCTGCTGCTGCCCTCCAGAAAGCTGATCGGGGTAGCGAGAGCTTAGATCGGCAATACCTAGTCTCTCTAGAACACCAAGGCCTTGTTCCTTCCACCGACGCTTTGGCACACCACTGTATCTAAGAGGTAGCGTAACGTTTTCCAAAACCGTATACTCTGCAAGCAGGTTAAATGCCTGAAACACAAAACCAAAGGTTTTATTCCGTACCCGAGCTTTGTCCTTCAAGGAAAGTCTCGATACATCTTTCCCCTGCAGCGTGTAGATGCCGGAGGTAGCAGTGTCCAAACAGCCGATGATGTTCAGCAGCGTGGTTTTGCCGCATCCCGAAGTTCCCATCACCGCGACGAACTCACCTGGAGAGATGTTAAGGTCTACATCGCGCAGAGCTTCTACTTGCGAAGCTCCCTGGCCGTAGACTTTGGAAATCCCGTTTAACTCAAGCATGCCTTTCCCACCTTTCGATCATCCTGTTGATCCAGGTTAGATCAGCCTCCGCTCTCAGAATGTTTCTTTCGAGCAGGGCGTAGTAAGTCGATGTTGTGTCTTTTTCCTCTTCCAGCATTTTTGTAAGGCCTGCAATAACCCGCAGAATGAAGTTTCTGTATCCTTTGAGAATCTCGCCTGAAAGCGCTGAGTCCACAAGGGGAAGAGCCATCAAGCGCAACGCTTGTTCATCGAAAAACAGATTCCAATGATCATCCTGCTGCAGCCACTCTTTAAGGTGATCTCTTCCATCTTCGGTGATCTGGTACACTTTTTTGTCCGGTTTGTCTTCTTGAACCACCTCGAAACTTTCGATGAATCCGTCTCTTTCCAGTCGGTTCAATGTCTGGTAGACCTGGCCGAAGTTTAAAGGCCAGCTGCCAGCTGCAATCTCTTCAAAGGCGTTTTTCAGCTCGTAGCCGTGCATTGGCTGCTTTGCAAGAAGTGCCAAAAAGACGTGTTTTACTGCCAAGGCTGCCTCCCCCCTATCTCTACGTACTCAGTATATATCTATATACCCAGTATATAGAACGCTGCAGTAGATGTCAACAACTGTAATCAAACCCGATAAGTTCCCCGATAGACCTCGGTTTATCCTGCGAAGTAAAAGCAATACTCAAAGATACAAAAAGCTGAGGGGTGACCCCTCAGCTCCTTAGTTTTCTTCTTCAAACTTTAGCTTCTCAGTCCAGGTGCCTTTTACAAACCCGTAGGTGATATCGTAGATTTCCCGATCGGGAGGGTAAGAGCTCATGGCAGCCTTGCCGAAGAGGTCTACCTCCTGGTAGAAGGCCTTGATCACATCGCCTGCCCAGCCGTGGGTGTTGGCAGCTCGGAGGTAATCGAGATACCGGTCTTTGCCGCTTGGCGTCCAGACGGAGTCATCAGCTTCAATTTCGATACCGCAGTTGGCTTCTGCCGCTAACACAGCGGTCTTCTCCAATCTGGTCTTGGCGATATCCTTATCGAACATGTAGTTAGGCTGCATGATGGAATAATCAAACCCCAGCTCTTTCCAGCTGTCGTACCCCGGGCTCATGTACCAGGGAATCCAGTAGAACTTCATACCCAATGAGCGTACGTAATCTCCCACATCGGGTAGATAGAGCTTGTCAATACCGCCGAGGTCTAGATCTTCTGCCAGCCAGTAGAAGCCCACAAGTTCTAGGTTCTGATAGCCCTTCTCGTTAAAGCGCTTTACCACCTCATCAATCCACCACTTAGCCACCTTAAGGCGACCTTTGGCAGCTTCTGTAGGATTGCCCCTTAGAACCGGACGCTCCCCGTTAATCTCGCCAAATGGCGTGCCCTCGATCTCGCTGGGGTGGGGAATCATCATGATCACTTTGGCCTTGTGGTCGGGATCGCCAAGCACATTCTTGGCGTTTGCGATGGCCGTTTCGAAAGCTCCGAGGCCGAACTTCTCTTTCCCGAACATCCGATCCAGCCACCAGTAATAGTCTTCCAAGATTGCAGGGTTCCCGCCGCCAAAGTTCCGTCCCCCTGGTGCAGATAGCGCCAGAAACAGGAAAGAGTCGAAGAACCAATCTTGAGGCATGTAGGTTTCTGCGGATAGATATGCAACATACGGCAGTGCATCCACAGTCATCCAGTTCTTGTGGGTGTACTGGTCGTAGACGAGCATGATGTTCTGGGGATCGCCCTCTTGGACTTTTAGCATTTCGCCTCCTAAAGGCTCAACTGGAAGTCCATAACCCGCTTCTGCTCTCTTTCGCAAAACCGGATCCCGGATCTCGGAAACCTTCAGAGTCCAATCCGCAAATGTCAAACTTGCTAGCTCGGCCCGCACCGCCATGTAGCCGTAAGGGTACATGTTGTCCGGATCTACAGCTTCGATAATCTTTTCACCGTTCTTGTAGACGGTGAAGCGGTTCCCTTGAGCTGTGATGCGATAATCTGCAGTTTCTCCGTCACGCATACCCCGTGCAACATAGCCAAGAACTCTCGAGTCGCTGTAGACTCCGTGGAAGCGTTCTACAGCGGTCCGGTCCGGAGCTACTGTGAGTGCGTAGCAATCCCGCCCGCCCCAAGATCTAAAGATCAAGGTAAACCCGGCGTACGGCGATCCCAGCTGGCCGATGGTCACTTTGAATGAAAGATCGAAGTCCTCCCAAAGAAGACTTCCTGTATTGGCTTCGGCAAACGCCACGTTGCTGACCACCAGAGCATTATCTGTAATTTTCATCTGAGAAGACCGGGTGCGAAAGCCCTTAAAGCCGGTCATGGTAGCTTCTTGAGCGCCTTCTGCAAAAGCAGTGCAGCTCAGTAAAAGCAGCAGTAAAACTAACAGCACTGTTCCTTCACTTCTCTTTCTTTGGAAATTGACTTTTAACACTTTCTGTCTTATCCACAAGTCGTCCTTTCCCTACTTCCCAAGTGCAAAAAAATCGTATCTGACAATAACTTTGCAGCGAAGCGGTGTTTTCGTCGATTGGAGCCGGAAGGTGGCAAGGTTTCACTCCCCCGATCCTGTAGGCTTTGGCATCAGGCAGAGCTAGGTTTGAATGTATAGAAAAACCCGAGGAGGCAAATATTTAACTTAAGTAAAGAGCATAAAGCGAGTGGTAGACAGCATGAGTGTAAAAGAAGCTAAAGGCCCGGCTCTAGAGCAGAGAAACCTCACTGCAGACTTAGATACCAACCTGAAGATCATCAGAGAGCTGCTTGCCGAAAGCAACGACGTGGTTATCCGGGAGTTTCTCATCGCTCAAAAAACTAAAGCTGCCATCCTCTGTGTCGACGGCCTCCTGGACAAAGAAGTGGTCCAGCGGAACGTGCTGCGGCCTTTGATTGTCGATGCAGCTGAGACGAGCTTCGTCCCCCGCTACAGACTCAAAGACTACGTCTGCAAAAACCTCCTGACCGCAGAGGACATCAAAGAGGAAAAAGATATCCGGGAGATCTTAAACAAAATCCTTTCAGGGGACACGGCCCTTCTCATTGACAAGGAAGATGCAGCACTGATCATAGCTTCTAGAGGTTTCGCTACACGGAGTGTAACCGAGCCCTCAAGCGAAGCGGTTGTGCGCGGCCCTAGGGAGTCCTTTACCGAGTCCATGCGCACCAACACCTCGCTCATCAGACGGAAGATTAACAACCCAGATCTGGTTTTCGAATCGTTTACCCTTGGAAGCGTGACCAATACTCTTGTGACCATTGTCTACCTTAAGGGGATTGCTAAAGAAGATCTCGTTCGCGAGGTGAAGCAGAGGATTCGCCAGATCGAAATCGACGGCATCTTCGACACCGGTTACATCGAACAGCTGATCGAGGAGCACCCTTACAGTCCTTTTGCCACTACCGGCTACACAGAAAAACCCGATGTCCTTGCCGCTAGAATCCTTGAAGGCAGAGTAGGCATTCTGGTGGATGGGAGTCCCAATGCCATCACCGTCCCCCTCCTGTTTATCGAGAAGTTCCAAACTGCGGACGACTACTACACTAGACCTCTTTTCACTTCGCTGATCCGGATCATCCGCATCCTTTCGTTTACCATCAGCGTAATCAGCCCTTCCCTCTACATCATTCTGGTGAGCTTCCAGCATGAACTCCTGCCCACACCTCTCCTTGTAACCTTTGCCAACGCAGTTGAAGGCACGCCCTTCCCTGCAGTGGTAGAGGTAGGAGTGATGATGTTCATCCTGGAGATCATCAGAGAGGCCGGGGTGCGGATGCCAAGACCCATCGGCCCAGCTGTAGGTATTGTAGGCTCTCTGGTGATGGGCGAATCGGCAGTAAGTGCTGGCTTGATCGGCCAACCCCTGGTGATCGTTATTGCCCTTACTGCCATCACCTCCTACATCGTTCCCACGCTCTACGATGAGTCAGCCCTTCTGCGCATTTTGTTTTACGTGTTTACTTCGTTTTTTGGCATTATTGGCTTTGTCACCGCTACAGTTCTCATCGTCATTCATCTAGCAAGTCTACAGCCTTTCGGCGTTCCCTTCATGTCGCCGTTTATGCCCTTTGAAGGCGAGGATATCAAGGACTCTTTCCTCCGCGCGCCGCTGTGGCTCATGAAACGGCGACCTCAGGTCTTAGGTGGCAAGAAGCGCTTTGGCGAAAGACCAAAATCGTCTATCAAAGGAGAAGACCTATGAAAAGGGCTGTCCTTTTTCTGCTCATTGTTTTTGCCCTTGCAGGCTGCTACGACAGGGTTGATCTCAATGAGGTGGAGATCGTTGTGGCGATGGGGCTCGACGTTGCAGAAGACGGCCGAGTTAAGGCTACAGTCCAAGTTCTGAATCCCTCTCCAGCAAACAGCATCGTCTCCGGCGGAGAGCCTTTTGCCAAGATCGAGTCGGTCGCCGACAGCTTCACAGAAGCGGTAAGAAAGGCCAACCTCTACTCGCCCAACAGGTTGTACTTCGCCCACAACCGTCTGGTAATATTCAGCGAAGACTTCGTAAACACCCACGGCACCCACCACGTCATCGACTGGATCATGCGCACAGACGATGCTAGAGAAGATACCTTCATCCTGATCACCAGTGGAAAGGCCAGCGACATCCTCGCCTCAAAGTTTCCCACCGGATCGATCCCCGCTTTTGAAATTACCCAAATCGTGCTGACCAATTACGTCAACTCTCTTGCTGTGGTGACGACTGCCTTTGACTACGCCAAAGACCGGGCATCACAGATCCCCATGACCGTAATGGGGCGAGTTGAGCAAATCAAGGAAGAAGACGGTAGTTTAATCGTCTACAAAGGTGCGGGGCTAATCCATCCCCATCAGTTCATGGACTATCTCACAGAAACCGAAACCAAGGGGTACAACTGGCTGACCGGTAGGTTCGGCACCGGCTTGATCGTAGCAACTGTCAAAGGCGGCAGCGAGAAGTTTACCTACGAGATCGTACGCAATCGCACTAGCCTCACGCCTAAGCTCGTAGACGGTCAGCTTACTTTCGTGTTCTCCGCCGAAGTTACCGGGAGGATTACCAAGCTGGAGTCATCTAAATCCCTAAACGATCCTTTTTCGTGGCCTGAGTACCTCCACGCCATTGAAGAAGGTATCAAACGGGAGGTTCGTGCAGCGGTAGATAAAGCCAAAGAGCAGGGTGACTTCATCGGTCTCGGACACTTGGTAATGCGGAGGCTGCCTAAGTTTTGGCGGGAGAACGAAGCCCAGTGGGAACAGATCTGGCCTGAGGCACCCTTTGTTTTCGACATTAAAGTTGAAATCAACGGCGTAGGCAAGCTCATAAGATTCTTGTAAGGGAGACTTTGCAGGTGGAGCAGAAAACCCAAGTACCGAGCAACCAAATAGTGTCTTTGGTCACAGTCTTTCTCATTGGTACAATCACCATCATTTCGCCTGCAAACGAAATGGGCAAGTACAGCTACATCAGTGTGCTCCTGGCATTCCTTATCTACCTTGTGGTTTTGGGGCTCTACTACCTTTTGTCCTCTCTGGAACCGGATAAAAACCTTTTTGCCATCCACGATGCTGCTTACGGCAGGATCATCGGTACCATAGTGAACCTCTTCTACCTTGTCTACTTTTTCGCAGTCACCACTTTAATCGTGGCAAACTTCGTCAACTTCATCAACACTGCGATCTTGGTTCGGACTCCCGATCTGGTCATTGCATCGTTGATTGTACTTTCTATCGTCTATAGTGCAAGGGCAAGACTTAGAGCTATATTAAAGTTCAGCGAACTATCATTCGTCCTGACCATCGTAACGATAGTCGGAGTGACTCTTATGGTTGCAGAACTGATGGATCCTCGAAACCTCCTGCCAGTGATCCCCTCTGACTGGAGTGCTGTTGTGGACAGTTCCTTTACGGTTTTTTCCTTTCCTTTTGGCGAGATGGTAATAGTCTTAAGCGTAGCAGGTTTGTTGGGCAAGCCCCGTCAGGTCTTCAAGAGCTTTACCAAAGGAAGTTTCCTGGCATTGGCTTTGATTCTTACGGTGGTCCTCAGACACGTCTTGGTCCTTGGCGAATTCACCTCTATGACTTCGTATCCGTCTTTTGAAACCGCCCGGTTAATTAACATCTCCCAAGTCCTCACCAGAACTGAAGTGTTTGTAGCTCTGAACTTCGTCTTCAGTGGGCTTCTCAAAGGTTTTGTCAGCTTCTACAGTCTGGCCCGCGGCATTAAAGAGACCTTCAAGCTTAAAACCTGCAAGCACCTGATCCTGCCCCTAGGAGCTCTTGTAGCGCTAAGCGCCCATCTATCTTTCCCCTCCATTCTGCAAAACGTCTACTTTGCTGCTGAGTTCTACAGGTACTACGCCTTCATTCCCCAGGTGGTATTGATCCTCATCACCTTTGTGGTTCTCTATATTAGAAAGAAGGTGCAGGCCAAATGAACTTCGTCTTCATGATCGGGGTTTTTGCCGTCCTCTTTTTTATAGATTTTCCGACGTTTAAAAGGGCCGGCCTCAAGGAGAAGATCATCTATGTACTCCTGTTTCTCGGTGCTCTAACCTACGCAAGTCTTTACGAGGCCAGGATAACCAGTGCTTCTGTGGTCACTTTGATCTCTAGAGCCGTTGCCTTTTTCCGGGGCATCCACGTCCCTCCCCAGTTTTACTAACACTACATGTCTGTACTAATTCTCCTCAAAAAAAACGACTGCGATGCAGCTCGCAATAAGCTGCATACAGTCGTTTGAAGTCTGTTTAGCTACAAAACTTAGAGTTTGGGGATGAGGTTGTAGTAGTCTTCTACAGTGCCGTCGTCTAAACAGCACTCGATAATCTCTTTGCCTAGCGGATGGAGATCGGGAGTCAGGAACTTCTGAAGTTCTCTCTTGAAGAAGTTGGTGAGAATCTCCGCTCCCTTGTCGTAGCCTTC
The DNA here is from genome assembly GCA_001512545.1 of Clostridia bacterium DTU065. Classification (GTDB taxonomy): domain Bacteria; phylum Bacillota; class DTU065; order DTU065; family DTU065; genus DTU065. Next base: position 10,777 of record LFSI01000034.1, on the reverse strand, counting down.
GTTGCCAACTTCCAACTGAAGGTTGACCTGGAGAAGACCCTTCGGCAGGTTCACTCCGTCCACCTTGATGTTCTGCAGTGCATACCCCAAGAGAGGACACCTTGCTGGCACCTGCTGCTCAGGTCTGAGCTTAGCGCTGCCCCGTCTTGCCATATACTCTCTGGTGATCCACTGTCCGGCAAAGCCCACTTTGTAGGCACCGATATACTGGTTGGGTATGAGGAGATATCTTGTAGACAGGGTGTTCAGGATCTGGTCTAGAAGAAGGTTTGCCTGGTCGACCATCCTTCCTGTGGCAAACGGCCAGTAGGAGCCGACACCTTCGCTGGTCATTCCTTTACCCGACTCAATGATGCTGGGATTGTCATAGCCCCTAGGTGCTACCAGCCTCCAGAGCCATGCTAGAGCCGGAGGTAGAACATGAAAGAGTCCTATAATACCGTAAGAAGGTTTATCGGCGGTGCATGGCGGAGTTCTCACACCAAAGCTTCTGATGTCTACTTCCACTGCATCGTCGGCTGTATTGGGAATGAGCTTCCTGGGCATGATCACTCTCGGATTAGGACAGCGCTTGCCGGGCTCGTCCATTGTATGCTCCCAAATCAAGCAGGTTGCATTGGGTACCCCGTCGATGTTTAAAAACACCAATGGTTCTTTGGGATTGATGGTCAGGCGCTCGTAGTGGGGCGCGATGCCATAGTCGGTGATGTGGTTGATTCTGATGAACCAGCCTGCTTCTGCGTCCCGAACCACCAGCTTTTTGCTGCCCTTTTGCAAACTGGGGTGGCAGAAAGCCATATCGTCGGTTACCGGTTCTAGCTCGCAGGTGTCTCTCATGTCGAAGTAGATGTCTTCGTTAGTCAGGATGTTTGTGGCAAAGAGAATCTTGCCATCGGGCTGGCGGTGTGGCTCCTCGAGCATCTCGCTCTTTCCGCCGCCACTTGCGCCTTCATGCATAAACGTTACTACGTTATCGTAGGGACTGATAACCCGAACCGTTGACGCATGAGCAGTGATCCAGCCCTCTTCTTCTCCGATAGAAAGAAGCATGCCGTAGACGCCCTTTTTGGCGCTAGGTCCTGGATAGAGATTGTATGAGAAAATTTCGTGAACGCCGTCGTTTTTGTGGTGCAGAACTACCTGTTTGCCTCCGAAGTGGGTGTGTCTGAAGGGAGGTGCAAGGTAGATAATGGACCTGGGCTCGAAGCCATCGGGAAGCTGACTTGCGGGGATCATTCCCTGGAGATCGGCAAGAGCCGCGGCAAAAAACGCGGTGTTTTCAGGTGCAATGAGCACTGCAGGATAACCAAGATCCTGACTGCCTCCTGCCATAAAAGGCATGACGATCAGGTTCTGGGTACCCAGCCACTTGAGGGTCGCTTTTCTCAGCGGGGCGAAATCTTCGCCGTACCTATCCTGATATCTCACCTTATCGGTGGGACGATCGTCTGCAACCATAATGGCGTCGGGATCTCTGCGGCGCATATACACGTCCTGATAGTTTACGGCAATGCCATTTCGGCACCTGGCTACGGTCGCTTCAACGATTTTCCCGCTTCCGGGAATCTCGCTCACGACTTCAAAATAGCCGCGTGCATCGTAGCCTACAGCCATTTCAATGAGCTGCTGACGGCTTTCAGGTACGATTATTTTAACTGCTTGTTCAAAGACTTCTTGGAGTTCCTGGGTAAATCGTATCCTCTCTAGCGGGTTTTTGTGCATAATCATCCTCCTTGATCTGACTGCAGCAGATAGATTGTTAATTTTCTATCAACCTAAATCTAAAATAAAGCCAGCACTTATCAGCGTTGGGCTAATAAATGTTGGCTGAAAGTCCATTTATTACCGCTGTGTTCCTTAATACCTTTATGAAGCTGTAAGCTGCGCATCCCAAAACAAAAAAATAGAACCCGAGAACCTCTACGCAGTCCATGGGAGTTTTTGCCGCTTCATCCCTTTTTGCAAACTCTCCTAATGTATATGATATAACTAATTCTGCAAGTTGTCACCTGTCCGGAGCAGTGTATTCAGTATTATTTGCCCAAGATGGGGTTACTTCAGTAGATTGGTCAGCGAGGTGTAAGCCCGATCTACGGTGACTACCGCATAGAAGCTCTTGTCCAGCTCGGAGATCTTTTCGGAGATCTCTCTGATCAGCTGCTTGTCTGATTTCTTGTACCCTGCGGGAACTGTAACGTCAAAGACCAGGTTGCAGTGTGTCTTACCTTTGACCACCCGAAAATCGTGCATACTCAATTCCGGATCGATGGAAACCACAACCCTTTCTGTCTTTTCCTTCAGCTCGTTGACATACGGGTCGTCGGTGATCACAGGATCGATGTGTATCACCAGGTGAATGCCGAGATCTACGGAGATGTTCCTCTCGATATTGTCGATGAGGTCGTGGCTCTCGAGAAAGTCGCCGTTTGCATTAACTTCAGCATGCACCGTAGCAAAGCAGCGGCCTGGTCCGTACTCGTGGACTACCAGGTCGTGGGTGTCGATGATGCCTTCGTGCTTCTTGATGTAGGAGTCTATCTTCTCCACCATCTCGTCGGAGGGTTTTTGCCCCACGATTCGGTTGAGGGTTTCTTTAAGTATGGATACTCCGCTGATGGTGATGAAAACGGAAACCCCTACTCCCATGTAACCGTCGAGAGAGATGCCCACCAAAGGAGAAATGATATTGGAGGCCAGGATGGCAGATGTGGCAAGAACGTCCGACAAGCTGTCTGCTGCAGTAGCCTCGAGTATGGGCGAGCCGATCTTTCCTGCAAGCCGTCTGTTGAACGTAGAAAGCCAAAGCTTCACTAAAATGGAAAAGGTCAGAACCACATATGCAGCCAGGCCAAAGTGCATCTCTACAGGATTGATGATTCTCGAGACAGACTCCATAAACAGCTCTACGGCGATAACTAAAATCAATACTGCAACAAGGGAAGATGCGATGTACTCAATGCGTGCATGGCCGAAAGGATGCTCCTCGTCTGCAGGTTTTCCTGCCAGTTTGAAGCTGATCACGGTAATCAGCGATGAGCCTGCATCCGACAGGTTGTTTACAGCATCGCCCATAATGGCAACACTGCGTGTGGCAAACCCTACAGCAAACTTCAGCGCAGCCAGCAAAACGTTGCTAGCTGCGCCCACTATGCTGCTCAGCCGGCCGTAGTCTTCCCTTACCTTAGGACGGTGCACGTCTTTATAGTTTTTTACAAATCTTTTCAGCAAGAACTCGTACATTACTCTCTGCTCCTACAACCGGGGTGACACCCGGTTTTTTTTAACGCTCGCGGAAAACAGCTCCGCCTGCAAGCTCTCTGAGGTCGTTTCCCGAAGGATTCTGGAAGATCCTCAGGTCGAACTCGCTGGCAACAGCTAAGATGTGGTCGAAGATATCCGATTGCACTCCTTCATAGACTACCCATCTGGTATCGGCGGTAAAACAATAGATCTCCAAAGGCAGTCCGTTTGGTCCGGGATCAAGCTGTCTGACAATCTGCAGGAGCGTTGGATTTAACTGGGGATGGTTCTTCAAGTAGTTAGTGATGTAAGCCCTAAAGGTGCCGATATTTGTCAAGTGCCTTCCGTTGACCTTGATTTCGGGATTGATGTTGTGCTTTTTATTGTACTCTTCGATCTCTTTTTCCTTGGCCTCGATGTAATCCTTGAGGTAGTGAATCTTTTTCAAGCGTTCGATATCCTCTTTCGTGAGGAACCTGATGGAGGTCATGTCGATGAAAACCGAACGCTTGATCCTTCGCCCTCCAGTCTCAAACATGCCCCGCCAGTTCTTGAACGAATCGGAGATCAGGGCATACGTGGGAATGGTGGTGATGGTCTTATCCCAGTTCTGCACCTTAACAGTTGTCAGGGTGATGTCGGTCACGTAGCCGTCTGCCCCGTACTTGCCCATCTCAATCCAGTCGCCGATTCGGACCATGTCATTTGCTGAAAGCTGAATGCCCGCTACAAAGCCCAAGATTGCGTCTTTGAAGATCAAAGAGTAGATCGCTGTAAGGGCGCCGAGGCTGCTAAGGATGATCACCGGGCTCTGACCGATGAGGTTGGCAATAAGTACGATAAAGATAATGATGCCGAAAACGATCTTGAGCACCTGGATGAAGCCCTTAATGGGCTTGGCCTTTGAGTTTTTGGCGTAGGTGTTGTAAAGGTCGTTTATGGCGTTCAATACTGCATCCACGACAAAAATCGTCGCAACAAGAGCATAGGTTACCGCAAGCCTTTGTACAAGAAACTCCCCTTCACCGAAGATGGGGGCCGCGTTAAAGACGATGATCGCGGGGATGTAAAGGATCAATCGATCCAGGACCTTTCTCTCCACGAGAGTGTCGTCCCACTTCAGCTTATTGTTTTTAATGTAGTACTTGCCCAGACCAAGGACGACCTTTTTAGCGATTATGTAAGCAATCACGCAGGATGCAGTAAGGAGCAGCACTACAATGCCAAACGACAGGTATCCTGCCCAGACGTCATTCACCAGTTTGGAAGAAACGAGGAGAGTGTAGAAATACTCCAAAATCATCACCTACTGTTAAAGTACTTGCCTTTCAACTAGCCTAAGTATACCACATCGGAAGACCCCTCGAAATCAGACAGACATTTATGTTATTACCTCAAAACGCCTCGCACAAAACCCTCTTGACAAGTGGCACGTATGGGTTATGATAGAGTTAGAGCTAACGCATACGTATCGGTTATGGATACGCAAGAACGGCTCGAGAATGACAGGTCCTGTTTGGTGCAGCGCCTGCGTCTCGAGCGTAGCGCTGGCAGCACAAGGAGGCGTTTTTAATGCTCAGCAAGTTCCGCGAACCTGGAAATGGTTTAACCCATCTTATAGGAGCTGTACTGTCCGTTATCGGTTTAGTTGTTCTCGTTGCCCGTGCCCTCCCTGCAGGAGATCCCCTGCAGATCTTCTCGTTTGTCGTCTTCGGTCTGAGCTTGATCCTCCTCTACAGCACTAGCGCCACATACCACATCATCAACGCTTCGAAGAAGACTATTGCTTTTTTCCGTAAGCTCGATCACGGGATGATCTACGTCCTGATTGCCGGCACCTACACGCCCATCTGTCTCATGCTTTTGCGAGGCCCTGTGGGATACACCCTGCTCTCCCTGATTTGGGCCATCGCCATCTGCGGGATCTTTCTCCAAACGTTTCTCATCAAAGTTCCCAGGTGGGTTTATACTCTAACCTACGTCTTAATGGGCTGGCTGGCAGTCTTTGCCCTCTCTCCTTTGGTGAAGGCCACATCTCTAGGTTCTATCACCTTACTTCTTCTAGGAGGAGTGTTGTACACCATCGGTGCCGTGATCTACGCAACGAAAAAGCCCAACTTCTTCAAGGACCTTGTGGGGTTTCACGAGATCTTCCACGTTTTCGTTGTCTTAGGTTCCATCAGCCACTTTATGTTTATTTTCCTCTACTGCTGAAAAGACTGGAACTCCCAGACGCGTAAACGAAAACTCTTGAAAGACAATAAAGCCCCGTTCTGCCGTAGTGAACTGGCGGAACGGGGCTTTTCTGCGTTTTGACTTTTTTAGCTTAGGAGTTTTTCCTGCTGAACCGCAGAAGGGCAACGAGGAAAAACACCGCCCCAGAGACGAGAAGGATCAGAATGCTTGCTCCAGGAGAAACGACGCTGCTGCCAAAGCTGTAGGTGACTCCCATCACCGACTTGATCTCCGAGACTGCGGCTGCAGGAAGGTTAGCAAGTTCGAAGGGTTTTTCCATCATTATCAACCGGCACAGCGATCCTGAGTAGCTCGGCGGAAACAGTTTGACTACCGTTTGGACACCTGGAGGCAGCTGACCTACTGGGATGTAGATGCCGGTGATAAACCCGATCATGGAGCCAACAACGGTAGATGCCACCGAGAACGCTCGCATGGACTTAAAGAACGAGACCACTAAGAGAATCAAGGCATTTGCCGAAAAGACGCTGACCAGCATGACGCCAATCATGCTCATGATGCTGCCAAACCCAAGCCACCTGCCACCTGCAAAGACAATGTACACTTCTGCAAGCAGAAGGCCGAGCAAGCTGACGATCACCCCGATCACCCAGGCGCTGAAGATGTAGGCACCCAAGATCTGCCCGCGTTTGATCGGTGAGGACTTGAAGTCGTTGCTGTACTTTCTGTGCTGATCGTCGATGAGAATGCCGAAAGCACCCATGGTAGTGGTGATTCCTGTTACCGCTAAAGTCCCCGCCATAATCCAGGAGTCTATAAGGAATCTAGCGTGCTCCCCAACGACGTCCTCCACCGATGCAACCACCACATCGCCCAAAAACAGCGCATACAACCCGATAATGATAAAAACCGAAAGGAGAGAAAAGAAGACGGCGCTTTTATCGCGGAAAAACAGCAACAGGTTCCTCCGGCAAAGCTGCAAGAATACGTTCATAGCGTTGCATCCTCCCTCATTTCTCTTCCTGTAATTCCAACAAAAACATCGTCCATATCGCCGGCGATGACTTGAAAGTCGGTGTACGTGCCCTTGAGGTCTTCCAAGATGGGTAGGGCTTCAAGGCTACTGCCAATGCCAATCACAAACTGACCACCAGAAAACTGGTAGGCGATTCCTCTTTCCTCAAGGAGTGTCCGCATCTGTTCATAGTCGTTTGCCACAAGATACAATCTGTCGGCAGAGTACCTGCTCTTGAGGGCTGCAGGTGTACCTGTTGCCACAATGAGCCCGTGGTCGATGATGGCCACGTTATCGGCAACTGCCGCTTCTTCCATGTAGTGGGTGGTGAGGAACACCGTAAGATGATTGTTTTCCTGGAGGTTGTGGATGGCATCCCAAACGTTCAGCCTGGTCTGGGGATCCAAACCGGTTGTGGGCTCATCGAGGAGGATGAGTTTCGGCGTGTTCACAAGGGCTCTAGCGATATCAGCCCTTCTTCTCTGCCCGCCGGAAAGTTTGCCGTAGGGCTGCCTGATGAAACTGGTTACTCCTGCTACAGTTGCAGCAAAGTCAATTGCGTCTTTCCGCTTTTTCCCCGTAAGTCCGTAGAAAGAAGCTCTGATCTCCAGGTTCTCTTCTACTGTCAAGAGATTGTCGAGAACGCTGTACTGAAAGACTATGCCGATGCTTTTTCTGATCTCGGCGTCTTCCCTTCCTAGTTCAAACCCGCAGACTCTAACCGATCCTGCATCGGGTTCGAGCAAGGTGCTGATGATCTCAATGGTCGTGGACTTTCCCGCTCCGTTGGGACCCAAAAAGGCAAAGAGTTCGCCTCTTTTTACTTCGAGGTCAATACCCCTCACCGCTTCGATACGGCCGTAGCTCTTTTTCAGCCCGGAAATCTCAAGGACGTTTTCCAATCTTCCACCTGCTTTCTAACACTGTAAATTTAGCTGAGCTTCCATCCTGTCCAGGGACTTCCTGGTATAATGGAAGTATCTTAATATACGCCTATAGGAGGGTCATTCTGTGAAGCTGAAATTCCTCGGAACTGCCGCTGCTGAAGGTGTACCTGCGATCTTCTGCTCTTGCCAGACCTGCAAGTCCAGCGGGGAGCTTGGCGGGCGCAACATCAGAAAGCGCTCGAGCCTGCTTTTAGACGACAAAATCATGTTCGACTTCAACGATGCGCTGACTTTTGTCCACCAGTACCAACTAGATCTGTCCAAGCTGGAACACCTGGTAATCACCCACTCCCACAGCGATCACTTCAACATCTTCGATCTGGAGTTCAAGCTGAGGTGGTACACCAATCCGGGAAATCCTCCCCTGAACATCTACGCCAATGAAAAGGCCCTTTCCAGATTCGACCTGACACCAGAGTTTGCCAGCTGGGACAAGAGTAAAATGGAGCTTTTGCAGTTCCACACTGTAAAAAGATGGCAACCTTTCTTCATCGACCAATACAAGATAACCCCTCTTGCCGCAAATCACGTTACATCATACGCAGGCGAAGAAACCTGCATCTATGTAGTGGAAAAGGACAACAAGAGATTTCTCTACGGCCTGGACTCGGGCTTTTATCCGGAAGAAACCTGGGAGTACCTAAAATCCCATTACTTCCACCTTATGATCTTCGACTCCACACTAGGCCTTTTAGATATCAAAGAAAGAACCAATCACATGTCCCTTGCAGAAAACGTTGAGGTTGTGGAAATCCTGAGGAAAAGCGGTTCTATAGATGAAAACTCGGTGCTGATTTCCACCCACTTTTCCCATAACGGCAGGGTAGTCTACGACCTCCACGAAAAAACCTACAAAGAGCACGGCCTAATAATGAGCTACGACGGCATGGAGATCGTGCTGTAACCTGCATATACCACTGCACCCTTGAACTATCAAGGGTGCATTTTTATATCGGAAGGTCCTTACTGTTGAAGATGTAGACTGCGGCTCCATAAAAGACCGCTGCAAAGACAAACATGGCAAAAAACGCAGGCCACACTCGTCCCCCTGAGATGATCCCTTCGGGATCAAACAGAGAAAGCAAAGTGACGTATTTTAGGCCCTTGAGCTTGTCGCTGGCGTTCATCAGCATCTGAACGATGACAAAAAAGATGGGAATGCCTGCGCCAAAGCCCAGAGAGTTCTTGGTGTCGTTGAAGAGGCATGATGCTAAAAAACCGATGCCGCTCAGCATCCAATGCAGAAGCAGCGCGCCGAAGTTCAGGAACAGAAAACGGGATATGTCCAGTTCGCCAGGAAAGAGCGCTTGGCAGGTGAGAATGCCGATCGCCGCAAGGGAAGCGATTAACAGGGTCACGCTGAGAACAAGAAACAGCGCTTGGGTCAGGCAGATCTTGATCCTGGTATTGGGCGTAGCCAGGAGGTAAGCCATAGAACCTCGGTCTACGTGCTTGGCAATGAGCCGATTTGCAACAATGATGGAGTATAACAGAGGAAACACAACAATGAGAAAGCCGTAGTAGTATCCGGCAAGATAGCCTAGGAGGCTCGGCTCGAGCACATTCAGTCCCATAGCGTCTATAAGCTGAGAGGGCAAAGCCTGCAGCAGCGTTTCGATGCTTTCGTATGCGCCTGGTTCGAACATCTGGGTGATGATGACAAAATACATGACAAGAACAGCTAGGATGATGATGAATACCTTGTAGTTGTGTTTGATGGTCGACTTAAAAAGCGGAAGGTTGATCATCAGTACCACCCCTTTTGTAGTAGTGCATGAAGACGTCTTCCAGGCTGAGATTGGCAACATCAAGACCTACCACTTCGAACTGGGCCAAGATCTTAATGAGTTTGTCTACATCGCCGCTGACCGCTGCACTCACCTCAACGCCATTAATCTCCACGATATCTCCGTAGTCACCGGCGAAACTTTTTGCCTGTTCCTCGGAGCCAAAGGTAATCTGGTAGATTTTCCGCCGCTCGGCTTTTAGCGTCTGGATATTTTCCACTGCAACAAGTCTGCCTTGGCGGATAATGCCTGCCCTGTCGCAGGTTCTTTCAATTTCTTCGAAACTGTGTGAGGACATGAGGATGGTCTTTCCCCGGGACTTCTCCTCCAGAATCAGGTTCACAAAGAGGTTCTGCATCAACGGATCCAGGCCGCTTGTTGGCTCGTCTAGGATGAGAACGTCCGGGTCGTGCATGAAGGCGCAGACCAGCCCCAGCTTCTGTTTTGTGCCTTTGGACATCTTTCTGATGCTGCTTTTGGTGTCCAGGTCGAAAAGCTCAATTAGCTGTTTCTGCTTGGTTGTATCCTTCATTCTCCGCATCTCCGTCATAAGATGCAGGAACTCGTCTCCGGTCATGGCATCGAAAAAAGCTATCTCGCCGGGAAGATAGCCGAGGTTCTCCTGGATTTTGGCCCCTTCCCTGTGGCAGTCATAGCCGTCAATGGTGCAGGAACCTTTGTCGGGGTGAATAAAGCCCAGGAGGTTCCTAATGGTTGTGGTTTTTCCTGCGCCGTTGGGCCCGAGATAGCCAAACACCTCTCCCCGATTTACCGTGAAGGAAAGGTCAAAAACGCCTTTACCTGGTCCGTACTCTTTAGTGAGATCGGTAATTGTGATCATCGCTTTAGCTACAGAAGCTGCAGCCCATCCTCCCTTCCTGTGTGAACTTGTGCACCGCTATGGGAATATGGTTAGGGTTGAAAACATGTCACTGCAACACTATGTTTTTTCCCGGACGACAAAAATAAATCGTAATATAAGTTGAACATAATGTAGTCAATTCCTCCATATATTATTACAAGAAGCACCAATTAAAGAACTTTTTGCCAAAGGCTTTTGTGGAGGAATGCAAATGGACAGGCTGAAAAAACCCATCTTAGCTTTAGTACTGGTGCTCCAGGGAGCAGTCTTTGTCCTGGCCAGTACTTCTACGTATACCTACTCCTTCCACTATGGTTTTGTTTCATTCCAGTTATCGCATGCGTGGGAGGTTCTGGAAAACGACTCCCTGGTCATTCTTAGAGACCCCGCCCTGGACCAGGAACTTTGGCTAATGTTTGCTCCCAAAAACAACTCCAAGACTCCAAAGGAGCATGCCCTAGCCATCGCTAGCGCATTTCAGATTCTTAACCCCACGTTTCTTGTGGGAGAGTGGCTGTCTGATTTGGGCGAAAAAGGCGTCCTCTTTGAGATTGAGTACGCCGAAGGCAATGCTTCGTACAGGGGTATCGGACTGCTCTATTTAGACAGCACCCTTGACCGTTCCCTGTGGCTTCACTTCCTCACTCCCGAGAAAACCTTCCAGCTAAACGAGGCTGTAGTGTTTCTGCAGTCGTTCCTCAGTTCTTTGACCATCAAGACCGTCCAGAAT
>LFSI01000051.1:33467-49935 GCA_001512545.1 Clostridia bacterium DTU065 | reverse complement strand
TCTAACGCATCTGTCTACTGCAATACAAAAGGGCTTTGTATTGCAATCTTGCTTTGTTCAGTTTTCAAGGTTCTTTAGGCTGCCGCCTCACCGGCGACATTTATTATTCTAACAGCGCTACAAACGAAAGTCAACCGCATTCTAGCGTAATTTTTAATTCAAATTAACGTTGCAGTCAGAAAGCTGCTCGGTCTTCTGTTTTGGCTGGTAGAAGATAAATGACTTCGTAAAGACTGGAAGCTTTCCGGCTTTATTTAACCCCTACTCATGCACATGCAGCCCATCTAGAGCTTTTCTGGCATACTCAATTGCACCGCTCAGGGAATGATCCTGGAAGTTACCGCACTGAACAGCAGTTGCTGCAGGGATCTCTTTCGCCGCGATGACTTTCTCGAGCACGTTCTTGAAAGCATCAAGAACCGCATGAGAATCTACCTCTCCGAACACGAGGAAGTAGAAACCGGTTCTGCATCCCATAGGAGAAACATCGATAACGCCTTCCATTTCTTCACGAAAGGAAATCGCAAGAAGATGTTCCAAGGTGTGCATTGCGCCTGTAGGGATGGCTCCCTGATTAGGTTGAACGAACCGCAGATCGAACTTGCTGATCACATCACCTTTTGGTCCTCTGTACCTTCCTGCGAGCCTTACAAAAGGTGCCTGCACTTGGGTGTGATCTAGTGAGAAGCTTTCTACCAAACTAATATCCATTACCATTCCTCCTTGGCGTATGATTATCTTACCACATTTACCGAGGGCTAAACCATGAAATTGTAAAAGACTCCTGTTGTTTTTTCTTAGACTTCAAAGGGTATTTGAAAGGAAGTACATCAACGTTTTTTAAAAGGGGCAAGGGAGGGTTTTTAGTGAACGAACAGATACCGGAAGCAATAACCAAAGCACTGGAATTCGAAAGAAGCGGTGCCATCTTCTATTTAGAGACTGCAGCCAAAATCAAAAGCCGCTTGGCAAGGCGACTCTTACACAACCTAGCTATGGAAGAGATCCAGCACCTTCAGGACATCGAGGGAGTCTGTCAAGACATTGAGGATGAGAAAATTCCCAAGGAACTAGACAAAGACACCCGAGAAATAATAGAGGGCACCATCAAATCGCTCTTCAAAGTGAAAAAAGACGAGCTCAGCGAAGATGCCACTGACCTCGATGTGCTTAAGGTTGCCATGGATGTGGAAGAGAAAGGGTACAAAATGTATGTTGAAGCAGGGGAAGCTTCGGACAATCTTTCTCTAAAAGAATTCTTTAACAGACTTGCTGAAGAAGAACAGGACCATATGGCCGCTCTTAAAAACGTCTACCATTACCTTTCCGACCCTGAAGACTGGCTAGCTCAAGCTGAAAGTCAGCTTTAGGTTCGGACGCTGACTTGATCGCCCGATGCTTAGTCCTAAATTTACAAAATGCCAAAAGGTACCGAACATCTGAATGCCTTCTCACCAGCTTGGGAAGGCAATTTCTCACTTAACAGCGATTTTCCCTGAGCAGGATTAAACTAATAGTGTAGAGAAAAACTCTTTTTGTAGGAATTATCAAGATTATTAGGGGGAAGGGTAAGGTGATTACTATGGATAGAAAACCAAAGGTTTTTCTAGTTCTCCTTGCAATTGCACTCTTTTCAATCCTGGTTTCGGCAAGCTTTTTGCCAGATAGAATCAACCAGTTGCAAAGAGAAGTTGCGAACTTCCAAAGGTCAATTGACGAAGCACGGCTTCAAATGAAGCGTTTAGACTATGACTATCTCGAAGGAATTGTCGCTTCATTAACCACTAAGCTAGAACAGGCAAACGAGCTAGTGGCAGCTGATGAAGACGCAGATGAGGCGTATGTTCTCGTTGCTGACATTACCAACTTCCTGAAGGAATCGGTGGTGCATCTCCATGAGTCCCGCCCCATCGAGACGCGTGGCATGTGGATGGATAACTTCACCATCGACTCGTTCTATACCAGGGAAGACGTTGCCAAGCATATGGACCAGCTCAAAGCCATTAACGTAAACGTGATTTTCCCGGATGTTTACGGCAATGGTGCAGCCATCTATCCAAGCAAAGTGGTCCCGATGCACGACAGGTTTAAGACGGTTTTCCAAGACGAAGACGTTCTCACCGTGATTATCGACGAAGCACACAAACGCGGTATTGAGGTGCACCCTCTGGTGAGGGTCTTTGCCCTTCACAACGGTGTGCGCTACTTTGTGGACGACAAGGTTCACTGGCTGGACCTCACCAGCGAGAACCGCTTCACACTTGATAACGGCTACTACTGGTTATCTCCATCTCTTCCAGAGGTTAGAGAATACCTGATGAGTTTCTTGAAAGAGCTCACAGAAAACTATGACATCGATGGCATCCATCTCGACTACATCCGTTTCGACGACAACTTCGGTTACAATAAGCACACCAGAGATCTTTTTAAAGCCTTCAATGGCGTAGATCCGTTCGACATCAACAGCACTAGGCTGGCAGACGAGTTCAAGTACTTCAAGAGCGAATTCGTTAACAGCTTTGTGGAAAGAGTCTATAAAGAAACCAAAGCTATAAAGCCAGACCTTTTGATCTCTGCAGCAGTTGCCTCTCCTTACAGTTGGGGCAAAAACGATCTGGGACAAGACTGGCTCAGTTGGGCCTTAAACAGATACATCAACTTCATGACTCCGATGTCCTACCGTTCTACTGCCGATAGCTACCAGTCTACAGTTAAGTCAGAGTTGACTACAGTTGGTGGAGCAACGCTTATCTTTACCGGCATGGGCGTATACCTCTACGACGAATATGTCTTGTTGGAGCAGCTTGAAGCAGGCCGTTTTACCAACATGTCCGGTCAGTCGCTCTTTTCCACTGCCAACATGAAAGTTAACGACTACATCTTCCTCCAAAACGGACCGTATAAAGAGCCGGCTGTACCGACCTTTAGAGATCCCCAGCACGCAGCTGGACTCCTTGCAAAGGACCTAATAGCGAGGATTAACGAGTTCAAGCCGTTCTTTGATGAAAAAGCCAATGCAGCTTTAGATAGTTATCTTGCCGAGATTGAAGACATCTCCGCGAAGATCGATGCTCTGGAGTTGAGACCTTGGGACACCAGAGATCTCCAGGAGGGAAGCCCCGAAGAAGTGGCTCAGCTCGAACCGATCGTTGAGGCTATTAAAGCCCTAACCAATCGCATCAACCGCGAGACAAGCCGGGACAGACTGGTACATTCGAAAACTGCAGAGAGGTTGGTCTCTGATTTGGGCTGGATAGACAGCCTGTTGAAACCGCTGCTGTTTACGGCCCAACCGTTTGAACGCTACCAAATTCGCTAAAGCTGGCCGGTCTAGAAGCCCTTTCTAGACCGGTTTTCAACAATCACTAAACTACTTCCGTCGATAAGGAGAGCTTCCATGAGAAAAAGCGTTTTTGTTCTGATCATCACCCTGTTGGTTGTCTTTGCGTGTCAGGCGGACTTATTGTCAGACCGCATAGCAGAGCTGGGAAGAGAAGTCGACAGTTTCTCTGCAGCTTTGGAGCAGGCCAAACTGGAAATGAGGGATCTGGACTACAACACCCTCAATGCTCACGTAGAAGCCCTACGGCTGGACCTAGAAAAATGCACTGACCTTTATGCTGCCAATCAAGAAGATGAGCTGTATCTGCTTCTTGGAAGCATTACTGCCACGCTAAAGGACCTTCAACCTATGCTCTACGAATCACTGCCTGTGGAAACGCGGGCTATGTGGGTGGATAGGGCAATGGTTGAATCCTTCTTCAACATCAATGACATCAGAAGGCATTTGGACCAAATGCAGTCGATAAACGTCAACTTGATCTTCATCGACGTGTACAATAACGGTACTTCTGTCTACCCCAGCAAGGTAGCAACCCAACTGAGAAAAATCCAACTGATGTACGAGGGAGACGATCTTCTCAAGGATTACATCACAGAGGCACACCAAAGAGGCATCGAAGTTCATCCCATGGTAAGAGTATTTGGCATTCACAACGGGGCTGAATATTTCATCGATAGCAGAGCTCACTGGCTTGATAGAACCAAAGACAATAACTACACACTAGCCAACGGCTTCTTCTGGCTGAACCCTGTTCATCCAGAAGTGCGGGAGTACATGATCAACCTCTTGAAGGAACTTACGGAGAATTACGATGTAGACGGAATTCATCTCGACTACATCCGCTACGACACAGACTATGGCTACAGCCCATACACTAGAGAGCTTTTCAAGAGCCTGTTTGGGGTTGACCCGTTTGACATCAACACTGAAGAGATGGAAAAAACATTTACGGTCTTCAAAACTCAGTTCATCAACAAGTTCGTGGAACGCGCTTACTTCGAACTTAAAGCCATTAAACCAAACCTAATCGTTTCTGCAGCTGTTGGTTCGCCGTATACGTGGCTGAAGCTTGAAAAAGCACAAGACTGGGTAAATTGGGCGGAAAACCGCATCGTCCACTTTGTCACGCCAATGTCCTACAGGGCTACCGCGAAAGAATACTTGTCGGTGGTCAATGCTGATATCACTGCCACCGAAGGAAAAACCTATCTATATCCCGGCCTTGGCATCTATCTGGTATCAGACGGGATATCCGTTGTAGAGCAGCTGATCGCAGCACAGGGAACGAGCGTAAGTGGACAGGCCATTTTCTCGTCCACCAGCGTACGAGCTTCCCAATACAAAGCATTGCAAGATGGCCCTTGGAAATACCCAGCCTTGCCAACCTTCAGAGATCCCCAAATGGCTGCAACAGTGCTGCTCGAATACTTGTCTCTAAGGCTGGAAAAGTTCCAGGAGAGCATCGGACTTGATCCAGCTCTGGTTGGCGAGTACTTGCAACTTATCAACGATGTCAGCGGCAGAATCGAGAATGCCGAGCTTCGCAAGTGGGATACTCGCGATCTACGTACGCCTTCAGAAGTCGAGGCACAGATTTTGGAAGAACTTATTTCGGAGATCAGCAGCTTAAAGCGACGCGTCAGCAGGGATTCAGCTAGTGGTAAACTACCCAAGGCTACTGCAGACAGGATCATGCGAGATTTAAATCAAGTAGAAGACCTGCTAAAACCTCTCTATTACACCAGCTTGCCCTTTGTCTACCATCCAACGTCGATTTTGTAAAGTATTCACAAGTGCAACGATATTTCTAAAACGATTATGGGTATGTTAAGAGAGACCTCGATTAATACAAGGTCTCTCTTTTCGTAGATAGATTTCCAGAACCTTATATTTGCTATTTTTTCATCAATCACTTGTGTTCAACCGGTTTTTTCACGCACTATATCAGCCAATTTTCAACCTTTTTGTGCTCCATGAATATTATGGTTAAATCTATAATTTTCCATATTCTGCATTAGATGTTATAAATGAAAAACAATGTGGTATAATAACTTTGAATCTTATAGTTCTCCTTAGGTCCTAATTCTATTAGGAGGTAGAAGTATGTTAAAACGTTATAAGGAGGTTTACAGGCTAGTCCTTGAGAATGCTTCTGATCAGGAAGTGATAACTGCTTTAGCTGATGTTCTCGGCTTGCCAGTTGAGTTGAATACGGCTGAAAATATAGACAGATCCAACTCCGTTGCCCTCCCAGTCCCAATTACAAACGGAGAAGATCCACCATATTATTTGGTAGTTAAAGCTCCTAGCATTGACGATAATGCAGCTATCTTAGTTGAGTCTGTAGCAAGTCTGCTCGGAAGGAGAGCAGTCCTGCGCCTCGTAAGAGATGCAGATGCCGACAGATCAGTAAGAATGCAAGTTTCTATTGCTGTAGCGTCGCTTTCGATGGCCGAACTGATAGCTGTGAAGCACCTTCTCGGTCAACTGAAAGGAAGAGAAGGCGTTATAGTAGCATCAGAAATAGCCGACGAGCTAAATATCTCCCGCTCATCAGTTGCAAGTGCCTTGGAAAAGCTTTGTGCAGCCCAGGTAATGCAAAAGTTTTCACTGGGAAGAAAAGGCACTTTCATCCGTGTAACCACTCCTCAGCTTTTTGATGAAGTAGCAAAGCTTGCGCCTCGAAACATTTAAGCCAAACAACCTCTCTACCGCTCTCCATTATCAATAAAAGCAGCCTGCGTTTGCAGGCTGCTTTTATTGTTAGTCTAGAACTTCAAATTTATACTTTCGCTTATAGCAAGATCGCTTTTCTCACTGACGAAATCCAACCCTTGGGTATAAGCCCGGACGAAGATCTCAAACTCGCCGTCGGGCAGTATGAGCTGAGTCATTACTTCTCTTTCGGTTTCCCTTCTTAATGCTCCAACCCTGTAGGTACGACTGAGCTTTGGCTGCTCCTGTTTGGATGTTGCGTCCCGTACAACCAGGTCAAAAACTACGCTGCCAATGGATCTTTCCCCTGATACCAGAGTAACTTTCACATCGACTTGGTTCAGTCCGCTTTCCAGACGGGTGCTTCCTAAAGGCTCGATTTTCATGTCGCCGATCTCTAGTTTCGACGCAGGCTTAGGCGAACTTGTCCGGGGTAGATTATAGGACTCGATGAACGAACTCCGGCTTCCACCGACTTTCAGAAGATCGATATAGATCATCCCGAAATCATCAAGCTGTTCTGTCTTTACCAGACTAATCCTAATCTTCCTCACGTGTGAAAGGTTCAGGTCTTCGCCTAGCTTTGAGAAAGGCAGTCTTACGTTTTGCCAGCCTTCCTGCACCGCAACGCTTTCTTGTGCAGAGTAGGTATTACGGTCTGTAACTATTTCATACTGCAGAGACATCGTTTCTCCAGAGCTTAAGGTAGAGAAATTGATCTGCAGGTCGAAATACTCGAAACCCGATAGATCTAACATCACGTCTTTCTCGGCACCTGAAAGGCCCGAAATAACGCCTGAGTAGTAGATGAGAAGACTGCCCTCGCCTTCAAAGGCATTGTTACTGGCTCTACCAACCAAAACTTCATCGAATCCGGACTTCACCGATGTCCAGTAATTTCCGGACTCTGTTTTTTCAAAGTCATCGAGTATAATCTCTGTGGATGGCAGCATGCGGTATCCCATCTGGCTGTACTCGTAGACAATGTATCCGTCGAAGCCTGTGCGGTATGCATAGGCAGAAAAGTCAAGCAGCCACTGTGGGGATCTGTGCATCTCATCCCAGTTGGACCCCACGTCTGGTTGGGCGAAAATCAAAGCGTCAGGATTTGCTGCGAACACCCTCGGCGAATACTCCATTCCGTATGAGAGAATGTAACCTGGCCAAAGATCGGATCTAGTCCAATCCTGCCACGCGGTTTCGATGATGACTCCATCGCCGATCTCAGCAAATCTTTCAAGGTCCATCGCTTGATACTCTCTGGTCTTCCCTGGTTCAACTGTAACATCAGAAAGGAACATCACGTAAACCGGCACATCGGGCTTTACTTCCCGCAGCCCTTTGATGATTTTGTCAACGAAGCTCGCAACGGTATCTACTCTGAAATCAACCCATTTTTGATAGAGTTCTGGGTTTTTGGTGTAGTAGTATTGGGATCTGTTGTTAAAAAGCTCTACAGGGTCTACTCCTGTTTCATTTTCAAACGCACTGCGGCACCGGTCGCAGAAACAGGCATACAGTTCTGGGTTATTCGGTCCTCCCCAGACCTCAAGCCAGGGCTCGCTGATGTGCAAAGCATCATAACCGTACTCCAAGAACTGCTCTTGCAGATATTTGATAGTATAGTCGATGAACTCCTCTTCCCGCAGACAATTGTACACTCTCCAGGACCACTTGCTTCCTCCACCTTTCAAAAAGCTTTGGTGCCACTGAGGGTACGCATTATATGCCCAAAAATCAGTCCCTGGATAGATCGTCAAGGCCACGGGCAGTCCTGCTTTGTGGAAGGCATCGACCATCTCTTTTTGTTTGTAGTACGTGCTTGGCGTCAGTTCCACCGGAGTCAGGTGAACGGCGGTGTATCCTTTGTTTTTGATCTCCTCAGCCGCTTTTTCCCACGTCTTGCCGGCGTAGTACTTGTTCGCTGTCTGAATGTAAACATTCGGTCCAGCAAAGCCTTTAGAGCCACTCAAACCGATGAAATTCAGTTGCGTGTTTCCCTTTAGAGTCAGCGTCTGCACCTTACCAGTGGACAGGATTTTGTCTCCTGCCGATGTTGATCCGATCAGTTCAAACTCGCTGAATGGTATAGCGATTGTTTTTTCACTGCCTTGAGCGGTCCAAACTTCACCGTCCCCGTCAACAATCCGGATCTCTAGAGGTGAGTCTTCAGTTCGAGCAATCTCCAGGTACAAGTAGCCACTCCAGTCTTGCAGCACCTGCTTGGTCGCCTCTCCCTTTACGGTAAGCTTGCCACCATCAACTGCAAAGTCCCCCAACCAGTCCGAAACATCCCTAAAGTCGTCCACAATCAAATCTGCCGCTCCAACTCCGACTTGCGTCAGGAGAAAAAAGCAGCAGACCAAAAGCACATATTTTAGCATCTTGCCACCCCATTTCCGTTTATTCTACTTTGTCTACTACAATAAACTTGTACTGTCCTACTTTGACTTCGTTTAGGTAAATGGCGATGAAGTAGTCCCCAGGCTTCTTAAAAGGTATATCCCAAAGAACGGCCATGGAAAACAGGGTGTTGTCGGTTTGGGCATACATATTGGGGAACTCCATATCTGAGAGGGCTTTCCCACTGGGGTCTAGCAGAACCACCTTCCCGTGATGCAGACCTTTCTCCAGGACTATTTGGGTCAGAGAGTAGAACTTGGCCCTGCCCACGGTAAAACCGAGCAGAACTTGCCCAATATAGATGCTATTATCTTGGGCTTGAATGATTCTATCGGTCAAGACATGGTTGATGATGATGTCGCTATTACTATAGGCTCGTGCTGGTAGTAATAATGATATGGCTAGGAGAAACAGACACACTGTCTTGCTGGCTCTGCCCATTATACTGAACCTCCCCTTTACGCACTACAGATGAAACGATCGATCTGGATGTAGCTTCTCGGGTCGAGTGAGATCCGATGACACTAACATTGTGTGCTTGTACATACATCTGTGGAGCCTCGTCATCAATCACGTACGAAATAGTGGATCCAATTACACCGGCGTTTTGAACTGTTACACCCATCATGAACATGCTGGTGTAAAAGTAGATGCCAAATGTAAGCAGAACCAACGCAGCTGCAATGGCAGGTATTCGAGTTCTCGCAACAGCACGTTTGTGATGAAGTTCCTGAACTACTCCTTCGGTAAGTAGTCTCAATCTCTCCTCTCTAGAGTTTTTCACAGTCTGTAACACTCTAACTGCTTTGTTCAAAGAAGAAAGCTCATTTTGACAGGAAGTGCAGCTTGAAAGATGATCTGTGTACACCGAAGCTCTGTGTTCTTTTTGAGACATAAGCTCTAGCAGCTCATATTCGCTTAAGTGGTTGCTTTTTCTCATATAAATCTCCCTCATCTCAAATGAGATCCTCTTTCGCCAATTTTTGCCTCAACTTCTTCAAACCGTCATGAATGCGCTTCTTGACCGTTCCTATTTTTGCTCCAGTGATCTCAGAGATTGTCCGCTGATCCAACTCCTGGACGAAAAAGTAAAGGATGGCATCCCGCTGATCAGGATTAAAATCGTCATCGTAAAGGATCCTTAGCACCGCTTCCATTACCTCTTTATCTTCGAAGCCTTCTACAAAACTATCGCTTGAAGCTCCAGCTAATTCAACGATAGTATTGGCAACTTCGTCGTTTTCGGAGTGTTGTAGAAATAACCGATCCCGTTTTTTCCTTCGTTGAGCCATTAACGTTTTGACGTGGTTCTCCGCGATGACCCATAGCCATGTAGTGAATTTTGAGCGTCCCTCAAAATTCTTTATGGATCGCATAGCTTTAATCAAAACATCATGAGCGATAGCCCATGAGTCTTCCTCAATATCAGAGATGATGTCACCAGTTGATCGATACGTGTCTGATATGTAGCTGCCTTGTCTCGACATCTTGTGCAGGATCTTCAAAACTGATTTTTGAGTATAATCGGCGTATTTTTCAACTAAACTGTTAATGGCTTCTTGATTGCCTTTTTTGGCCTGCCGAATTAGTAGTGCATCATCTATTTGGTTCATGTTATTTCTATCCTTACATGGCCCAAGGATATCCACTCCTTTACTTATGTTCAAATTAAATAACTCCGAGCGGATATCCTTCTTCGCAAACTACTTTGACTCACTACTTTAGTTCTGGTTACCTACCTTTATGTAACAAGCGGTAGCAGACCGCAATACCCACTGGTAAAACCTTCTATTAGCAAGGTTTGCACGCGTTGCGCAGGGTCTAGAGAACATGTTCTTCCTCGAACACCTGTCATCGTTTTAACACAATGTTTAGTTCAACTTCGTGAATATCTAGTTCGAAAGTAAACACCACTTTGCTGGCTTCTGATTACCAGCATTTGCCTAAACGCATCTCCTTAGATAGCCTTCGTTTTTCACCAGTAACTTACTTATCATTGGCATTTGCTGCTCGGGGGATAGTATAGACAATGAAAGCGTTCTGGGAGTCCTTCAGTTTGGTCTTTGTCGCTGAAACAGGAGACAAATCGCAGCTGCTGGTTCTGGCGCTTGCTGCCAAGTTCCCCCTCCTTCCCCTTATCGCTGGTGTCACTTCTTCGATCATCGTCTCGCAACTGGTTGCAACTTCCATCGGTTTTCTACTGGGAGAAGCAATGCCTGTAAACGTGTTAAACTTTCTCGGCGGCCTGCTTTTTATTGCAATTGGCCTGAAAACCATTATCTCCCCCGAAGTCGCGAAAGAACGGCAGGACAAAGTTGAGTGTCCTGCCAAACCGTTCTTAAAAGTTTTTACCCTCTACACCATCGGCGAACTAGGCGACAAGACACAAATCACCTGCATGCTCCTGGCAAGTCAAAACAACAACTTCTTCGGCACTTTTTCAGGTGCAACTTTGGCAATGATGCTTGCCAATTCTCTGGGGCTGGTCTTTGGGAAGTTCGTAAGCTATCAGCTGCCTGAAAAAGCCCTCAAGGCCGTAGCAGCAGTCACGTATATCGTTTTTGGCATCCTGCGTCTTGTCGATGTACTCGGTCGAATTTGAACGCTCGGAACAGCGCTGGCAACTATGTAACGCAGTATACAAAGGGACCTTCAAAAAGCGAGGCTCACCTCTCAATTTGAAGGTCATAATTGTTAATCTTAATAATTTCTGGTAGCCGCGATCTCCTCAAGAACTTTGTCGTAATCAACGCTGTAATTGGGAACGATCTTCTGAAGTGCTTGACGCATGGCAACATGGTCGCCGCTTTTTGCAACTTCTTCCAGCTCTTCTAGCTGGCGGAGCAAGGTGTCCCCATCGACTTTCCCTAAGTGAGCGCGCATTACCTTGTTGTGGCTAGTTGGCGACGAAGATTCGGTGTCGGCAAAAAGCTCTTCAAATAGCTTTTCTCCAGGCCTGAGTCCCACAAACTTAATCTCGATGTCTTCACCTACAGTATATCCTGAAAGTTCGATCATGGCTTTTGCTAAGTCCACAATCTTCACAGGTTCACCCATGTCTAGGATATACACTTCGCCTTGTTCGGCGTTGATTCCCGCTTGAAGAACCAACTGGCAAGCTTCGGGAATGGTCATAAAGTAGCGCTTGATGTCGGGATGCGTGACAGTTACCGGACCGCCACTTGCAATCTGCTGCTTAAATATCGGAACCACGCTTCCGTTGCTGCCCAAGACGTTGCCAAAGCGAACTGCGGTGAAGATCGTCGAACTTTTTTGTCCGAGGGATTGAATGATCTTCTCTGCGGTGCGCTTTGTTGCTCCCATGACGTTGGTCGGGTTTACGGCCTTGTCTGTGGAGATGAGTACAAACCGTTTGGCGTTATACTTAGACGCTGCCAAAGCTACATTCAACGTACCGAAAACGTTGTTTTTGATGGCTTCTCCCGGATTGTACTCCATCATCGGCACGTGTTTATGCGCTGCAGCGTGAAATACAATACTCGGCCTGATCTCCTCGAAAAGCTCGTCAATCCGTTTCTGCTCCCTGATATTGGCAACAACGCAGCGGTGTGCCTGTTCAGGGTGTTTGTTCTTCAGTTCCAAATGCATGTCGTGGAGACCGTTTTCGTTGATGTCCAGAAGCACAATCTCTTTCGGTTTGAACTTGCAGATCTGCCGCACAAGTTCAGAACCGATCGATCCAGCAGCTCCGGTTACTAACACCACTTTGCCGGTTAGATCGGAAGAGATGGTATCAATATCGATTTTAATCGGCTCTCTACGCAGAAGATCGTCGATGCTCACATCGCGGACCGTGCTCACCTGGACACTGCCGTCTAGGATTTCGAACACTCCGGGGAGGATCTTGAACTTCACCTTATACTTCTTAACAACGCTGTTGACCTTTCTCACCAGTGCACCTGAGCTGCTGGGAATAGCGAAAATCACCTGTTCGATTCTGTACTGTCCAATAATCCGCTCCAAATCGTCTATCGTACCCAGTACAGGTATGTTATGAATTGTCCGTCCCAATTTCGTTAGGTCGTCATCAACAAAACCTATGACGTCTGCTCGTAGGTCTGTGTGTTTTTCGATTTCTGCGCTAACTAAAATGCCGGCTTGACCTGCGCCGATGATGACTGTCCTTAGTTTTTGTTGGTGAGACGGATGCTTGTCCTTTATTCTTTTGCTTGTCCAAATCTTAAAAGCAACCCTGGACCCGCACAATGCACACAGAAAGACCGCAAGGCTTGTGAACGCAAATCTAATTCCGAGGTTTTTGAAAACTACGTATGTAATAACGTGGCTCAAAAGCACTGCCCAAGCCATCTTCCAGATATCAATAAAATCAAGATGCCTGTATATTACTCTGTACAATCTGAATAAGTACGCTACAACAACTACAACAAGTGGGATCAAGAACAACGCTGGCGTGCTGAAAGGAGCCTTCGTTGCGAGAAACGTAAGATATGTGCTGACGAGCCCGAAGGCATAATCTATTAGTACTAAGAGCCAAATTTTGCGCCGTGCTTCCATGTCCGCCCCTCCCCTTTCATACCAAAGTACTATTGAACTAACAATATGGACTATTCTATAGATGGAACATTTAACCTGCCGAATGAGTCTTTATTTTGCTTTGCCACGTCTCAAACGCCAGCCTCCCAGCAACTCCCAATTACATTTTTGACAAGGAAGGAGGCAGAACCTCCTTCCTTGTCTCTAAAGCTCTAGTCTTCCTATAAAGGTTTTTACCTTAAATGGACCAAAAACCGCATCTATCTTCTGCTTCCTGGGATTTTCGAGCAAATCTGTTTCGGAAGACATTGCAAGTCCCTTCTCTATCTCCAATGTCTGTCGCATTCCTAGAGTCTCGAAAAATCTAAAGACAAAATCGCTAGATCTTTCCGCAAGCTTAATGGTATCCAGAAGAATACCTCGAGACCCGAGTTTCACAAAGGAGTGCTCCCTGGGTAAGAGACCTTGAGTTCCACGCTCTTTTACATAAGAAAGCTCCCTCACTACCGGGTACAAGTTTAGGTTGTAAGCTTCTTTGATTGTCTGTTCTAGTGTTGGATCATCGTGCACCAGTATCGAGTAGGTAAACTCGTGGACTCCCATGTCGGCTTCTGGATCTGGATAGGTTGGTGCTCTTAGGAGACTGAGACTTAAAGAACCGTCCGATACGCTGTAGCCGTACTTGCAGTCGTTGAGCAACGAAACGCCGTGCCCAGCATCGGAAAGGTCTGCCCATTTGTGACCAGCAACTTCAAACTGCGCCCTTTCCCAGGTAGTGTTCTGGAATGTCGGCCGCTGATACTTGCCGAAAGCCACGTCAAATGTGGCAAATCTCGTTCTAATGCTTGTGTCAAAGGTAGTCTTCAAAAGAACGTGCTTTTCCTTCCAATCAACATTCGTCTTGAAATCCACCCGCTTGCTGTCTCTGTACAGGACGATCTCCTGCACAATCACTGAGCGGTTAAACCTCCATGTTCCTTCTACTGAAGCGAACAGAGGACCGTTTTCTTTAACTCTAAAGGAAACGAGTTCGGGTTCGAAGTTGATGTCCTGATAGTCTACATCGATCTCCCAAGCATCCCACTGAAGTGGACGATCGTCGAAAAGCTGCAGGTGGTGGCGGGAGTTTTTGACCACTGATTCTCCAGAGG
Organism: Clostridia bacterium DTU065; assembly: GCA_001512545.1. GTDB lineage: Bacteria > Bacillota > DTU065 > DTU065 > DTU065 > DTU065. The sequence continues at coordinate 35,808 of LFSI01000051.1, read as the reverse complement.
TCAGATCCCGAACTTCCGCAATTCTGCCGTCTTCGCCAAACAACACCGAAATCTGTCCATTTCTCATCTCGCGTTCGGCAAGTTCAAACGGTGAAAACAGGTTTTTCTCTTCGCCTTCGATAACATCGATTACCGTGTATCCCATCTCCGGTAAGTCGACCTCAACGAGCACCTTGCCGCTTGTAAATCTCTGGAAGGTTAGATCATTACCATTTGCATCGACAAAACGTACATTTTCCGGGAGATCTGCGATCTCAACCAAAGCGGTTCTGGAAAATGACAGGGTGTTAAAGATCACAAAGCTCTTTAGGGCATTTCCATTACCTTCGTTTGCAATGTGCATCGCAAGTCGATCTGCAGCCTGTACTTTCAACCCTTCCAGGGTATTGTCCACGTCTGTATAGTCTTTTTCACTGTCTTCGTAAACCTCATTTATGCTCGATCCCGGTAGAATATCGTGCATCTGGTTTTTCAAAATAACTTTCCAAGCATCTTCGATCTCCGCTTGCGGATAGTCTGCTCCCAGAGCGCGCGCTAAAGAAGACAGGATTTCTACATCTCTGATCTTGAACTCCAACTTACGATTCCATTTCTTGTTTCTAGCTTGAGTCGTTGTTGTGCCCCTGTGGAGTTCTAAGTACAGTTCTCCATCCCAGGTGTGTTTGATCGGTCTATTCAGAATGCTTTCTTTCACATACGAATTGATGTTGCCAAACTCAATTCGGGGCAGAGCAGGGAGCTTTGCCAGCAGCCGACCCTTGTTCATCTGGTCGAAAGTCACTCCGCCGCCTCCATCGCCGTACCCCATCAGGTGGGCCACTTCAGCTACTGCAGTAGTCCTTTTTGCATTTTCCATGGCCTGCAAAACGTCGGTGACTGTAACGTCCTCGTTCAAAGCTCTGGGAATAAACACCGGTATTCTGCTGCCATCGATGCCGCGCCAGTTGAAAACGCCGTCGGGCATCTTGTTAGTGTCGTTCCACCCCGTTTTGATGGTCATGAAAGCTTCAGTTCCTGAGTCCTTCAACAGCTGCGGCAGGCTTGGGCTGAACCCAAATACATCCGGTAGCCATTCGACAGTTGGTACCACACCAAACTCGTCCTGAAAGAACTTCTTCCCGTACAGGATCTGCCTTACGAATGCTTCTCCTGAAGGCATGTTGCAATCTGGTTCCACCCACATGCCGCCGACCAGCTGGAACTTCCCGGTTTTTACCGCATCTTTGATTTCCTCGTACAGTTCTGGATAGTAGGTTTTTGCATGGAGAAAAAGCTGAGGTTGGCTCTGGTGATAAACAAACTCATCGTACATCTCGCTCAACCTCAGTGCTGTGGAAAACGTCCGTGAAGTTTTCCGTACTGTTTCTTTTTCAGGCCACAGCCATGCAAGATCGATATGGCTTTGGGGTATGAGCACCAGCTTTCCCGGAAGCTTGTTGTGCCTAAACTTTTCCAGTTCATCATCTAGCATTTCCAAAGCGGCTTGAACCAAATTTTGACGGTCTTGTGCTTTGGCCAAGTGCACCAAAACTCGTGTCAGAACGTCCTCGAAAGCCTCGGCGATGACGGCACCTGAGACTTCTCCCAGCTTTACCGCTTGTAAAGCAATGTTGGTCAGATTGTCCAAATCCCAGTCGATGCTGACAATGTGCGCCCTGGCCAGCTTCTGAGGCACTGTTTTGTTGTTGAATGCCTCGATTTTGAACTGATGGTACCCTTCTGGAATGGGAACCAAGCGGTGGTTCTCGTCCAGTCCTGCATAGGGAACCCCATCGACGAACAAACAAGCCTCACCGCCGAGGGATATGTCAAACCAGTGATTGCTCTCGGAAAAATCGCCGGAGAACTCCAGAAAAGCAGTTTCACCTGGGTCTGCCCAAACCTCACCAGACGAGATAGGAGAATGGTCCCTCCAGTCTGCATACTTTCCAGGTCCAACGTAGATGCAGGTGGTTTTCTGCATTTTAGGAAGCGGTGCAATATCCCAATAAGCTTGCCGGCGAAGCTCTTCAAATCTTCGCTTAATCACAGCTAGACGCATGTCTGTGCCCCTTTCTATATCCCGCCTGCATGCACTCTCGGCAGGAAAACACCATATTGCAGTTGCGAAAACTAGATCATTGGAATAACCCAAATAGTAATGCCTGTTTTATAGACACGTCCTTCATCCAGGGCTTTATCCCCGGGAAACCTGAACACCTGCTGATACTTGAGATTGTAGATATCCTCGATGCCCGAGATCGCAGTTTGTTCTGCAAGTACCATGTGTTTAGCTAAGGTTTTCCAAGTGGATCCGCCGTCAATACTAACTTTCAGCGGCTCCATCATGGTGATTTCCCCG